>CAYMWV010000075.1:11853-15370 GCA_964394395.1 uncultured Sediminispirochaeta sp.
ACCGGTCTGCGTAGAGCCAGGTGGTATGGAGTGCTTTCTCAAGAAGTGGTTCTATTTCCTGCCGGTACTCCTCAATACCCCCTCCCAGAAAGATTGCCTCCAGATCCAGGTAGTTTGCCAGAAAACCAAGGTGCTGGCTCAGTTCCGCAAGTAAGCGATTACGCCCTTCCAAGTTGGACCGAAGTCCCCTGATCCCCCCCTTTCCCAGGGGGGCAAACTGACACTGAACATCACCGGGAGCATAGAGGCTTCGAAACTCTCCAGCGGTGCTGTGGCTGCCGTGGTGAAGTTTACCCTCCAGAACCAGGGCGCTGCCCAGGGCGAATCGAGCGAAGAGGCTGGGGTCGTCAGGATCCTCTTCGGTTTCGCAAAAGAGGTAGATAAAGTTCCGACGGTGCCGGAACGGACCGTAAGTCATCACATCGTAGCAGCAGCACCGGGCATCGTTGTCTACCGCCACCGGCAGTCCCAGTTCCTGTTCCAGGGGGCTTTGTAGTTCCAGGGGATCGATCTTGATGCCCAGATCCTCGGAGTAGAGAATCCGGCCCCTGAAAGGATCGACCAGACCGCTTATTCCGATTCCTGCCCCCAGGACCCGGCGACCAGAGCTCTCCATCTCCTCTTTTCCAGCCTGAATTGCCCGGGTGATGGAGTCGATTACTTTCTTACCCTGCAATCCCTCTTTGCTCCGTCCCCCCTTGCTCCGTCCCCCAACGCTCAGAAACCGCCTGCTGCCAAGAAATTCGCCGTAAGGAGAGATACCACAAACGGAGATCCCCTCATTTTGAACCTCCACTCCGAGAAAAGTGAGTTCCTGGTCGTTCAGAACCAGGGGAATCTTACGCCGCCCCGCTGTTCCGGGAGCCGCTTTTTCGAGCTGCTCTGTTTCGAGCTGCTCCGTCCCCGGCCCGGGCGACGTCCTCGTCCCGAACGTCTTCAGCCCGGATGGCTGCTCCGTCCCCAGTAATTCGGTTGGCTCCACCACTGCCCCCGAGGTTGGCCCAGTAGCTCCCCCCGCCACTGCCCCCTCAGCAAGGAGCCCCTGGTCAAAGAGCCCCTGGACAACCCGGGTGATATTCCCCCGGTCTACCCCAAGCCGCTCTGCCAGATCAGCCCGGCTTAGGCCGGGATCGGTAAAGAGGAGCGAGAGCACCTGCTCGGCATAGAGCTCAGGCCTGGAAACGCTCATATCCGGCGATCACTTCCCTGAGGTAGTAGTAGCTGTCCTTTGGAATTCGCTCCAGGGTGGCGTAGTCGCAGTAGATGACCCCGAACCGTTTGGAATAGCCGAAGGCCCACTCAAAGTTATCGATAAAGGACCAGAGATAGTAACCCTTCAAAGGAACGCCGTCGGCGATTGCCTTGGCAGCCGCACCAAAATGTTGCTTCAGATACTCGATCCGTTCCGGGTCGTGGACCCGTTTCCCTCCCGGCTGCTCTGCCGGCGGGTCGATCTCTACCGCATCCTCCCGGGCACAGCCGTTCTCGGTAATGTAGATGGGCACCCCGGGCATCTCCTCAGATAGCCAGCGAAGCAGCCGGTAGAGCCCGTCGGGAACAATGGGCCAGCCCATGGCTGTCACGGTTTGGTAAGAGGGGACTGCCCGATACTTGAACCGGGAGCTCTCATCCCATACTACCGGGGTTTCAAAATAGTAGTTGAGCCCAACAAAATCGATGCCCTGACTAATAAGCTCCAGATCTCCCTCCTGCACCGGCACCTGTAGCCCCGCAGTCTCTAGGTACTCCTGAGGATACCCCTTCCCGCTCACCGGACCGGTAAACATCCGGCTGTCCCGGTCTGCAGCGAGCTTGGCAGCCTTCAGGTCCTCTTTGCGCTTTGTGGCGGGCCGGGGGGTGGCCAGGTTCCAGGTGATGCCGATCCTCCCGGGGTGTCCTCCTTCCCGAAAGGCCCGGACTGCCAAGCCGTGAGCCAGATTGAGGTGGTGTACCGCCCGGGTGGCCTGATCCTCGTCTACAATGCCCGGGGCGTGTTGGCCGCTGGAGTAGCCGTGATAGGCGGAACACCAAGGCTCATTCAGGGTGATCCACTCCTGAATCAGATCCCCCAGCTTTTCAAAGCACACCTTGGCATAAGCTGCGAAGGCCTCCGCAGTGGACCGTTCTGCCCATCCACCCCGGTCCTGAAGGATCTGGGGCAGGTCCCAGTGATAGAGTGTTGCTACAGGCCGAATCCCCGCATCCAACAGGGCCTGGGCCAGGCGGCGATAGTAGTCAATTCCTTTCGGGTTAACCTCGCCAGTACCATTGGGGATAATCCTGGGCCAGGCGATGGAGAAGCGATAGGCCTGGAGGCCCGCCGCCTTCATCAGTTCAATGTCCTCGCCGTAACGGTGGTATTGATCCACCGACACATCGCCATTTTCACCGGCGAACACCTTCCCCGGGGTGCGGGCGAATCGGTCCCAGATGCTCTCTCCCCGCCCATCAGCCCAGGCGGCTCCCTCTACCTGATAACTAGCCGTTGCTGTGCCCCAGAGAAAATCCTGGGGAAATGTCTGTTCTTTCATGTTAATCTCCTGGGTATAATTGTAAAATTACAATCAAAACCTGTCAAGCGGGTAGGTGGCTTCTCTGATAGTATGGGATGCAGATGAGTTGGCGTATCCAGAACAACACGGTATCTCTCTATCCGGTAGAATCCGTGGGGAAGGATATGATACCTTTCAACACACGACCACCGACAGCGGCTACTAGCCGCTGTAAAGCCCCTTCCTGGGGGCGCCGTAAAACCACCGGTTTTACCGGTGGGCGTTTATTGTCAGCTGATTGAACATCGATGGGTTGAAGGAGGCAGAGATCGGCAGGGGCGCTTGAAGCTTACTGTGGGTACTCCAGGATGAAAACAATCCCATTTTTACGAATAGGGCAAAGGTAAACATAATATCATCGTTTCATCATATTACTACGGAGGCCTCTTATCTTCGATACAAATCAGGTACCCAAAATAGAAATGATCATATCATATCTTATGATGATATCTTTTTCGGACTCTAACCACGACTCCGCCCCCACCTCCGCCTACAGTTCCACTGGCGGAACCAAAAAGGGATAGCCCTGTGGGATACCGCACCCTCTCCATGAACCTGCCCACCGATTATCCAGAACAGGAGATCCGTCGCCTCATACAGAAGAAGCTGGGGATCGATCACTTCACCTACACCATGGAGAAGAAGAGCCTGGATGCCCGCAAGAAAGCCGATATCCGCTGGCAACTATCCGTTGGAGTATCCTCTACCAGCTTAAAGGGGGGGGAGAAACCCAAGCAAGCCCGGCTGGAGATCCCCTCCATCGGCAGAGATCGAAGGGGGCGCCCCGCGGTGGTTGTGGGAAGCGGTCCTGGGGGGATCTTTGCAGCCCTGGTACTGCAACAGGCGGGCTTTTCCGTCACCCTGCTGGAGAGGGGCAAGGAAGTGGGGGGACGGAGCAAGGGGATTGAAGTTTTCGAAGCAGCTTGTGCAACTGCCTTTGAAGCTGACTGCAGCTCCTTTGACGA
>CAYMWV010000076.1:0-15150 GCA_964394395.1 uncultured Sediminispirochaeta sp.
ATAACGCAGCAGTTCTTGCGGGGGATGCTATCATAGAATCTTTTCTCTCCCCCCATGGCCTGGACCGATCCATGAAGCTCACCTCTTCCTTCTCCCGGGCGCTAAAGATGGTAGCAGCCGGGGAGGCCGATTACACCATTGCCCCCTTCTCCCTGGGTGAGAGGACCATTCGAGGGCTCGGCCTTTCGGGAATAAAGAATATTGGCAGGCCCCTTTTTACCATGGAGTATCGATTTGCAGTACAAAAGGGGAACGGTGAACTTCTTGCCATGCTTAATGATACCCTGGCACAATTGTGGAACAGCGGAAGGCTTGAGGGAATTCACAGAAAGTGGAAGGTGTGGAAAAGTTTTGATCACTCTTCAATCGATCCGGTCTCTCCCCTCTATTTGAAGCTTGCTTTGGGAATTCTGATACTCGCTCTTCTCATCGGCCTTTGGTACCTTTCATTGCGTATATGGGTCAGGCGGGAAGTGGCGGCCAGGGAAGAGGAGACTACCTTCTATCGTAATCTGCTAAAAGCTCTCCCCCTGCCCCTCTCCTGGTGGGATAGCGAAAGGGATCAAAGGGCAAGCAACGGGCGGTGGGATGAAGTATCGATTTCCAGGCTCGAAGAGCAAGCCCTGCAAACCGGAAAGCGTACATCGATATATAGAGACGGGGGAAAGCAGAAGCTTACGGTTGTCCCGATAAAGGATGAAGAAAAAGCGGGAGGAACAGTGGCCCTCCTGGAGGATCACAAAGATCTCATTGAATTACGCAGCTCCCTTGAAAAGATGACGGTGGAACTTACTGAAACAAAAAGGGAAGCCGACGAACTAAAACTTCGAGATCCGCTGACATCTTTTTTTAACGAGGCGGCTATTAAAAAGAGGATTGAAGAGGAGATAGTCCTTTTTCAGCGGTATGGAAAGCTTTTTTCTCTGGTACTTCTCTCCTTCCGGCCTGGAGCTGTTCATCCCGGCGGTAAAAAGAGCGGAACGGTTCATTTTGCTTCAGGCCATTCTGCTTTCAAGGAGTTTCTTGAACTCATTCGTCAGAATCTCCGGGATACAGATATGGCCAGCCGTATTGGTGATTCTCTTTTTCTCATTTTTCTTCCCCGCACAGGGAAGGTTGATGCTCTGCGTCTGCCGGAGCGAATCAGGGAATCTCTTGGCTCAGGGCAGCTCCTGGTCTCGGTGGAAACCTGGGATGGTGGCGAACTCGCCTCTCTTCTGGAAAAAATGGAGGTTGACCTGAGGCCATGAACAGCGAGGCTATAAGAGGCAAAGAGATTAAACTGACCCTTCTCTTCTCTATTCTGGCTCTCTTTTCCCTTATCGGAATAGTTCTATCAGCTCTCCTGATTTCTACCGATACAGCTTCCGGCAAAATTCCGGTGACCATACGGCAATGGGTATCCAGCGGTGAGGATAGGCGAACCGCTCTTGAATTGACCGGCCGGGATGATTCGTTTCAGCCCTTTGAAGAGGATCGGATTTTCGCTGAAGCGAACTATGTCTATCTCTTTCTCGAGCTGACCAACCAGACAAACCGTCATCAGGAACTGATCCTCCACAATTTTGGCAGCAATTACTACACCGAATTATTGAAACCGGCGCAACAGGGAGCGATTACCCTGGCCCGGCATGGAGATATTGTTCCCCTCTCAGAATCACCTGTTCGCTACAGGCGGGCGGCCTTTCCCATATCATTAGAGCCAGGAGAAAAGAGAGAGCTGCTTCTGGAGTATCATGGCCCCAGGGGGATTGCTGTAGCTCCCCACCTTAGTAATCCGCTTTCCTTCTTTCATCGTCTTTCAGCCGAACATTCACGGACAGCACTGCTCTACGGATTTGGCCTGGCCCTTCTCCTTTTCCTTGCTGGCTCCGGCTTTTTCCTGAAAAAAAGTTACTTCTTTGCTGCCGCCCTTTTCCTCGGCTCGATATTCTTTTTCTCCCTTCGTCAGAGCCGTATTCTTCTCCATTTAATCGATCCCTATACCTACCCCGAATGGCTCTTTCCCCTCTCCATCTCGTTTAACCTGCTTTCTGCTATTGTTTTTGGGAAGGTGTTGCTAAACCCCTGGCTTGGTAAAGGGGGGGTGCTTTTTTTAAGAGTTGCGGTTCTGGTAATTCTCTTGATGACTCTGCTCTCTTTTTTTATCCTGCCATATGAGTTTGCCGATGGGCTAAACCTCCTCACTTTTGCCATCCTTCTCTTTTTGATAACAAGGCTCTACAGAGGAATCAGGGAAGGCTCCATCCAGCTCTTGTGGCTGCTACTATCCTTCGCTCCCTGGATTCTGGTCATGGTTACCGATATTCTCTTTGGCTACATCAACTTTCGGATTGTGCAATTTGAGGAAGACCAGCACATGTTGGGACTCCTTTCTAGTCTGATTCTGCTTACGATATTATTTCTTCTCCGGTACCGAAGGGAGGCTATACCCGGAGTGATGGAAAAAAGCGGTAGCCCCGGACTGACCAATCTTACCACGCTTCGGAATACCATTATCAATGATTTGGGAAGCCGGATATCCTTCCCTCTGGAAACAATTGCCGCAGCAGGTAAGATTGTGGAACGGTACAGGAAAGATATTTCCCTTTCTGCGGCTGGAAGAGTTATCACCAAAGAGGTGGAGCGGTTGAGGGATACTATCGAGACCGGGATTGCCCGCTATGAAGAGGAAAAACCCCTCATGGTTGACGAAAAGCTTTTACTATCCCGGGCTGAAGATGCAAATTTTGGAAAGATCAGGATCTTTGATCCCCACGGGGAAGATGCTTTACGACTGGCTCTAATGCTCCAGGCCGATCATTTTTCGGTATCGATCGAATCTGATTACTATCAGGTTCTAAAAGGGGCAGCTCAGGGGCAGATAGATGTACTGCTCCTCTCCGCAACCGGGGCGGGAGATCGGGCAATTCAGCTTTGCCGGCTTGTGAGGGGAGAATACAATATGATGGAGCTGCCCATTATGATGGTTTTGAAACAGGGCAGGGGTGACCTGGTTGAAAAAGCCTATGCAGCCGGGGTTAACGACATGCTTACTCTCCCCTTTAAGGAAAGGGAGTTGATGATACGGATGGCTTCTCTTGTCAAACTGAGAGAGATTACCCACCACAACAGGGATCTTAGTCAATCGGAGAAGGAGAAGAATGTTTTTCTCTATTTCTTAACCCACAATGTGAATACCCCGCTGACCATATTGATCAACCGGGTTCAGGAGCTGGAGCATCTTTTAAGCCTGGATGAGTTGCCGGAAATTGTGGAAGATCTTCAAGCATCCAGTCAGGAGATAAGTGATATTGTGAGAAACGTGCTGATCTCTTTCCGATTAGCCGATGGCAGGCACACCCTGTTCATGGAAGATATTGATCCCCGGCCGATTTTTTCCTCCCTGGAAAAGGAGATGCAAAAGAAGGCGGGGGGTAAGAAACAGCACTTGTACTTCTCTGTTCCGAAAACAGCGATCCAGGTACGCACCGATACCACAGCTTTCAAAGGAGTTCTCTATAATCTGATTGACAATGCGATTAAATATACTCCAGTGGAGGGGGAGATTGAAGTGAAGGTGCTCATCGGTAATCATCTCTCTGTTGAGGTGCGGGATAATGGACCGGGGATACCCGAATCAGAGAGACATCTCCTCTTTCGTCGCTTCGAATCCCTATCAACTACTCCAAGCGGGGGAGAATCATCCACAGGGCTGGGGCTTTTTGTTGCCCGGGAATTGACGAGAATGAGTGGTGGTAATCTTGAACTGATAGGATCAGATTCGGGTGCCGTTTTTCTTTTAACCGTGCCTCTCACTGCTCCCCATTCCCAGCCGGTAGACCAAGGAGCAGGGGATGAATAAATTACGTTATTACCTCCTCATTGCCCTGGCTCTTTTTATCATCTTTTTATCAATCACCGCTTTTGGTGCCTATCTGGGAGCTTTACAGGTGCGTAAATTTGTGGTGGAACGGGAGCTCCCGGTTACCGGCATGGCGGTGGCGGCGAAGCTCGAGTACGCTGCCTATCGTTATCTGAAGATGGGGGAGGAGCTGCTGGAGGATGATATTCTTCGGGATTGGATACTTTCCGGTGAAAAAGATCCTGACCGGGCCATCAGTTTCATGAAAGGGGTGGAAATGCGGTATAAACTGCTTGATGCGAGCGTGGTTAGCGACAAGAGTGAAACCTATTATAGTAGTGATGGTCGTATATTGTCTCTCTCTCCGGAGAATAAAGCGCGGGATGGGTGGTATTATCTCTATCGTGAAAAGGCAGAGGGAGGAAATATTGATTCCTGGCACGATCCTGAAACCGGTCTGATCTGGATATTTGTCAACGTTCCAATCTACGACCAGGAAGGAGGCTATATTGGTGTCACCGGAGCTGGGATCGACTCCAGGGAGTTTGGCCGGATCATTGAGGCCTTTGAACTTTCCCGGTCTGTCTCGTTCAGCCTGATCCGGAGCGATGGCAAGATTGTCTATCAAACTCTGCCCCATGAAGAGGAGATGCTTTCTGGTGATGTTTTAGATCAACTGAGCCGCAACCGGGAAGGTCCGGCAGGGATTAGCATCGGTACAGGCGATTCGGGTCTCGATCCCCTCTGGGGAACCTGGCTTTCTGAATGGAACAGCTATCTGGTTGTACAGAAGGATCAAGCGATAGTGGGATCTACCTGGAAAGGTGCTGCATTGAAGCTGTTTTTTTATCTGGGAGTTCCGGCTCTCCTCCTTTTCCTTCTTACCCTGTTTGCCCTGGGACAGCTCTATCTTTCCCTTAATACCACCTTCGGCGCTATTGAAAACAAGATTGCCCTGGAGAGGGCGTGGATTTTCACCCTCGAAAGGATGATGCACCGGTTTGTTCAGGATGATCAGATCAGGAGTGATCCTGCGGAGATTTGGGCAGCTCTAAACGGATCTGGAGAGGAGACCACTCTTTACCTGCAGGATGAGCTTGAGAGCTCTTTTTCAAGATTAATTGATACGTATGGAAGTTTAGGTTCCATTTTTTATTGGGATATTGCAAAAGGAGACTTCCCCATGAAGAGAGGCTCTCTTTTGTTGCTTATTGTTGTGGTAAAGAATCTGCTCTTCGAGCTGGCCGAACTATCTCCAGAGGAAGCCGATATTCTTCTTACCGGTATAAAGAGAGACAATTCTTATACCCTTATAATCGCTGCAGAGGTGATACCAAGATTTCTATCCAGTGAGGGGCTTGGTGCTGCGAAGCGTCTTCTCCAGGAGATTGGCTCAGAAGTGAAAGTTCTGGATGGGGAACGTGAGGGGGTGCTTCTCAAAATAACTATTCCCCCATTGAATAGCGATACCCTGCCTTCCTGACCGTTTTGATATATCGAGGTTTTGCAGGATCATCTTCAATGATCTGACGGAGCTGGCGGATATGGACATAAAGACTGTTTTCGCTGAACTCTTCCCTGCTGCCCCATACATGATTGTGGATCTGCTCATTTGAAAAAACTGTATCGGGGTTTTGGAGAAAAAAGAGGAAGAGTTCAAACAGCTTTTTCCGCATCTCCAAAGCTTTGCCCTCTTTTTTTATTTCCATAGCGTGGATATTCAGGCTAAAAGGGCCGCTTTCGATTATCTCCTCTATCTTTTTCCCCCTCACAGAAGAGCAGGAGCCATTGGAGGAACGTTTTAACAGCCGCTTCACCCTTACCAAAAGCTCTTCCACATAAAAGGGCTTGGTGATGTAGTCATCGCATCCTATCTCAAAACCATCTACCTTCATCGTCCTGTCGTTGATGGATGAGACGATGATGACCGGAAGATGGTCATCTTGTCGCCGGATGGTTTGCAAAATGTCAATTCCATTAGCATCGTTCAGCCTCAGGTCTAGCAAGACCAGATCAAGAAGGTTATTCTTCAGCTGTTCGTATGCCTCTTTCCCTGATTCTGCTTCCTGCACCTGATAACCCTCTCTGGTGAGAGAGCTGGCCATAAATCTGCGAAGTCTATTGTTATCTTCTATTATCAATATTGTTTCTTGTTCCATGCTTGTTCCATCCTCATTAGCTACTCCCCCAGTATCCCTCAGCTTCTTTAAATCATTCTTAAATGAAGGAGAAGAAAAAAGGCAGGGAAATTTAAACCTCCGTTAAGAAAGGGGAGGGATAATAGCCTTGATACTATACCACAGGAAATAGAAAGGAGAGAAGTATGAAAAAACCGTTACGTTCGGCCTTACTGGCCCTTATTACGTTACTGTTCATTACCAGCTGTGCTTCCACAGGAAAAGCAAAGCTTGATCTGGCACGGAAAGCCCTGGATGAGAACCGACCCGCAGCAGCCCTGGTTCACGCCACCGAATCGCTGATGGAAGATCCGGAGTATGATAATGCGAAGGCGTTTTTGCGGGATAATGCGGAGAAAGAGTTGGGCCTCATCAAGGGTTTCCTTAATGAGAGTGAATCCTCCAGAGTCCCGGAGGTGGTAGAGAAGCGCTACGACACCTACGGCAATCTGGTGGATTTTTATGCCAACTTGAAGAAGATCGGTCTGCCCCTGGTACAGGGGAAAAAGCTCTTCGGTTTGATCAAGGGGTGGCAGTGGTCAATCCCCCTGGAAGATTACACCACCGCTTACGCATCCGAAAAGGTGAAGGCCCGGGATGTCTTTCTGGAATCGGGTTACGCCTCGATTGAAGAGGGTGAATTGAATCGGGCGGAAGCGCTTTTGAAAAAGGTGATCACAAAGTTTGCGGAGAAAGGCTCTCCCCAGTTGGAAGAGGACCGCAAGGCGATATCAGAAAAGTTCTCCGGATGGGCTGTCGCTTTTCACGGTTCCACCGACCCCGATGTACTTCTGAAAGCTATCAAAGCTTACTCAATTGCCCTTAACTTTGATAAAGAGAACCAGGAAGCGCTTTCCGGTAAGACAGCCATGGAGCTGGAGCTCTCCGATGTCTATCTTGCCCTTGGGCTGGAAGAGGAGCGCCTCGGTACTGTTGAGAGTCTGAAGGAGGCAATTAATTATTTCGAGCTTGCCCTCAAGTACAATAGCGACAACAGTGCAGCCTCCGAGGGTATTCCACGGGCAAAGCACCAGATAGCGGTTCTCCTAACCGACCAGGGGATTTCCATCGCTTCCAGCGGGAAGGTAGAGGATATGATTACCGCCCATGGCCTTTTTGAGTCCGCCCTCCAGTGGGAATCTTCCTATGCACCCGCTCAAGAGGAGAAGACGGCAGTTACCGAACGTATTGCAGAGTACTACTACCAGGAGGGGCAGCGTTACGGCGCCAACCTGAAGGACGATGAAGCTCTGAAGGCGGGAATCGCTGCATTTGACAACGCAGAGAAGTGGATTGCCGGCTACAAAAATACGGGGCTCATGAAGCAGCGTCTCTACGTAAGCCGCCAGGTTATCAATCTGGAGCAGAAGCTTGCTGTCACTATCAAAGAGTATGAAAGGACCAACAGCCGGGTGGTTAGCCTTTCAAAAATGGTGAACAAGGGGCATCAGGGGATTGAAGATCTCTTCTATGTTTCCGACAAGATTATCCAGCTGGATGAGCAGATGCAAACCATCAAGGTTGTGATGAGTCCCATGGGAAGCCTCCCCTTTGTAGGTCCTGTTTTTACAACTACTGGAACAGTTCTTGGACGGTCCCATAAGCCGGTAGCCGCAGCTTCAAGCAAGGTGAAAAAGGTGCAGCGCCCCTACATTACCCCCAGCAGGGAGATGATGAAAAAGGTGAAAGCCAAGGTGGATCAGATTAAAAGCACCATGGGGGAGGTGAAAGGCAGTCTCGAGTCTGTAAGGCAGACTGTGATCAAGCTGAACAAGTGTATCCAGACAGTCGAAAATGAAGCGGTGATGAAAGAGGTTGAGCGGGACGCCAAAGAGATCAGTAAAATTCTGGATAAGCTCAATAATGGGCTGGATACGGTCAACGATGCCCAGGATAGTGTGGAAGGCACCATGAAGGCCCTGGCTGATTCTGTGGGAACCATCAGCAAGGTTACCGGCGGAATCAAGAAGATCATGCGCCCCCTGGACAAGATCGACTCGGTTACCTCGGAGATCAAAAAGGTCTTTGACAAGAAGATTAAAATCCCTCTGGTAGGCTCTTTCACCGTAGGAGAGGCGATAGAATCATCCACCGGGGTGGTGAAGAAGGCGGCGGAGAAGATTCTCAATCCCCTCATCGATAAGCTTAATATTAATATTCCCTCTATTCCGGGGATCGATGAGTTGGATAAGACCCTGGATGATGTAGAGGGCTATTACGGCACCATCAAGGATGCGGAGGCGAAGATCAGAAAAGCCACCGATCAGATCCTGGGTGTGCCTGATGAGCTTCAGGCCAGGGTGAACAGCATCGCTGAGAAGACAGGATGTACCTTCTAAGCTTTCAAGCGCTACTTTTAGAAGGGTTTTAACAAGCAAGCATCATCGGTGCTTGTGCAGATAGACTCTTTTTCGGGGCCTGTTCCTTCGGGAACAGGCCCTTTTCTCTTTTTTCTTGACCTTTCAGCCAATCAGGGTGATAATGTAATCGATTACATTATAGGAGGTAAGCTAATATGGCAAATAGAAAGCTAAAACCGGGGGCCCCCCGGATTGGTATCCGCCCCACCATAGATGGACGTCTTGGAGGTGTCCGGGAGTCCCTTGAAGAGGTTACCATGGGGATGGCCCGAGCTGCGGCCAAATTGATAGGAGAGAAACTGCGGCACCCCGACGGTAGTAAGGTGGAGTGTGTTATCGCCGACTCCACCATCGGCGGGGTTGCGGAGGCGGCCGCCTGCGCCGAGAAGTTCTCCCGGGAAGGGGTAGGGGTAAGTCTCACCGTAACCCCCTGCTGGTGCTACGGCTCCGAGACCATGGATATGGATCCTCACACCATTAAGGCGGTCTGGGGTTTTAATGGAACCGACCGTCCCGGGGCGGTCTACCTGGCGGCGGTCCTGGCGGGACACAGCCAGAAGGGGCTTCCCGCCTTCGGTATCTACGGCCGGGATGTGCAGGACCTGTCCGATACGGAGAATATACCCTCCGATGTGGAGGATAAGATTCTCCGCTTTGCCAGAGCCGCTCTGGCAGCAGCCTGGATGAAGGGCAAGTCCTACCTCTCTGTTGGTTCAGTCTCCATGGGGATAGCCGGTTCCATCGTGGATGCCGAATTTTTCCAGTCCTGGCTGGGCATGCGGAATGAATATGTGGACATGAGCGAGCTGGTTCGCCGGATCAAGGAGCGTATCTATGATGAGGCCGAATATAAAAAGGCCCTTGGCTGGATAAAAGAGAAGGGTGTTTTTGGTCCCGATCCCAATCCGGAGGAGAAACAGCATTCGGATGAACGGAAGGAAGAGGTGCTGGAAACCTGTGTAAAGATGGCCCTCATTGTCCGGGACCTGATGGAAGGAAACGAAGAGCTGGCCAAAAAAGGTTTCAATGAAGAAGCTCTGGGGCACAACGCCATCCTTTCAGGATTCCAGGGACAGCGCCACTGGACCGATCACTTCCCCAATGGTGACTTTCTCGAGACGGTGCTCAACTCCAGTTTCGACTGGAACGGTATTCGCCGCCCCTACCTGGTGGCAACAGAAAACGACGCCCTTAACGGGGTTGCCATGCTCTTCGGCCATCTTCTTACCGGAACAGCCCAGATTTTTTCCGATGTGAGAACCTACTGGAGCCCCGAGGCGGTAGAGCGGGTCAGCGGATGGAAGCCTGAGGGCGCCGCTGCGAACGGATTCATCCACCTGATAAACTCCGGCTCCTCCTGCATGGACGGGACGGGAAAAGAGAAGATCGATGGTAAGCCGGCGATCAAACCCCACTGGGAGGTGAGTCAGGACGAAGCTGATGCCTGCCTGAAGGCCACCAGCTGGCGCTATGCGGAGCTGGAGTATTTCCGCGGTGGCGGCTACTCCTCCGATTTTCTCACCGAGGGGGGAATGCCGGTTACCATGAGCCGGATCAACCTGGTAAAGGGACTGGGCCCGGTGCTGCAGATTGCTGAAGGGGTAACCGCTACCCTGCCGGAGGAGGTTCACGACACCCTGGATGTCCGAACCAACCCCACCTGGCCCACCACCTGGTTTGTGCCTCGTCTCACCGGAAAGGGCGCCTTCAAGGATGTATATTCAGTAATGGCAGCCTGGGGAGCCAACCACGGGGCGGTCTCCTATGGTCACATCGGCCAGGACCTGATTACCCTTGCTTCGATCCTCCGTATCCCGGTCTGCATGCACAACGTGGATGAAGAGGCCATCTATCGTCCCTCCTACTGGAACGCCTTCGGGGACGATAAAGAGGGAGCCGACTACCGGGCCTGTTCTGCTTTGGGGCCGCTGTACGGATAAGACGGATAAGGCTCCTCAGATAGACTCTACGGCTAAGGCTCTGCGGATAAGTGAGAGCAGGCGAATGCCGTTACGTTGCTTATGGTTGTATAGCTGTATAGCTGTTAGTCGGGGGGCTTCCTTTTTGATGGGAAGTCCTCCGTTTTTTCATAAAGGAAATTGAAGGGTAACCACTGCCCCATTATCGTTTCGGGTTGAAACCTCTCCGTTCAATTGGGATGCCAGGGTGGTGATAAGCTGCATCCCCAGAGTTTTCGGCTTGTTCTTGCTGTAAATAGCCGGGAAGCCGGGCCCGGAGTCGATAACCGAAAGCGATGCCTTCCTACCCACAAGAGAAAAGTGAATCTTTACCTGCAGCTTTCCCTGGCCATTTTTTCCATATTTCATGGCATTAAGGAGGATTTCGTTAACAATCAGGGCGAAGGGAATGGCCTTATCCAGAGGGATGGTACAGGGACAAGCTTCTATAATAAACTCTGCGGAGCGGGAAAAATCGGAGCTTATGGAGGTTAGCCGCTCCAGGAAATCCTCTACCTCGATCGCCTCCATTCCCTCGGTCTGGTAGAGCAATTCATGGACATTGGCCATAGTCCGTACCCGGTTCTCGGTCTGGAAGCGAAAATTGTCATTCTCCTGCTCCAGGTTGATGATGCTCAGGATGAGTTGGAGGTTGTTCTTTACCCGATGGTGTACCTCCCGCAGGAGATTCTCTTTTACCTTCAGTGCAGCAGAGATCCGTCTCAGATCCTGCTCCTTCTCTTCGGCCCGAAATTCCAGAGCTTCCGCCATCTGATCCACCGCTTCTGCTACCTGGAGTAGTTCCTGCGGACCTCGCTGTATTGCTGTTCTATGGTTGAGTTTTCCATTCTGGATCGCCTGTACCGTTTTTACCAGAATAGCAAAACGTTTCCCAATCAGCACATAACCGAAATAGGCGCCAAGAAGGAGTGCCAGGATGGTAGCAATCCCCAGCATGTACAGGTTTCGTCTCAAGATCTTCCAGGCAGGTTCCAGGGTAAGCTCTTCCGGAATTCCCAGCACCATGTAGAGATAGGGAGTACTTTGTCGGGAAAGTCGGAGCTCCCGATATGCGTAGAAACGGCGGACTCCATCCGATCCGGTTTGAACAAAAGCGTTTGCCTCTCTATGGTCCGAGATCATGATATCCCAGACATCGGATTTGATAGGAAGTCCGATCGGATTTGTCTCCTTCAGGGGGTGAAAAAAGATGCGGATTCCCCGGTGATCGGTGAAGCCGAGGATGGAGTTGTCGGGAAGTTCGAGGCTTTCAAACAGCTTTCGGTATGCAGAAAGACGGTACACCGCAGTTATTGTACCGATTATTTCGCCGGAATGGGCAAAAACCGGAAGCGACCAGGGGAAGGCCGGTTCCTGATCAATTTTTGCATGGATAAATTCACCCGCAGAGAACTCTCCGCTCTCCCTTGCCCGGGCTATATGTAAACGGCCTGAAAGATCAGCTCCTGTTCTCAACAGGGCCGAAGCCTTCACGAACCCTTCAGGATCGGTAAGGGTGATGTTGAGGAGGTCCGGGTTTTCCTGAAGTAATGCCTGCATGATTAAGGTCTGCTCCTCAAACCGGCCCTCTTTGAATTCGGGAAGAATTGCCAGGGTAGTCAGAATTTGCTGTACCGATTCAGTGATGGTGCGCTGAGCCATCGCCATGGTTTCGATCTGCCGCTGGGCCTCCTCTTTCACTGATGCTTCAGCAGTTTTACTGTGATCAATTCCTGAATAGATGATGATCCCGTATGCAGGGAGGAGGGCAACCATCACGATAAAGAGGAAAATCATTTTAAAGGATGTAATAGATTCTTTTATCATCACTTTTAGTATAGCAGAATTCATGGTTGACTTCCCGCCATTGTAAGATACAATACAAGAAAGATTGAAGAATGTTGTAATACGACACAAGAGGGTTTTATGCAGCTAAAGGGTTTTCGGGAAGAGCTTGTGCGTTACGGGAAGAGGATGTTTGAGTCAGGGTTGGTGGTGGGTACCGGGGGTAACATCTCTGCCTTTGATCGAGAGAGGGGATTGATAGCTATTACCCCTTCTGGGCGGTTCTTCTTGCACGGCATGGGCTCTTGGCAGGAGCGTATGAGCTGTCGAAGGCTTTCGATATTGCGTCTCATCTGGAATATATCGCCGGACTTTATCTCGATACCCTCTCTGTGGGAGTAGATCCTGCCCCCTTGCCGGAGGATGAACTTAAGCGTCTACGTGAAGCTTTTGCTTCCTACCGGCCGG
Source organism: uncultured Sediminispirochaeta sp. (assembly GCA_964394395.1). GTDB lineage: Bacteria > Spirochaetota > Spirochaetia > DSM-16054 > Sediminispirochaetaceae > Sediminispirochaeta. The sequence continues at coordinate 12,593 of CAYMWV010000076.1, forward strand.
AATAAGAGATGTCGATACCTTTGGAGGAGTTGAAGCAGTGAAGGAGAAAACTGCAGAAGAGAAGAGATTAAGCGACTACCTGCCCTTCATTTTACAGCCGGAGAACATTGCCCGGATAGAGGGGGATGAATTGCTTATTGGAGACCGGCGGCTCTACCCTTTTGAAAAAAGCTTCTACTCCTGCCGCTCGGTTGAAGATGTCGCTGTAGCTATCGAAACCATGGTAACCCAGGGGGGTGGACCGGTCCGGGCGGCGATGACTGCCATGCTTTTTCTTGCCAGAGGGATGGAGGAGGGCAAGGAAGCTGAAAACCTTGACAATCTGACAAGTGCCCGGAACCGGCTCACCAACACCCGTCCCACCAATACCAGTATGGCCCGGCTCCTGAAGATCATGACTGAGAGGATGTCGAAGGCGCTGTCGGAGAAGCGCTCCCTTGTCTCGGAGGCGGAAGGGTTCATTGAGGAGTACAACCGTCGTTATGAAGAGCGGGCCTTTGCTATGGGCCGCTGCGGTGCATCTCTCCTTGAAGATGGGGATGGGGTTCTTACCATGTGCTTTGCAGAAACCTCCTTCATCCTTACCATCGCCCTTGCCATGGAGGAGGGTAAGGAGCTGAAGGTTTACACCCCCGAAACCAGACCCTACCTGCAGGGAGCCCGGCTTACCGCCCCCTGTCTTGAGGAGATTGGTGCGGATGTAACCCTTATTACCGATAACATGCCAGCATATCTGATGAGCCAGGGGAAGATCCAGAAGTATATGACCGCTGTTGATATTGCGGTGAGGGATGGCTGGGTAGCCAATAAGATCGGCACGTATCAGAACGCCATCACCGCTGCCTACCACGGCATTCCCTATTTCCCCTTTTCCGGAGATCCGGACCTGAGCAGGTCGGGTAGGGACTCTATAGAGATTGAAGAGCGGGATCCGGAGGAGGTGAAAAAGCTCCGGGGAAATCCCATTACTACCGAAACAATGAAGGCATACTACCCCGCCTTCGATATTGTACCTCCCCACCTGATTGCGGGTATTATCACTCCCAAGGGGCTTATCTCTCCCTGGCAGCTTGCCAGGATCTACGGAGAAGAGGAGACGGCGTTGTGAAGGAGATGAAGCCGGGAGCAATCATTGGAGGAACCGGTGTCTATTCGGTAACCGGGATCGAGACGGAGGAGTTCAACCTCGAAAACCGGTGGGGAAAGGCGAAGGTGTACCGGGGGAAGGGAGCGTATGGTTGGCTCCACTTCATCCCTCGTCATGGAGCGGACCATTCAGTTCCTCCTCACAGGATCAACTATCGGGCAAATATTGAGGCTCTGGTGGAACTGGGAATTGATCGGGTGATAGCGCTCTTTGCGGTGGGGTCGATCACTCAATGGATAAAACCGGGTGAGTTCGGTCTGCCGGATCAATTTATCGACATGACCTGGGGAAGAGACCACACCTTCTTTGATGGCGGAGATTCGGGCTTGCACCACACCTCGATGAACCAGCCCTACTGTCCCGTACTTCAGGAGGCGTTGCACCAGAGTGGCCGCCACTGTGGTGTGGAGCTGGCCCGCAGCGGTACCTACCTCTGCGTGAACGGTCCCCGGTTTGAAACCCCGGCGGAGATACAGATGTACCGGCAATGGGGAGCTGATGTGTCAGGGATGACCGGTGCCACCGAGGCAGCCCTTGCGGGGGAACGGGAGCTGCACTATGCTGCTCTCGCCTGGTCGATGAACTGGTGCGCCGGGATCGAAGAGGATCTAAATATCATCAGCAGGGAAGAGATGGTGGAAAAGAAGGCAGCCATGATGCAGATAGCGGTTCATGCACTACAGAGTGATGACGGGAGATGTTCATGCAAGAGCAGAATAATCGTTTAGAGGATCCGAATTTAGAGGATCCAAAGAAAGAAGAAAATCCGATTATCGAAGTGAAGGGATTGAGTTTCTCCTACAAGGGGAATCCCGAAGAGAAGGCGGTGGACGGAATCGACTTATCCGTTGATAGGGGTGAGTTTGTTGTCATTATGGGTCCCAGTGGGGCAGGGAAATCAACCCTGGCCAGTAGCCTGAACGCTCTTATCCCCGGTTTTATGAAAGGCAAGTATGAGGGAGAGGTTCTTCTCGGAGGTGAGAAGGTGAAGGGGAAAAGCGTCTCCTCCATGGCCAGAAAAATCGGACTGGTTTTTCAGGACTTTGAAGCCCAACTTTTTTCCACCAATGTAAACCTGGAGGTGGCTTTTGGACCGGAAAACTTCGCTGTGCCAAGGCCCGAGATAAAGGAACGGATTGCCAGGGTACTCAAAACGGTAAAACTGGAGGGTTTCGAGGATCGGCAGCCAGCTACCCTCTCTGGTGGCCAGAAACAGCGGCTTGCAATCGCTTCGGTACTGGCCACCTTTCCTGAAGTGATCTGTATGGATGAGCCAACCACCGACCTTGATCCGATAGGGAAGCTGGGAATTTTCTCTATTGCCCGGCAGCTCCACGAGAGCAGTGATTTTACCCTCCTCATCATTGAACATGAGACCGAGGAAGCGCTCCACGCAGACCGGTTGGTAGTT
>CAYMWV010000077.1:0-6058 GCA_964394395.1 uncultured Sediminispirochaeta sp.
AGGAGTTGAAGGGGCGGACAGGTGGTGACCGTTTTGATGATCTTCACTTTGAGTCCTTGAAGAAAGAGCTCGCTTCGAAGGAGTTGGAAAGAAAGGAGCTATGGGAGAAGCTTGCCTCCCTCAAGTCAGAGAGGGAGCGGGTTCTTAAGCGGGAAGAGGAGCTGAAAAAGATTGATACTTCCCTTTTAGATCTGGAGAAACGGGCTCAGGGGCTGGATACTCTCTCTGCAATGATGAAAGGGAGTGGCTTTGTCCGCTATGTCTCCCTGCGTTATCTGCATCAGCTTTGTGCGTTGGCGAATAAGCGATTCTACCAACTCAGCTCAAAATCCCTCTCCCTGGCGGTAGATGCAGATGGGGAGTTTTCGGTAACTGACTATCTGAATGGCGGTAAAAGCCGGTCGATCCGCACCTTATCGGGGGGGCAGACCTTTCAAGCCTCCTTTTCCCTCGCCCTGGCCCTTTCGGAGAGCATACGAAAGGGGGGAGATAGCTTCTTTTTCCTTGACGAGGGCTTTGGTTCTCTGGACCGGGATTCTCTTACTCTTGTGATGGAGACCTTGAAACGGATGCGAAAAGAGCGCAGTATTATTGGAGTGATCAGTCATGTAGAGACCATGCAGGAGGAGATCGATACGGCCCTTCTCATTTCTAAGGACCGCAAAGAGGGGAGCCGGATTACCATGACAGGAATAATGGAGTAAGAGATGTACTTTTTTGAACTCTTTACCCCTGAGGGGGTGCTTTTCTTCCCTGATAGGGGGATATCCACCGATAAAGAGGAGCTGATTAAGCAGCTTTGTGAAACTGCTGCCAAGGACTGGGAGGCGGTGACTGCGGAAAAGCTGAAAGCGCTGGTTGAAAAACGGGAAGCGACCTTGACAACCAGGCTTGGACCGGAGCTGGCGATTCCCCATGCGGTTATCCCCGGGGTGACAGAGAGCCGGGTCTGCATGGCTATCCTTGAAAACGGTATCTGCTGGGACCGGGAAGATGAGCGTCCTGTGAGGCTCGTTATTCTTCTTGCCGGAGGGGAGGAGAATCACCTCTCCCTCCTGAGCAGTCTGGCCCGACTCCTGCAGGATGAAGGGTTCTTCAGGGAGATTCTTGCATCCTCCACAGGGGAAGAGGTTTTCTCCCTCTTTCACCGTCGGGAGACCGTTCCTGCTGAACCCTTTTTTTACGGGAGGAAGGACCTTTCGGCGACCATACTTGAGAAGGCGCTGGAGCTCTGCCGGTCAATTGAGGGCGCCCGGTTAGTCCTGCACGCCGATGCACTGGATGATGCTTCCTATATTGAAGAACTTAGCCGGGGCAAAGAGCTCATGGTGGTGGCTCCGGCGGATACCCGGTTTAGCTCCTCATTTATGGAGAAGGAGAAACCGGTTCTTATGCCCTTTCGGGGAGTGAAGCGCTCCGCCCATGTGCAGCTTACCCTGCTTTATCTTTTGGGAAAGGAGCTGATTGGGAGGGACGATCTGGTGATCAACGTTTTTGGAAAGCCCGGTTCCGGTTTTCTTGATTCCCTCCGCTTAAGCCACCTCGCCCGGGAACTTGAGCTTCCTTTTGCTGCCAAGGGAGGAGATTTCCCCCGACAGGTTGAATTACCGGTTTTTGCCCGGGTACTCCAGCTGGCAAGTCAGCTCTCTCTGGAGGGACGGGAGGGGAAACCGGTGGGGACCCTCTTTGTTCTGGGGGACAGGGAGGGTCTGTCATCCTATATTCGGCAGATGATAGCAAATCCCTTTCACGGTTATGCCCCCGGGGAGCGGAATATCCTTGATCCCGGTCTGGAAGAGACCGTTAAAGAGTATGCAAAGATTGATGGAGCATTCATTATTTCCGGGGACGGAACTATCGAGTCGGCGGGTACCTTCCTTTCCGGCCAGCCTACGGCGGAGGAGATGCAATCGGGTCTTGGTGCCCGGCACGCAGCAGCCCAGGGAATCAGTGCAGTGAGCAAGGCCACGGCCATAGCAATCTCCGAATCTACAAGAAAGATAACGGTCTTTCAGGCAGGCCGCAGGTTAATGGAGCTTTAGCCCCCTTCCCGGGGCCGCCGTAAGCCTCTTGAAAGGAGGTGGGAACATATCAATTATCCCAGATATACTGCTCCATTTTGGCAATAAGAAAATCTTTTTCATTGATAAGATCTTTAACTACATCTCCGATGGAGATCATCCCCACCAGTTTATCATCCTCCGTGACGGGCAAATGGCGGACTCGCTTTTTTGTCATCAGGGCCATACAGGTCTCCGTACCTGTATCAGGTCTGATTGTTATTACTTCACTGGACATTAGATCCTTTACCGGGAGATCCCGGGGGCAGTTTCCTCCATCCATAGTAGTGAGGGCCTTTCTTGCATAATCCCGTTCGGAGAAAATTCCGAGTATTCCCCCTGCGTCGTTCACCACAAGCACTGCTCCAGCGTTCTTCTCACTCATAAGGGAGAGGGCATCAAAAACGGTAGCATCGCCTTTAACCGTATAAACATCGGATCCTTTAGCTTTGAGAATATCTTTAATCGTTTCCATGGGTCCTCCTTCTCCTTTGAGTATACACCATGATTGGCAAGAGTCAACTTTTAACCTTTTAAGCCGCTTTTAAAAAACCGGAGGAGGGAGCGCCCGTATCGCCTCTCATCGTAGCAGCTGAGGGTTTCAATTCTTTCGGGCCACTTCTCCTCCGCTGGGTGGTGGATGATCACCCGGCTCTCCTCATGAATCAGGGATGATCGGGCCACTCCGGAGATGAGTCCTTCCTTGTTTTTCATGGGAAAGGGGGGATCCAGGTAGATAATATCAAACTTCCCCCTTCCCTGCTTGAGAAAGCGCTCTACCCGCATCATTACCAGGGTGATGGAAGTTTCCACCATGGAGATGTTTTTCATAATCACCGGCCGCTTTTTACGATCCAGCTCAACCAGGAGCACCGGATCGGCTCCCCTGCTGGCCGCTTCAATCCCCACCAGACCGGAACCGGAAAAAAGATCAAGGAATGAGTAAGCATCAAGAGGGCCTAGTATACTGAAAAGGGACTCCCGCATTCTGTCCATGGCTGGACGAATTACCCCGGGTGGGCACTGCACCTGTCTGCCCCGATATGTACCTCCGGTAACTCTCATGCGCCCTCTCCCAGATCCTCAAAGGGAGGTGAACAGTGGTAGAGCCGTCGAAGCTTGGTGTGTTGGGGCTCCAGTAGTTCAGGATCCGCTTCGGCTATCGAAAATGCGCAAGTTCTGGCTCTGTTGAAAAGCTCTTTATCCGAGAGGAGATTGGCGAACCGGAGCTTCATCACCCCGGATTGGCGAATCCCTGATAGCTCTCCCGGTCCCCGCAGTTTCAGATCCTCATCGGCGATTTTGAAACCGTCGCTCTCCTCTTTCATGATGCGCATCCTGGCCTTTCCTGTTTCATTGAGTTCCTCGGAATAGATGAGAAAACACCAGGATTGCCGGCTACCCCGGCCAACTCTTCCCCGGAGCTGATGCAGGGCGGAGAGGCCAAACCGTTCGGCCTGTTCGATCACCATGCAGGTGGCCTCCGGTATATCCACTCCCACCTCCACCACACTGGTGGCCACCAGGATCTCCGTCTCTCCATTGGTAAATCGTTCCATCTCTAGCTCTTTCCGCTCTTCCGGCAGCTTGGAGTGAATCAATCCCAGCTTTCGGTGGCCAAACACATTCCGGGAAAGATCATCAAACATCTTTTCAGCTCCGGCGATATCCTGGCCTCTTCCCTCCCCAATGGCGGGATAGACAAAGTAGGCCTTGCCGCCCTGGGAGAGCTCCTTTTCCACTGCCCCGTACACCTTGTAACGGTTCTCTCTTTTTGCCAGGTGGGTTACCACCGGCAGCCTTCCCGGGGGCATGGTTTTTATTGTAGAGACAGATAGGTCTCCGAAAACGGTGAGTGCCATGGTCCGGGGAATGGGGGTTGCGGTCATGAGAAGCAGGTCCGGGGTTTTCCCCTTGGCAAGAAGACCCAGGCGTTGCATTACTCCGAACTTTTGCTGCTCATCGATAATGCAGTAACGAAGATCCTTGAAGCGCACTTTTTCGGCAAAGAGGCTGTGAGTTCCAATAACCAGGTCGATCTCTCCCTCTTCCAGGTGAGAGAGAAGTTGCTCTCTCGCCTTTCCTGTTACGTTTCCGGTCAAGAGAGCCAGGCGAATCCCAAAGGTGGAGAGAAATCGGGCGCTGCTTTCAGCATGCTGTCGGGCCAATAGCTCGGTGGGGGCCATAAAGGCAACCTGATGCCCCGCTTCGATCAGGGGAAGGGTGGAGAGCAGGGCAGTGAGGGTCTTTCCTGAACCCACATCACCCTGAAGAAGCCGGGCCATGGGGTAGGGTTTCTGCAGGTCTGAGTGTATCTCTTCCAGGGATCTGCTCTGGTCTGCAGTGAGAGGGAAAGGGAGAGCGCTTATCAGCTGCCCTCGTAAAGTTGTTGAGAGCTCCTCTGAGGGCCGCACCGATTTTTTTCGCAACTCTCCCCGCCGGGCGATGGAAAACTGGAGATGGAACAGTTCTGTGTACGCCAGGGCCTTTCTTCCCTCTTCCATCTCCTCCACACTCTCAGGCTGGTGAATCATCTGGAGCGCCCGGGCTGTTTCCAGGGTGGCCGGATCTCCTGGATAAACCGATTCCGCCTTTGCCGGTAGCTCATCTTCCACGTAACGACCAAAGCTTTCCATTGCCCGGCTGATCAGACCTCGCATCGTTGCCTGGCCAATCCCTTCGGTCAAAGGATAGATGGGGAGAATCGCACCAAAGTGCCGGGACGCCAAGGCCTGGGGCAGCTGTTTTCCGTAATCCTCCCTGCTTGTCAGAGCTCTCTCCCTTGGTACCGGCTGAAACTCAAAGAGGGAAGATTGTTTCTCTCCATAACGGATCTGGGTCTGTCCGTAGATGAGGATCCGGGCTCCCGGAGGGAGTTTGGCTGCCAAAAAATTCCGGTTAAAACAGAGGAGTGAGAGGGGCCCTGTCTCATCCCGGATAATCACTTTCAAGGTCTGTTTTGGAGGTCGGCCAAAGAAATCGTGGGCCACCACCTCGGCCAGGGTCAGAAGCGGCTGTTCCTGGTCTGTAAAGGCTAGGGGGCACAGCTTTTTTCTATCCTCTGCTCCCCGGGGTGGAAGGGTAAGGAGATCTGCCACTGTTTCTATACCCATCACCGAAAGGCGGGCTGTTATCTTCTTGCCTGCACCTTTCAGCAAGCTTACCGGCTTTGCCAGCTCTCCCAGAAACATCGGACTCTTTTAGATAGGGAGGCCCGCAAGGAGGGGGTAGAGAAAGGAGAGCAGCATTCTTCCTGCGATATAGATGACCAGGAGAGATGCTCCAGTGGTGGCCAAAATAGTTTTGTATGTGACGAAACGCTTTTTGAAAAATCGCTTTCGTGCTGCCTCGAGGAGGGGGGCAAGCAACATGTCGACAGTTCTTGCGAGGGGGGAGACACTGTTGGCTCCCGAGAGGCTCATAACAAAACGGATAATTGTCAGGATGATAAAGAGGCTAAGAAGGAAGGAGATTGCCGACCAGAGGGCAGCAAGGATTACCGCCAGCACAATTCCGAGGCTTATGCTTCCCTGGGCCATAAGTCTGGTCAAAAGGTCCAGGACCACAACAAGAACAAGCACTCCCGCTATGGGGGAGAGGTCAAGCATGGAGAGCTTTAAAAAGGAAAATCTTCTGAACCAGTTCAGATAGGGGTCGGTAAGGGAAGTGAGAATTCTGTAAGGTTTTCCATAATCTACTCCGTGGAACCAGGTAAGTAAGACCCGGATCATAATCAGTATGAGATAGATGCTGATGCCGCTGGTGAGAATCCTCATTACGATAAGCATAAAAACTCCTTCTTTTTCAAAAACCGACCCTCCGGGGCCATGTGGCTCCCCGGGAGTATTCTGCCCCCCGGGGACGTTTGTGCTTCCGGGGTCATATGGCCCCCGGGGATGCTTGATCCTCCCGGGCCATCCAATATTCCGGGGGCGCCCCTGCCCCTTCCTCGTCCCCTGGCAAGTCCCAGCCCCTGGCAAGTCCCAGCCCCTGGCAAG
>CAYMWV010000077.1:6158-14737 GCA_964394395.1 uncultured Sediminispirochaeta sp.
CCTTCCTCGTCCCCTGGCAAGTCCCAGCCCCTGGCAAGTCCCAGCCCCTGGCAAGCCCCTGCCCCTGGCTCAGTCGAAAGAGCCTCAGGCTGTCCAGACATCTTCCACATGGGGATGTTCCCGGATCTGATCCAAAGCATCATCCACTGAGGAGAGAGTGATCTGCCGGCTCGCCTGGACCACCACTTCTCCCCTTCCCCCTTTATCGAGGATGTGTAGAAAGAGGGGGCAGTTGCCCTGATAATCCACCAAGAATGCTCTGAAATTGAGGAGTTGATCCTCTGTGCAGAGCCCCCGGTCCATCCGTATGTGTACTTCCCTGCTTCCATGTTCCATTTTCAGCTCCCCCGGATCCATGAAGGATTCCATTATCAGTTTCGGGTCCCCCCTGGAGAGGTCCATTTTAGCGGTACATGCGACAATTTTATCTTTTTCCACCGAATCCTGGATCTGAGCCCAGAGTCTGCTGAAAACCACCGCCTCAATCTGGCCATTGTAATCCTCCAGCTGCAGAAAGGCCATTACCTGTCCTTTCTTGGTGATGATGGTCCGGATTGAGGTGACCATCACCAGGAGGGTGTAGATCTTATCCTGAATAAAGCGATCAGGTCTGGCCAGATCGATGGTGACCCCCTGCTCCCACTGGGGGCGGTAATCGTCCATGGGGTGGCCGGAGAAGTAGAAGCCTAAAAGCTCCCGCTCCATTCGCAGCAGCTCTATCCTGGGGAAGGGTTCGGCTGGTTCCATATCGATTTTCCAGGGGAGCTCCTCTTCGGCCGAGTCATCAAAGAGGCCGGACTGTCCAAACTGCTCCTGCTCTTTCTTCCGCACCACAACATCAAAGATCCGGTCCAGATTCCCAACCAGGGCGGCCCGGTCAATCTTGAAACAATCCAGGGCACCGCTCTGGATCAAGGTTTCCACTGTCTTTTTTCCTACACTGCGCAGATCCACCCGGTCAAGGAAGTCAAAAATATCCTCAAAGGGGCCATCGCTGTGCCGGGCCTGGAGAATCTCCTCTACCGCCCCGGCTCCCACATTCTTGATACCGATAAGACCGTAGACGATCTTGCCATCGCTGACGCTGAAGTATTTTTCACTGATGTTGATATCCGGGGGTAAGAGCTCCAGACCCATTGATTTCACTTCCCCGATGTAGAAGGCCATCTTGTCCGGGTTGTTGATCTCGTTGGTAAGATTGGCGGCCATAAACTCCGCCGGGTAATTGGCTTTCAGGTAGGCAGTTTTATAGGCCACCACAGAGTAGGCTGCGGCGTGGCTTTTATTGAAGCCGTAACCGGCAAAAGGTACGAGCAACTCGAAGATCCCGTCGGCCCGCTCTTTGCTGTACCCTTTCTCCACCGCCCCCTGGATGAACTCCACCTTCATCTGGGCCATCTCTTTCACTTTCTTCTTACCCATGGCCCGTCGCAGGATATCCGCTTTACCCAGGGAGAAGCCGCCGATGATCTGGGCCACCTGCATTACCTGCTCCTGATAAACAATAACTCCATAGGTGGGCTTGAGCACCTCCTCAAGGCTGGGATCGGGGTAGCTGATCTCCTTCTCCCCGCTCTTGGAGGCGATAAACTGGGGGATGTACTGCATCGGACCGGGCCGATAGAGGGCGTTCAAGGCGATCAGGTCCTCGATGCTGTTTGGTTTTGCCTGCTTCAGAATTCCCTGCATCCCCGAACTCTCAAACTGGAAAATACAGGTGCTCTTGCCTTCTGAAAGAAGCCGAAAGGTAGCTTCATCATCCTCCGGAACAGCCTCAATATCAAAGTCGATCCCCCCCTCCCGGATCAATCCTTCGGTATTCTTTATCAGGGTAAGGGTTTTAAGGCCCAGAAAATCCATTTTAACCAGGCCGCACTCCTCCAGCTGGTCCATGGTAAACTGGGTAGAGATGGAGCCTGTTTTAGGGTCCCGGTAGAGGGGGACATATTCGGTCAGCGCTTTTCGTCCAATCACAACCCCCGCTGCATGGGTGGATGCGTGACGGCTTAAGCCCTCCAGCCTCCTGGCAGCATCAATCAAATCGCCGTAGATACCACCGCTCTCCTGCAGCTCTTTTAACTTGGGTTCCTGTTCCAGTGCTTTATCGATGGTGATTTTCAGATCCGTCGGGATGAGTTTACTGATTCGGTCCGCTTCGGCGAAGGGGAGATCCAGAACCCGGGCCACATCCTTCACCACCGCCTTGGGTTTCAGGGTTCCGAAGGTGATAATCTGCCCCACCTTCTCCTTCCCGTACTTCCTGGTGACGTAATCGATCACCTCCTGCCGCCGTTCGAAGCAGAAATCGATGTCGAAGTCAGGCATGGACACCCGTTCCGGATTGAGGAACCGTTCAAAGAGAAGCTGATATTTAAGCGGGTCGATATCGGTGATGGTAAGGGCGTAGGCTACAATGGATCCTGCACCGGAACCGCGGCCCGGACCCACCGGGATACCCTGTTTCCTGGCATAATCGATAAAATCCCAAACGATAAGAAAGTACCCGGGGAAGCCCATCCCATTGATTATGGAGAGCTCTTTTTCCGCCCTCTCTCGTATTTCCGGGGTCACTTCCGGATAGCGCCGTTTCAAACCTTCGAAGGTGAGGTGGCTGAGGTAGTCGCCCAGATTATTGAACTCCCGGGGAATCTCATAATCCGGAAGGATGGGACCGGGAAGCTCTATCTCCAGATTACACTGTTCTGCCACTTTGAGGGTGTTACTGAGGGCCTCCGGATGCTCGGGAAAGAGCTGGGCCATCTCCTGGCTGTTTTTAAGGTAGAACTGATCGGAGTGGAACTTCATCCGCTGCTTTTCCTGAAGCTTCTTGTTGGTACCGATGCAGAGGAGAATGTCCTGGGCCCGGGCGTCCTCCCTGTCCAGGTAATGGATGTCGTTGCTCGCCACCAAGGGGATGCCGGTCCGTTTGCTCATCCTCGAGAGCTCCCGGTTAACTGTTTTCTGTTCCGGGATACCGTGGTCCTGCAGTTCCAGATAGAAGTGGCCTGAACCAAAGAGATCCCGGTAGTAGAGAGCTTTCTCTTCCGCCTCCGGGATTTTTCCCCCCAGGATCAAGGAGGGGATAGCTCCGGCAAGACAAGCGGTCAGGGCGATGGTCCCTTCGTGGTACTGCTCCAGCAGTTCATCATCAATCCGGGGCTTATAATAGAAGCCTTCGGTATAAGCGAGGCTGCAGAGCTGAATCAAATTTCGGTATCCTGTTGCATTCCGGGCCAGGAGAACTAGGTGTTGATACCTGTTTCCTTTTTCACTCCCCGATTTTACATGCCGGGATCCGGGGGCCACATAGAATTCACAGCCGATAAGGGGATTTATTCCCGCATCTTTACAAGCCTTGTAAAAACGCAAGACCCCAAACATATTTCCGTGGTCGGTAATAGCGAGGTGCTTCATCCCCAGGGAAGCAGCTTTGGCTACCATTTTCTCAATAGGCGCCGCTCCATCCAGGAGACTGTAATCAGTATGATTGTGTAGATGAATAAATTCAGACATTTCCCCAACCCCGATTGTGACTATACCGTTGCTTCCGGTGATTGTAAACAAGCTCAGCTGAGATTTCTCAGTTTTTCAAGAAAGTCATGGAAAAGTTCAATTCCCCGTTCCCGTTGGAAAGAGGAGATTCCCGGACTCTCCTTAATGCTTTTCCCCATCATAAGGGCTGCATCTTCCCGCTCCTTTCTTCCCAGAGGCAGTTTTTTCCCGGTAAGGAAGGCTTCCATTTCCAGATTGCGGATAACAAAGGGAGAATAGGTCCCTATGGCACACCGGAAGTCCGACAAGATCCCCTTCATCATCTTCCCCTGGGCTGAAAAGAGAAAAGCGGTTCTTCTGTTTCTAAAGGGGGATCCAATCTGCCGAAAGATATCCAGTTCCCTATCTTCAAAGGGGATTCTGAACCGGGCGATCAGCTCTCCCTCTCCCATATTTAGGGCGCCGCTGCGATCGAGCATCCTCTGCACATTGATCCATCGGCTTTTACCCTCCCTGCGAAGTTCCACCCTCGCATCAAGAAGAAGGAGCACCGGGAAAATGTTAAGTCTCATTCCCTTGACCGCCACATTGCCGCCGATAGTAGCCAGGTTTCGAAGCGATTGAGGCCTCACCGAAAGGAGGGCTCCTGCCAGCGCCTTGGGCAGCACGTGCCGGCCCACCTGGAGAATCTTGTTGTAACTTACCGCCGCCCCTATTTCAAGGTAGCGTTCGCTTCTGGATATCCGGTTCATCTCTTCCACCGAGGGGATGCTGATGATTGTTTTCACTTCCCGGTTCCGGGGATGCTCCTGCATGAGTCCCTCAATAGCGGTTCCCCCACTCCAGAGAAGGGCCGAAGGGTATCGTTTATAGAGAGCGAGTAGCTCCTGCATGGTTTTTGGAATAAAGACCCGGGGGGATATCATATCAGCCATAGATTTGTCCCTTGATCATTCTTCCAGCGGTGCGAACCACCTTGACAATAGAGTGAAGGTCGGTGCAACTGCAGTTTCTTCCCGCAAAGGCGTCAACAATCTCGTTTTCCCCCGCCTCCGGGTTTCGCTCCAGGATACTGCAAGCTATCACCATGGTGGAGGGGCGGCAGTAATCGCAGGGAGTGTACCCCGCATCCTGAAAGGCGTTCTGAAGATCCCGATAAATTTTCCGTTCGGTCAGTCCCTCCTCAGTCATGATATCCGAGGCTGAGAGCTTAAAGATGGGGACCAGGCAGGAGGGAACCGGGTTCTCGTCAAGAAGGACTGTACAAATACCGCAGATACCACCCCTGCACCCTCTTCTGAGGCTCTCAATCTCGAAATTCTCCTTGAGAACGTCAACCAGTTTTTTCTCCGGAGCAGCGCTTGTTGTCACCATCTTGCCGTTGAGAAGAAATTTAAAATCCACTATTCTCCCTCCCTGGAATGATAGGTATGGATAAGCTCCGGAGTTACCGGGAGGCGGTCCAGATAAAGCCCTGTAGCCTGGCTAAAGGCAGAGACAAAGGCCGCCGGGAAAAGGGTTACAGCAATCTGACTCACCCCCGAAGCGGGGAAGCCGCTGTCGGTTATGAAGGAGATATCAATAGCCGGCATGGAAAGGTTCTCCTTTTCAGGTTTGAAAAAGCTTTCGCTGGAGAGGGATTGGAGGAGCGAATCCCCGGAACTGGCATGACGAATCATCTTGAGAAAGGATGAGCGCAGGGCGGATTCTGCCTCTTTCCGGGAGTGAACCTGCCCTGCATCGACGGCACACCAGATCCCCCTGATCGCCGGAGTGAGGGTAACCGTATCTACCTCTATTTCAACCACCACTGCTGCCCAGCTCCTTCTTGTAAAAGGGGTACCCGAGAGCTTTTCTCGATCCCACACCTCAACCGGGGGTGGGCGGAAGTTTTTTCTTTCCGTCAGGGGCAGGGGATTCTTGAAACGCTTGCGTTTAATCGAGTTACAGCAGCTTTCAACAAGGGAACCTGCTATGGAAAGTCGTTGTCCGGATACCATTGGTCCAATACCGGGGAGTTCAGGATCCTCTGACTCTATTTCTACCAATTCCGGATCGATCCCCAGGATTGATCCCGCTCTCGCTTTCCAGAGCTCCCTCACCGACCCGGGAAACTCTCCCGCTTTCAGCTTCAGGGTGAGGGTATCCTTCTTATCCAGCAGGGCTGTTACACTCCAGGGGATTCTATCCCCAGTTTTTGAGGTGAAGCCGTCGCCGGTATAGCCGGTGGCAAGACCAATTCCCCGGTAGGGATGGCCCCGCTGGGGAGAGGGGTTTCTCTTTCTGATAAGCTGACAGCCGGCAAATTTCCGGTTAAAGTCGGAAGCCTGACACACCATTTCGATAAGGGGACCAAGTCTGTCCTCTTTTACGGGGCCGCCGGTGGGAAAGCGTCTCTTTTTTGCAAGCTTGATCGTGGTATCTACCGGATCGGCATCCAGGAGCCGGGCGATTCTGTATCGGCTCACCTCCCGGGCAAAGCTGCCCTGGGATATCCCAAAGCCGGAGCGAAGTCTGGTGGGAGCAGCGGAGGTTTTGACTCCCCTGGCATGGATAGAGAAGGGAACCTGGTATCTGCTTCCGGCAATGCCGAGAATCATCCGTTTTATCATCTCATCCGAAAGGACCGGGAAGGCTCCCATATCGATCCATGCCTGGGCTTCCTGAGCAATTATCGCTCCCTTCTCTCCCACAGCACTTCGCAGGGTGATCCTGCTTCTGGGGGATCTGAGGAAGGGAAGGGGAGTTCGGGGGACATCCCTGGAGAAGCGGGCGGGACTTTTTGTCTTCCAGGCAACCAGGGCTGCCCAGACCGAAACCAGGATAGGAAGTATCAGCTTCTCCCCGTCGCTGGGAAAGGGATTCACCGGATGGACAATTACCTGTCGGCTTTGTAGAGCCAGGGCTTCGGTGACACTTCTTTTTACCTGCTCAGGCCAAAGGCTGCTTACGTATATGTGGTACGTACCCTTTTCAATATCAACTACTGCTCCCAGGGGGGCTGCCGGGTCTGGGACGAGATCTTCCTGTCGGTACTCCGTCTCCACTATCCGTTCTGCCTGGTCGAATGCCTTCTGCCAGGCCCCCCGGCTTATGGACTTCTCCCCAAAAAGCTGATCCTCCCTGGGCTGATCAAAATTATCCAGGGCGTAATCGCTCTCCACATCCACCACTATCTGCTGTGCTGCATGGTGTAGAAACGCTTTTTCTTTCCCATAGAGAAGGAGAAGGGGCTCCCCCTCATAGGAAAACGTCTTTTCCGAAAGGATGGGAACCTTTTCCCCCATAATATCCAGCATAGGGGATCCAGGGATATCTGAGGCGGTGATGATACCAAAGTCACCTTTCCGCTTTTCAAGAGAGGGAGGCAAGCGAACATCACGAATAGTTCCCTTGGGTAGCTTTGCAAGAACAGGCTCCACTACCAACTCTCCATTTCTATGGATGGTATCAATAAATTTTCTGTTCATATCCCTATCGTCCTCTTACCCTTTCCTGACTATATCCAGGATAGAATCGGAAATGTACTCCACATTCCCATCGCTCAAGCCGGGGTAGATGGGGATGCTGAAGCAGTTCTCCGAAGCTCTGCTTGCCTCCGGGAAATCCTCCGGCTTCAGTCCGTATCTATCCCGGTAATAGGGCATGAGATGAAGGGCCCGGTAGTGGACCGAGCTCCCGACTCCCCGCTGGGAGAGTTTATCTATTATGGTATCTCTGTCTGGTTCCTGGGGCTTTCCGGATCGGGAGCTGCGCACCCGGAGGATAAAGAGGTGCCATGCGTGGTCCTCCCCCTCAGCTCCCGGGTAGGGAAGGATCAGCTGCTCCAGGTTTTTAAACCGCTCCAGGTAGTAAGCTGCAATCTCTCGGCGTCTTTTTTTAAAAGCTTCTGCTTTCTCCAGCTGTACCCTTCCGATGGCGGAGGCTATGTCGGTAAGATTGTACTTGTACCCGGGGGCCACAACCTCATATTCCCAGGAGCCCCTGCTGTCCCGGTAACGGTTCCACACATCCCGGTCAATTCCGTGGAGCCGCATGAGGGAGATCCGTTCTGCTACTTGATCATCATCGGTAACCACCATACCTCCCTCACCGGTGGTGATGGTTTTCGTAGCATAAAAGGAGAAAACTCCGGTTTTTCCGATGGTTCCCGCCGATTTTCCGCTCCTGTCGGTCACGGGGAAGCTATGGGCCGCATCTTCCACGATAAAGAAATCTTGCGTATCAGCTTTATCAGCGACTTTGCTAATCTGCTCCATCTCTGCCATAAGGCCGCCCAGGTGCACCGGGATGATACCCTTTATCAGTTGCTCTCCTTTTAGCACCTCGGCTGCTTTAAGGGGGTCGATATTGAGGCTCACAGGGTCGATGTCGGCGAAGACTGGATCAGCCCCCAAATAGCGAATGATCTCTGCAGAAGCGGTGAAGGTGAAGGGGCTGGTCAGCACTCTATCTCCCGGGACAACTCCCAAAGCTTCCAGGGAGAGATGGAGCCCCGCTGTTGCCGAGTTTACCGCCAGGGCGTGTTTCGCTCCCACTTTCCGGGCAAAGCTCTTCTCAAATGCGAGGGTCTCTTTCCCTGTGGTAAGCCAGCCGCTGCGGAGAACCTCCAGAACCGCCTCCTCCTCCCGGGAATCGAGGGAGGGGAGAGCGAAGGGGATGCTGGCTCGTTTGCTGCCAATAGATGCTGCCATTATTAATATTCTGCTTCTTTCTCTCCCGCTTTTAGAGCGGGGAAGCGATGCGAGAGGTACTCTTTCAATATAAGCCGGTTTCGATACGCCTTTTCTCTACCCGGGATGAAGAAGCAGACGGTTTTTAGCGCTTCAAGGAGCTCATTCAGCTCTTCTTCATTGACCGCTTTGCCTTCCAGCTTCAATATCCCTTTGTAATCGGTAGGAAGGGCCTCTTCGGTCTCCAGCCAGAGCCGCTCCTCCATTTTTTCCCCAGGCCGGAGACCAATATACTTGATGCTAATCTCTTTATCCGGGGTGTAGCCGTAGAAACGGATCATCTGTTCTGCCAGCTCCCGGATGTAGATCGGCTCTCCCATTTCCAAAATGTAAAGAGTGCCTCCGGTTCCAACC
>CAYMWV010000078.1:0-14676 GCA_964394395.1 uncultured Sediminispirochaeta sp.
TGAATCATCGCTGTGTCACCGGTGCCGCAGATTTACTCTGCCGTATACCGCCTGCGGCCTCCCACGGTCTGTGCGTGTGGACTGCCGCCAGCAGACTGCCGCCAACCGCTTGCCGCCAACCGCCTGCCAGTTTCAAAGAAGCTTCAAGCCGGAGTCCGCAAAGAGGGCAAAATCGTCATCATTTTCTGTAGCCAGAACCGACTGGGATACAATCGCCGCCGCAGCAATCATGGCATCCACCCGCAGGCTGCGCTTCCTGCCGCAACGATTAAAAAGCTGGGATGCCTCTCGGGCATGGGCGGGGGAGAAGGGGAGGATGCAATCATTCAGGATTGAGGAGGTCAGGAGGATCCCTTCCTCATCTATCGGCCCGCAGAGAAACTCGTACCAACAGATGGAGGATGTGCAGAGCTCTCTCTTCTCCTGAATCCAGCCTTTAATTCGCTGTGCCTCACTCGTCCCCTCTACCAGAAAGCGGATCAGGTAGTTTGTATCAAGAAGAATCACCAGTTTCGGCCCCACTTACTGCGGTTTCCCTTCACTTCACCCAGGTATGCCTCCGCCTTTTCGGCCGCCAGCCCCCCAGTCACACGGTAGTACGCTTCAATCCGCCCCAGTTTCTCCGCCTCTGCCCCATCAACTTCCTCTTCCGCCAGGGCCACGGCCCTTCGAACCACCTCCGCCTGGGAGATATGCATCAAGGCAGCCAGCTTTTTAATTCTTTCTACGGTCTGGTTATCCAGGGCGAATGTCGCCCGTCTGTTCATCTGTGCCATACCATAATGATATACCATAAACACAAGGATATCAAGGGTTTACAATAGTTTACAACAGCCCGACAAGTATAAAGCCCTAAGCCCTCCCCTCACCGGTCTGGTACACCCGCCCGATAAATCCGGTCAATCATCTCCTGGTTGGCCCGGGAGAACTTTAGAGGGCAGGGGTAGGGCTCGCCAAACAAGATGCTCCTGTTAAAAGCCTCTACCTGCAGCTGGTAGTGGTCCACATTGTGGAAGCTCTCGGTGCGGATGGTGCCGTCACTTCCCCCGATAGTGAGGGTCGCTGCATCATAGACTCCGGCGTTAAAAGGGGCTTTCATCTTGATAAAGCCTTTGCTTCCGTGAAAGAGCATCTCCTGATACCGGGCCATCCGCATGGAGCAGTAGAATGCCAGGGTAAAGCCGGGAAAATCCGCCTCTACCCGGGCTGTCACATCCACCCCGCTTTCGTATGCTAGGGTGGAGCGGATCTCTCCGGGCTCTTTACCGGTGGCAAAGCGAC
Source organism: uncultured Sediminispirochaeta sp. (assembly GCA_964394395.1). Taxonomy (GTDB): domain Bacteria; phylum Spirochaetota; class Spirochaetia; order DSM-16054; family Sediminispirochaetaceae; genus Sediminispirochaeta. The sequence continues at coordinate 1,282 of CAYMWV010000078.1, forward strand.
AAGTGACTGAAGGATAGACACCAATATCCCTCAGGGCCCCACCGCCAGTATCGGCCCGGTTGCGGATATTTGTCGGATCATCAACATTGTTGTAGGTGAACGCCCCCTGCACATGCCGCAGCTCCCCAATCTCGCCGGCGGAAAGAAGCTCCCTGACCCGAAGCCACTGGGGATGGTGCACCACCATGAAGGCTTCAGCTGCCAAAAGCCCTGCTTTATCTCCAAGATCAATCAGCTTCTCTATCTCCTCGGCCTGAAGAGCAATGGGCTTTTCGCACAGCACGTGCTTACCCGCCCCCAGGGCCCGGCTGGTCCACTGGACATGCAGATGGTTGGGCAGGGGGATGTAGAGTGCATCTACCCCGGGATCTGATAACAGCTCTTCATAGGAGCCGTGGATAGTAATACCCGGATATTGTTCTTTCCACTCCCCGGAGCTTTCGGGCGACCGGGTCGCCAGGGCGGTCAGGGCTCCGTATTTGCTTCGATGGATCGCCGGAGCAACGAGATCTCGGGCAATCTTCGCCTGCCCAAGGATGCCCCAGGAAATGTACGCTTTTTTCATGATTCCCTTCCTATAGATATCGAGCTAATTTGGCTTTAAGAAGATCCCGATCCACCGGTTTGGCCAGGTAGTCGGTACATCCCGCCAGTCTGAACTTCTCCTCATCCCCCTTCATGGCGTTGGCGGTAAGGGCTATCACCGGGAGCTGGGCAAAACGGGGATTCTGACGAATCCGCTGGATTGTCTCCAAGCCGTCCATTACCGGCATCTGCATATCAAGAAGGAGGAGGCTGTACTCCCGCTCTTCCAGCTTATCCAGGGCAATCTTGCCGTTTTCTGCAATCTCGCACTGGTAACCGATTTTTGCTATCAGCAGCTTCATCAACTCCTGGTTAAGGGTGTTGTCCTCAGCGATAAGCAGAGGTTTCACCTCTCCATCCTTTCCACGCTTCTCTTCCTCCACCATCTTTTCCGGTTCTTGACAGACGATCACTTTCTCTTCGTTGCAGGAAAGATCATCCAGGGGCAGGACAACCGCGAAGCTTGATCCCTCTCCCGGCTTACTTCTCAGGTTAATGGTTCCCCCCATCAGCAAGACAAGCTTTCTTGTGATGGACAGGCCCAGCCCAGTCCCACTGAAACGCCTTTTGGCTGATCCATCAAGTTGCTCAAAGGGGTTGAAGATCAGCTTGCGCTGTTCAGCACCTATTCCTATTCCCGTGTCGGTCACGGTAAGTTCGAAGGCTCCCCCGCTTGCCCCGGTCCGCGGATACTTGTCCGCATAATCGGCTTTGAGACTAACCGAACCTTCATCGGTAAACTTGATGGCGTTACTCAGAAGGTTCATCAGGATCTGTCTGATCCGAAATTGGTCTCCCTGCAGGAGCTTGGGTACCCTGTCAGCTATCTCCAGGTGGAATCCAATCCCCTTCCTTTCAGCCTCAAAGGAGAACATTTCGGAGAGCATGGTAAGCAGCTGCCGGGGAGAGAACTCTTCAGGTTCCAGATTCAGTTTGTCCGCCTCAATCTTTGAGAAATCGAGGATGTCATTGATCAGCTCCAACAAGCTTTTACCCGAGTCGTTGATCAGTCTCAGCTGGTTCCGCTTATCCTCTTCATCGGTCTCTTCCAGAAGAAGGTTGGTGAAGCCCAGGATCACATTGAGGGGGGTTCTGATCTCATGGCTCATATTGGCCAGGAATTCACTTTTCAGCTTATTGGCCCGTTCCGCCTCCTCTTTTGCCTGCTCCAACTCCTTCTGGTGGGCCAGGTCCTGGCTGATATCCTGTTTCACCGCAATAAAATTGATGATTTCATCGGCATCATTCTTGATTGGACTGATAACCGACTTCTCCCAATAGGTTGAACCATCTTTCCTTTTGTTGTGAAAAAGCCCTTCCCACACCTTTCCGCTGCAAATCTGCCCCCAAAGCTCCGCATACACCTCTTTGTCGAGAAAATCGGTTTTGAGGATCCGGGGATTCTTTCCGATAGCCTCTTCACGGCTGTATCCGGTGGAGCTTTCAAAGGCGGGGTTAACAAACTCGATTGTTCCCTCCAGGTCGGTGATGACAATCACATTTGCACTCTGCTCAACCGCCTGGGTCAGCTTGAGAATTTCCTTCTCCCGCTTGCTCTCTTCGGTACGGTCCGCCATCACCCCGGTAATAATCGGCTTTTTCCCTTTCCGCTGAACCAGCTTGCTTGAGGTTCTCACGTAGCGGATATTCCCCTTACCGTCGATAACCCGGAATCCTGAAGAACTTCCCGGTCTCTGCCCCAGGTTCTGCATCCTCGCCTTGACCAGTTCCCGGTCTTCAGGATGGACAAAGTCGTAGATGGATTTACCCACCACCGTTTTGGGATCAAAATGGTATCTGCTGATAACCGAAGAGATGTAGATGAGCCTCCCGGTAATATCTACCGAGAAGATGATTTCATTAAGACTATCAATGGTCTCCCTGCCTTCCCGGCGCTCTATCATGAACTCCTGCAGTAGCAAGGCGTGCTTTTCTGCAGATGATAAAATAGCGTTGAAGGCTTCTACAGAGAGAGCAGGGTCCAGGTGTGAGAAAGCTTTTATCGTCTCTTGCCTTCCCAGGTTTTTTCGAGAGGGGAGCAGCAGGACCGGAGGAAGTACCTTGCTGATGATCTGCCCTAAACCGGGAATGTCCGGATCTGCAATAACTACCGGAGGCTGCTCGGTGCTTGAACCCGCCTCATGATAGAATCCGGGATATGCGGCGTGGAGCTGGGATATCTTTTCCATTGTTTCGCTGACAGGAAAGCCCGCCTCACTGCAAAGCTCACCTATCTGCTTCAAAAAAGGATCTTTTCCTGATCCCAGCAAAATGATCGTAGTTTCCATAAAGGTAATAGCAAGAATAATCGAAAATAAGGGTAAAAACAACAGGAATTCGGCAGATAAGGTATCAATAAGCTACTTATGGGGGAAAACAACGCCTATTCGGGCGCCTTTTTCGTTCTCTGCCTGGAGGTTTCCCCCTATCTGGCTGGTCAGGGTAGACACAAGGAGGTAACCCAGGCTGTGACTGTTGTCAGATGAGAACGCCCCGTCCGGTATCCCGATGCCGTTGTCCCGTACCTGCAAGGAAACTGATTCAGATTCCTTTTTCAGGATGATGTTTATCCTTTTCTCTTCCCTTTCTGTTTCTTTCGTTGGAAAGGCGTGTTGGAAACTGTTAGCCACCAATTCATTTAGGATCAGGCCACAGGGTACTGCGGTCTCAATGGGAAGAAAGAGCTCATCCAGGTGCAACTGGAGATGGACAGCGCCTTTCACCTCCGGGGAGCCGTTTTGTATGCTCTCTGTCAGTTTCGGGATATACTCATGGAAGGGGATCATGGCAAGATCCTGGGCGTGGTAAAGCAGTTCATGAATCAGCGCCATGGAGGTGATCCGGTTTTTCATCTTCTCCATCGGTTCGATACAGCAGCTCTTCTCTTCGATCCCAATCTGCAGGTTGAGAAGACTGGAGATGATCTGCAGATTGTTCTTTACCCGGTGGTGCACCTCTTTCAGGAGCTGCTCCTTCTCCGCCAGGGAGTTTTGTAGCTCTCCGGTCCGCTCTTTTACCAGTTGTTCAAGGTGGTCCCGGTAGCGAATATTCTCTTCCAGCAGTTCCCGTTTCTCCAGAGCCTTTTTTACCGTATGGAGAAGCACCTCCGCATCTTTTACCGGCTTGAGGATATAGTCCCAGGTCCCCAGCTGGATCGCCTTTGCCACATCATCAACCCGGTCGGTTCCACTGACAACGATGATCGGTGTGTTTGGGGAGCGGTTTGCCACATGGCGCACCACCTGATGTCCATCAAGCTCGGGCATCAGAATGTCGGTCATCACCAGGTCGGGGTGCTTTTTGTCAAAAAGCTTGATTCCCACCTTCCCATCCTCAGCTTCAATGACGGTATAGCCCTTGGAAGCAAGAATAGAGGCGAATGCTTTTCGTACCGATATGCTGTCTTCAATCAGTAAAATCGTGTATCCCGGTTCTGCCAAGACCATCCTCTTTTCCCTTGATATGCTACTATAATTGTAGGTAACTTATTGCTCCCAGGCAAGGGGCGGTGGCAAAACAGCGCCATTCCTCAGGCCCCTGCTTGTCCCTGCCCAGGCGGCGTGGTACAGTTTTTTCATGAGCCAGCTGCTGATTAAGCCTCCAGGACGCTCCCTATTATCGAAAAGAGGGTATCCCGTTGATAGGGCTTAGCGATTACTTTCAAAGCGTATTCGCCATATCGCTCTTTTTCATGTTGCATCGTACTGGCGGTTACCAGGACCACCGGAATGGTCTTGGTTCGGGGATCCTCCTTGAGCCGCTTCGCCGCCTCAATTCCATCCATCACCGGCATCTGGATATCCATCAGAATGAGATCGGGGAGGTACTCCACCGCCATTTCAAGGGCCTCTTCTCCATTCTCCGCTTCCCGGTATTCCAGGGGAAGGGGGAGGAGAAACTCCTTCAGGACCAGCCGGTTTACCCTGTCATCTTCCACAATTAGCAGCTTCTTCCCCTCGCAGATTCTTGCCAGCTTCTCCTCTTCCAACTCCTCTTGCCGTTCACTCTCATCTTCGCCTTTCAAAGCCCTGGTTTGATCATCATCATCTTTGCCCGCAGCCCCAGCGGAGCCGGTGACGCCCCCGGTGGAGATAAGCGGTATCTCCGGCAGGGTGATGGTAAACCGGGATCCCTCCCCGGGGAGGCTTTCCAGGTCAATCTTTCCCTTCATCAGCTCTACCAGCCTGTTGGTGATTGCCAGGCCTAGGCCGGAGCCGCCAAATTTTCGGGTATCCTGCTCCTGCTGCTGGGTAAAGGGGAGGAAAATCCGCTCCTGCTGCGTCGGGTCGATGCCGATACCGGTGTCCTCTACAGAAAGCTGCAAATCGATCGTTTCCTGGCTATCGCTCCTGCCAATGGCGTGGACAGCGATATGGATACTTCCGGTTTCAGTGAATTTAATGCTGTTACCGGCCAGATTGAAGAGGATCTGCTGTATCCGCACCTCGTCAATAAAGAGGCGGGGAAAGGGATCAGGATCAATCTCCACCGAAAGGTCCAAGCCCTTCTCCATAGCGGCGGGTAGAAACACCGCCTTCAGCTCCCCGGTAAGGCTTACCATATCTGTCGCTACCGGTTGGATGGGAAGCGTTCCTGCTTCAATCTTTGAGATATCCAGGATGTCATCGATGAGTCTGATCAGGGCTTTGCCCGATTTTTCAATGTTTTCCAGATAGAGAACACTTTTGGGATCCTTTGGGATAGTTCCTTGCAAGAGCTGGGTGAATCCGATAACAGAGTTCATGGGGGTGCGGATTTCGTGACTCATATTGGCAAGAAACTGGCTCTTTGCCCGGTTTGCACTCTCCGCCTCCGACCGGGCCTGGGAAACTTCCCTAAACTGCTTGGTCAAAAGGCCCTCCATATGCTGAAGGCTTTCGATAAGGGTGTGAAACTCGGTGATCCTGCTTTCAGGCCAGAGGATGCTGTGGGGCCGGTCGATCTCTTCGGGGATGTCTCTGCTGATTCTGCTCAGCCGGACAATGGTTCTTCCCAGGATCTGGCCTATCAGCATGGAGGCGATGGCAGCCAGGGCTGCCAGGATAAAGAGGTTTTTCAAATTCTGAAAAAACTGCTCCTCCAGCTTCCTCTGATAGGGGGCAAACCCCGCTTCGGTGATAATCCTCCACTGTGGGAACTGTTCCAGGACTGTTTCACCAACTACGGTGGTCTCCCGCCAGCGGTACATAATCGACTGATTGGGGTTGAGGGCGGGAAAACGGAAATAGAGATTTTCCCCCAGGGGCGTTTGTCGGGGAATAGCAATATACTTCTTCCCCTCTTCCCGGGCGGGCTCCTCGCTGGAGATAAGAACTTTCCCTTCTGCATTAATGAGATAGAGACTGGCGCTCCAGTTCCAGGAGATGTCGAGGAACTGCTGCTCCAGGTTCTCCGTTTCCGTCTCCGCAAAAATCACCCCGTAGGGGGTGTGGTAAAGAAAACGCAGAACCGGAGTCTCTTCACCATTCATCTTCAGGCTCCTAGCCTGAATCGAGAAGGTTTTGCCCTCCACCACAACGGCGGAGGTTTCACTTCCTTCGCCGAAAGTGCTGATATCAAGTTTTTCTCTCCCATCACCATGAGGACTTATGGAGTAGATCTCTCCCTCCTTCGATGCGGTTCCGATGCAGGAGAAAAACTGGTTGGAAGATTGAATAATCCGGGGGGATTGGGTATCCAGCCCAAGTTCAGGAAAGTAGAGCTGACCGTACCTATCCACCTGGTTCATAAAGGAGAAGAGGGAGCGTATTGCCGTTTCGTACCAGATGTTCATGATCCGCTCAGCGCTGTCGGCCAGCCGCTCCACCCGTTCGCCCAGCTGCATCTCAATCTGCTTGCTCTCTATCCGGGAAAAATGGGCCACCAGGATAAGGGAAGGGAGGAGAATCATTGCCGTCATCAGGGTAACCAGGAGGGATTGGAAGCCCACTATTCCCCGGTCATCTCCCCCCTTTCTCGGTGGGGAGGGGATGAGAAAATGGAGGATAAAGGCGATCCCCGCAGCCAGGGTGGCATTAAAAATCCCGTTTATTCCCTGTTTCATCATGATTACCAGGGTACTCAAAAGCTCCAGCCCCATGATGAGGTGGTAGCTGACAAAAGCAAGGGGGAGTCCAAGGATGATCCAGAAGAGGGCGTCGTAGTAGATAATACTGAGCCGCAGTTTCCGATGGTGAAAAACCGCTACAACCAGCGCCTCCAGAGTAAAAATGATAAAGGCGTAGGGGTGGCCCCAGAGAAGATAGGTGTAGCTTCCTATGACAGCTCCGGAGAATACGCCCGCCTTGGGACCCCAGCGAAGAATGACAATCATGGCGAAAATGGAACCGAAGATAAGATCTACATTGAGAAAGAGGGTAAGCTTGAAATGGTTGCCCCCTATGCCAAGAAGGGTGAGGATAAGCACTTCCATGATCATCCTGCGGGACTCTTTCCATCGGTTCATATAGATAGTCTAATTGATGATAGTTGCAGGTACAAGCGGTGGAAAAAGTTTCTTTGACTCTGTATGCTAATCCCATGGATGATAGAGTTAGTAGAAAAGCGCTTATTGCCTGCGGTGTATTCAGACCCGAGATTGAAGCTCTGGTTGCTTCAGGCAAACTGGATGGAATCGACAAGGAACATATTATCTTCCTTGAAGGGGGACTGCATTCCAAACCCAACCATTTGCGGGAGGTGCTGCAGGAGAGGATAGACCGGCTGGAGGATGAGGGCTCCTGTACGGGGATCGCCCTCCTTTATGGAGTGTGCGGCCGGGGTCTGGTGGGTTTGAAATCCCGCTCCCTCCCCCTCTTTATTCCCCGGGTGCATGACTGTATCGCCCTTTTTCTGGGGTCTGATGCAAGGTACCGCAGGGAGTTTGAAAAGACGCCCGGAACCTTTTATATCACCCCGGGCTGGTACGAAGAGGGGCTAACCCCCTTTGGAAAAAGGGGAAAGCCGGTATCCCTGGACCCATCGTTAAGTGAATCCTTCGAAGGGTACCGGGATCGGTACGGTGAAAAGAATGCGGAAGCGATTTTCCGTTTCTACAACAGTTGGCAAAAAAATTATCAGCGGTCGGTTTTTATTGATACCGGTATTGAGTCAGAAGGGAAGAGTAAACGTGCCGGAGGGGGCGGTGATTCAGAGATCTACCGGGAATATGCCCGGGACTTCGCCTCGGAGTTTGATTGGGACTACCAGGAGCTGCAAGGCTCTTCCCGGCTGATCGAAAAGCTGGCTGCCCCAGAGAAGAATGATTCCGAGATCCTGATGGTTCCCCCCGGCAGGGTCACCATCTACGACACCCGGAGCAAAGGTCTTGGGGTCGGCGCTGTATCACCGGGGAAGGAGAGAGTTTCTGATACCCCGGCCCCGGCTTCGGAACATCGGGAGGCAGAACTGCCGAATATCAGATATGGCCTAGGTATAGATGCCGGGGGTACCTACACCGATGCGGTGATCTACGACCTGCAGAGCAAGGAGTTGATCCAGTCGGGAAAAGGGCGAACTACACCGGAGAACTACACCACCGGAATCGCTGAAGCGGTAGGCGCCATGGACCCTGCGCTTCTTCGGCAGGTGGGGATGGTTGCCATCTCTACAACCCTGGCCACCAACGCCATAGTTGAAGGGAAGGGCAGAGATGTGGGGCTGATCATGATGCACTCCGGCATCTTTGACCCTGAAAAGATAGAGAACCGCCCCTTTGCCCTGGTCTCCGGAAGGATCGATATCAACGGAAAGGAGCTGATCCCCGTGGATCCCAAAGAGGTGGGGCGGATTGCCCGGGAGATGGTGGCAAAACACCATGTGGAAGCCTTTGCCGTATCGGGGTACGCCGGGTCGGTTAACCCCTCCCAGGAGCTGCAGGTGAAGGAGATCCTGGAGGAGAAGACGGGGCTCCATGTCTGCTGCGGCCACGAACTCTCGGACCTCTACAACATCTACCACCGGGCAAACACTGCGGTCTTAAATGGGCGCATCATACCTCTCCTTGAGGCGTTCCTGGAGGATGTTATCTCCTTTCTCAGAAGTATCGAGGTGGATGTTCCTGTTCTGGTTGTCCGGGGAGACGGAACCCTGATGAGTATCGACCGGGCCAGGGAGGTTCCGGTGGAGACCTCCCTCTCCGGACCGGCGGCGAGCGTCTCCGGGGCGCGCTTTCTGACCGGCCTGGAAGATGCAACCATTGTCGATGTGGGAGGAACCACCAGCGACATCGGAAAGATCAGCGGTGGCAGGGTAGAGCTGCAGGATAAAGGTTCCCGGGTGGGCCGATGGCGCACCCATGTCCGGGCTCTGGATATGAGCACCCTGGGAATAGGCGGGGACAGCATGATAGAGCTGGAGAAGGGGGAGCTGCAGGTGGGACCAAAGCGGATACTTCCCTTCTGCCGGCTTGCTGCAGATTTTGGGTATCAGGCAGATATCTCCGCTCTTACAGCGGAGCTGGACCGGTATGATAAAAGCAGCGAGATCCTTAGCTGGTACTATCTGCGCCCGGAGGGGAGAAAGGGGCACTCTTTTAAAGCGAAGTACGATCTGACGGACCGGGACGTGAAGATTCTTGAACGGCTGAAACGGGGGCCCTTAAGCCGAATTGAACTAGCCCGGGAGCTTGGCTATAGCCATTGGATGATGTTGGATCTTTCTCACCTGGAGAAACAGGGCTTCATTCGCCGTTCCGGCTTAACCCCCACCGACCTGCTCCATGCCGATGGCAGGCTGGAATTGTGGGATACTTCGGCGGCCAAGGCTCTGCAAAGCATCTTTGCGAACCTTGCAAAAGGCTCCGGGGAGGATTTCTCCAGCAGGGTTTTTGATCTGATAAGCCGCCGGCTGCTGCAGGAGATCATCCTGAAACAGCTCCCCGATGGGGACAAGATTGATCGGCAGAATCCTCCTTCTCTCCTTTCCTACCTGGTTACAGATGAACTGGAGAGCCTCACCCTGCAGGCTCACTTCCCCCATCCCCTTATCGGACTTGGTGCGCCGGTATCCTTTTTCCTGGAGGGGATGGAAGAGCGGGCAGGCCTTGAAGTTATTGTTCCCCCCCATGCGGAGGTGGCCAACGCCATCGGGGCGGTAACCAGCACCATTTCGGTTAGCGCCGCTGCCTCAATTATCCCTGTCGATGACGGCGGTTTTGGGGTCCGGGGGGTAGATGTGGTGATGGACTTTGAAGAGTTCGAAGATGCGGACCGCTACGCCAGGGAGGTACTCAAAAAAGAGGTCTTGCACCTGGCCCGGGATGCCGGAACCGCCAGCGAAACGGTATTCTTTGAGGTGGATGATTCGATTACCAAAGCCGCCGACGGCAGCGAGCTCTTTCTGGAGCGGCACTTGACCGCCCGGGTAACCGGAGCTCCTGACCTCTCACCGGTGACAGGAAAGGAGGCACTCTATGTTAGAAATTGAACGACGCTTTTTAATCAATGAAATCCCCGAAGATCTTAAGCTGGGGAAAGGCACCCCCATCGCCCAGGGCTACCTGGCAGTCGGCTCCGACGGTTCTGATCGCTCCGAGGGCTCCGACGGCTCCGACGGGGAGGTTCGCCTCCGCAGATACGGTAAGAAGCTCTTTCTCACCGCCAAGCGGGGCGGCGGAATGGTCCGTCGGGAGTTTGAGGTGCCCCTGCAGGCGAAACAGTTTGATGAGCTCTGGCCGGGGACAGAAAAATTGCGGGTAGAAAAAAGCCGCCACCTCGTTTCCGACGAGGCAGGAACGATAGAGATCGATATCTTTGAAGGGGCATTGAAGGGATTTCGGCTGGCGGAGATCGAGTTCCCCGACCAGGAGAAAGCGAAGGCTTTTTGCCCCCCCTGGTGGTTTGGCCCCGAGGTGAGTGAGGATCGACGCTTTCGCAACAGCTCCCTCGCCTCCTCCTTCACTGGAGAAAACGAAGCGCTCTTCAAGAAACTTACTGCTCCCCCTATTCCGGCTGTTGGAGCTATCCCCTTTTTAATGATGAATGATGAACGTCACTATGTCCTCATTACCACCCGTTCCACAGGTCGCTGGATCTTTCCCAAAGGGGGCCCGGAATCAAAGAAAAGTGATAAGGAGATGGCCCTTATTGAAGCGGAGGAGGAGGCGGGGGTTACCGGTAAAATTGTGGGAGAACCGGTTCCTACCTGGTACTGGAAGGAGTATGACCGCTACCAGATCTCCTTCTACCCCATGGCAGTTGATAATCTGATGATGAAGTGGGATGAAGCGAAGATGCGGCAGCGCAGGGTATGCACCTTTAATGAAGCGAAGGAACTTTTAACAGATCAGGCCCTTCGGCGCAGCCTGTCGATTGTGGAGTCGTCCCTGAAGGGGAAGAAAAGTTGAACGAAAGTTTGATAATTGGGAAGCGGGCTTTTTTTTCAGCCCTCTCCATACTGCTTCTCTTGATGGTGGCTGCGGGGCTTATGGGGAGAATTCTTCCCTCCGGGGCCTATGAGAGAACTCTTTCGGCCGAGGGGATCGAGACGGTGGTACCCGGTTCTTACCGGGAGGATTCTCTGGAAGTGCAGTTGCCACCCTGGCGCTGGTTTACCGCTCCGGTGGAGCTGCTTTTCGGACCGGAAGGGGGGATGGTAATAGCCATCATCCTTTTTATGCTTCTCATTGCCGGCTCCATCTCCCTTCTTGCTTCTTCTGGTATCCTCGCTCAGTTGATTACAGCTGCTGCATTCCGGTGGCGGGAAGAGCGGAACCTGTTCATGGCCGTAACGGTACTGGTGTTCATGCTCTTTGGAAGCTTTCTGGGAACCATGGAGGAGGCCCTGGTTCTGGTTCCTCTTGCGGTCTCTTTAGCTCTCGGTCTGGGATGGGACCGATTTACCGGAGCAGCTATCACCCTGGGAGCCATGGCCCTGGGGTTTTCTGCTGCGATTACCAACCCCTTCACCATAGGAGTAGCTCAGAAGCTCGCAGGACTTCCTCCTTTTTCGGGGGCCCCCCTAAGGGCTTTTGTTTTTATCCTTACCTACCTTATCTTTATGCTCTTTTTAATCCGATATACCCGGTCCCTTGCTCCGATAGCCCTATATGGTGGAAGATCCGGGGTACCGGATGCACCGGAGAGAGCGGCAGATCCAGCACCGGCAGCTCAGACGGGCTCAGGAGAGGGGAATGAAAATGGAGATGGGAAGGGGCGGGAAGGAAAGGGGCTTGACGGAAAGGTGCGGCGAGCTTTTATCTGGCTCTTCTCCTGGCTGGGTGCCATGGTCCTGGCCCTTTTTGGTGCTTTTCTTCTTGGAGCAAGTTCCCTGCTCTTTCCTCTGATGGTGCTCTTTTTTATGTGTGCCTCGATAGGGAGTGCCCTGCTGTCCGGTTTTTCCCCCGGTGCTTCTGTGGCCGCTTTCTTCAAAGGGCTGGGTGGTATTGCTCCGGGAATCATCCTGGTCCTCATGGCCGGATCGGTGAAAACCACCCTGCACAATAGCGGGGTGCTGGACACCATCCTCTTCCGGGCAGCCGGGGCAGTGGAATCCGCAGGGCCTGTATCGGGCACCCTGCTTATATACCTCCTGGTTCTTTTTCTCAACTTCTTTATCTCCAGCGGTTCGGCCAAGGCTTTCCTGGTGATGCCCCTGATTACTCCCCTGGCAGACCTTACCGGTATCGGCCGGCAGACAGCGGTCCTTGCCTTCATGTTTGGCGATGGTTACTCCAACCTTCTCTATCCCACCAACGCCCTGCTTTTAATATGTCTTGCCATAACCGGCATCTCCTGGGGGCAGTGGTTCCGCAAAATTATTCCTCTGCAGCTGATTTTGATGTTGATGTCTGTGGGGGTTTTGGTTTTTGCGGCCCTTGTCGGATATTAGCAGCCATTGTAAGGGAGCACTGAGGGAGGGGCCACAAATTTCTTGATGCGATCCCTTGCGCCGTTCAGGGAGTTTCCTTCAGAATGTAACGAGGGGAAACCTTGGAGGCGGTATGGTTAAAAAGGCGATTGTTCCATTTACGTTTCATGAGAATGAAGATCAGATCTCTTCGATATGCAGTTTTCTAAAGATGATGGATACACAAAAGGTGGTGGCCTTGCATATCGGCCGTGCACGGGGAAGGGCAGGGGCCCACAATCTTAAACGGCTGGAAGCGTGTGCCCGCCTGATTCGGGAAGATGGATTTGAAGTAGAAACGGCAATACGTTCTGGAGCAGTCTCAACGGCGATCCTTTTTGCCGCAGATGAGTTTGCAGCGGAGCTTATCGCCATTACCTTCCGAAGAAAAAGCTGGCTTACCAGAACCATTCTCGGCAGTACGGTGAAGGATGTGATCCGGCAGAGCGATATCCCTGTGTTTGTGCATAGAAGGGGAAGCCGTCAGCACCAGGATGATCAACTCTTTCGGGTCTTGTATGCCTCCTCTCTTCAGGGCCGGGATGAACGGATTCTCTCCTTCCTTCGAGAGGAGAAAAGCCAGCGGGATGAGCTGGTGCTCCTCTATGTGGGGAAAAGGGCCCCTGATCCGGTGGTGGAACAAAAACGAAAAGATGCTATTGATGAAGAGCTTCAATCGATTATGGAGGTGAGCGGCTACCCCGCTGAACAGACCACCTTTGTAGACCTGATAGGTTCTCCCGGGAGGAACATAGTAAAAGTCGCCAGGCGCTTCTCCGTGGACCTTGTTTTACTCGGCAAATCGGACAGCACAAGCAGCAGCGGCCCGGTTCTCGGCTCAACAGCAGAGGATGTGAGCTACAATGCTCCCTGTTCGGTTCTGATTGTGCCAAAGCAGCAGCAGACAGCTCTCCCAGGGAAACAGGAGGAGATCAAATTATGAAAAAGGGCAGCTTCGTATTCATCACCTCCCTGGTCCTGGTC
>CAYMWV010000079.1:0-14615 GCA_964394395.1 uncultured Sediminispirochaeta sp.
CCCTTCAAATCTCCTATACCATCCCCATTCGAATCGGCAAAGCTTCTGGGATAGAGCTGGTATATCACTGCCTCTTTCCACCACGCTTTTTCTTCCCCAACAGTTTTTCGAACAGGGTGCTTCATGAGATCCTCCTAATAATGAGTTGTTTTAGCCTGTATACCCCGGGAAAATGGGAAAAAGAGCGGACATCACCGGGGAAGGTATGTCCGCTTTCTATCAGGAGCAATGCCCTTTGGGGCTTGGGGCTTGTAAGCCAATGCAGCCAAGCCGTGGGACAAAAGCGGGTGAAAAGAAACTGTATCAGCCCTTTACAGCACCCTTTACCACACCGCTGATAATGTACCTCTGCATAATCAGGTAGAGGATCAGCATCGGCAGGGAAGCGAGAAGCATGGCAGTTATACCCAGGTTCCACTTGAAAGCGTACTGACCAAAGAACTTTCCGGCAATCCCCAGGGGGATGGTTTTCATCCTATCGGACTGCAAGGTGATAAGGGGAAGCAGAAAGTCGTTCCAGATGTAGAGGCTCTGCAGGATGATAACAGTACTTGTCATGGGCGAGAGAAGGGGAAAAATGATGCTAAAATAGGTCCTGAAGGGGCCCGCCCCATCAATCACCGCAGACTCCTCAAGGCTTGTGGGAATCCCCTTAACATAACCCAGGTAGAGAAAGATCGCCATGGGAGAGCCGAAGGCGATATAGACCAGGACCAATCCAAAACGGGTATTAATGAGACTGAAATCACGCATGGTCTTTACCAGGGGGATCATAACCGCCTGGAATGGAATAATCAGGGTAAGAATAAAATAGCCCATAAGAAGAGCTACCACCGGCCCCTTGGTCCTGGCCAGACGGTAACCGGTCATGGAAGCAAAAAGCACTATCCCGAAAATGCTGATCGCGGTAATGATAAGGCTGTTAGAAAAGAGGGTAAAATAGTTAGCCTCCTGCCACACCTTGGTGATATTCTCCAGATAAAACTGTTTCGGGAAGGCGGCGGTGGTAAAGATCACATCCTTTAAGGGTTTAAAGGAGTTGATAACCATAAAATAGATGGGAATAAACCAGATCAGGGCGATGAGGCCCATCCCGACCCCGGCTGCGGTGGTTCTCACGTTCCGTATATTCATATCCTACTTCTCCTTTCCTGAAGTAAGTTTCATCTGTACAACGGTGATGGCAATGATGATGAGGGTAAGGACCACCGCCTTGGCATTTCCATAGCCGAGACGACCGTAGACAAAGGCTTCCCGGTATATATTGAGCATTGCCACCTCCGATGCCTTTCCCGGCCCTCCTCCGGTAAGGGAGTAGATGGTATCGAACAGTTTCAAACTCCCCGATACATTGAGAAAAACCCCGATGGTAACCACCGGCAGCATGGAAGGGAGTTTAATACGAAAAAACATCTGCCAGTTATTGGCTCCATCTATCTCCGCCGCTTCGATGATGGAATTATCAATTCCCTGAAGCCCGGCGATATAGATAGTCATAATATATCCAAGGCCCCACCAGACACTGACGATAACAATGGAGTACGCCACAATATTGGCATCCCCCAGCCAACTCTGGTTGATCGCTTCAATTCCCGTAACTTCGGCCATATTTTCAGCTATCTGGGTGAACATAAACTTCCAGATAAAACCGGAAACAACCATACTGATTACGTTGGGCATAAAAATGGCTGCTCGCCAGAAGTTATTGAGTCGAAAGCTGTTGGTGAGCGCCAGGGCAAAAAGCATGGCCAGAAGGTTGGTAAAAAAGACGTTTACAAAAGCGATAAAAAAGGTTCTGTTCAGGGAGGGCACAAAGTACTCATCCTTAGTGAACATCTCTATAAAGTTCCGGAAGCCTACAAAGGTCGCTTGCGGGTCGATTCCGTTCCACTGGGTAAAAGAGTAATAGAGTCCCTGCAGAAAAGGGAAGGCAAAAAGTAGTGTGTAAATGATGAAGACCGGTCCAATGAAGGATAGATCCAGCAGGTAATTACGTTTGCCCAGGCTTTCAGAAAAAAGGCTTTTAGCCATGGCTCCTCCCTTTACAAAAGCATCACGTTAAGTACTTAAGAAAGCGTCACGTTAAGTACGTCAAGGTAAACCCCGCAGGCACTAAGTGCACCTGCAGGGATAACATGCATATCTGAGTGATGAACTACTGATTGGCGGCTGCGAGCCACTCCTTATCCAGCTTCTCCATCATCTGTTCCTTATTGATCTTTCCGCTCAGATACTCCTGCATAACGATCGCCTGGGTCTGCCACCAACCATCAGTGGGGCTATTTACATACTGAGTATCTCCCATAATCTCCCCGGCGTCCACAGCATCCAGGATACTCTTGTTGACTGCATGGCTCTCGAAGGAGATTCCGTAGGGGTTGAGGCTGGCAATCTGCTCTTCAAAGATCTTTCTGCCCTCTCCGTTGATGATAAAATCCATGTAGGCATCAACAGTTTCAAGATCCGCATCGGCACTTACCGCCCAGTAGACATCGTAGTCGAAGTAGAGCTTGTTCAGCTTGGGATCTTTAGCGTAGGGGATGGCCACCATTTTGCTCTTGGCAACCACATCTGGTGCAAGTTCCATCATGGCGTCTGCGGCCCAGGGGCCCTGGATGATCATGGCTGCCTTTTCCTGGGCATAGAGACTTACAGAGCCCATGAAATCGGTATCCATCGCCTTGGGCTGACAGTTATTCTTGAACAGATCGATGAACTCGAAAATTTCCATAAACTCCTTGTGGCTTGCATCTCCGGCACTCATCCGGGCGGGAAAGTCGGGAGTATCAAGCACATCTGCACCCACCTGGTACACCAGGGATCCGACGGTCCATCCATCTTTCCAGGCACCGGCAAAGGGGGTGATACCAGCATCATTGAGTTTGGCGACCGCATCCTTCATTTCACCGATTGTCTTGGGAAAGGTACTGATGCCAGCCTCTTTAAAAAGCTCGCTGTTGTAGATGAGCCCTCTGGCTGTGGTAAGGAAGGGGATGACCCACGCCTTGCCGTCGCTGAAGGTGATCGATTCCCGGAACTCGGGGCTGAGCTGCTTTATCACTTTCAAACTGTCCACGGGCTGAACCTTACCGCTGTCAACATAGGGACCAAGGGCTGTTTCACCCGGGGTGGTAGCCCACATATCAGGGAGCTGTCCTGCCGCATCCCGGCTCTTGAGAACGGTGTTGAATTCGGTGGTGAGCATCTCGTTTTCAATGGTCACGTTGGGATTTTTAGCCATAAAGGCATCGGCCAGGGCGTTCATACCATCAACAATGGTATCCTTGTAGTAAAACAGGGTCAGTTCCACCGGTTCGGCTTTTTTCTCTACCTTTGCTTCAGGTGCAGCCTCTTCTTTTTTTTGACAAGCAACAAACAGGATAGTACTTGCAAGAATAAGCAGAAGGGCACCTAAAAAAAATCTTCTTTTCATTTCTCTTCTCTCCTTTTCCGTAAAAACGGTTGATTAACACGTGTAAACAGAATATCACAGCATTTACCACGTGTCAAATAGATTTTCGCTCTTTTCGCTCTTTCGCTCTTTCCCCACCTTCTATTTCTGCATATTCCAAGCTGCCATGGATGACATGGACGGACTCAATCGCCCAAAAGAAGAATGAAGATCTTTTAAAATAACCATGGAGAATCTCTATTGACACGTGTATAATGGTACCATGAAAGCTAAAAAAAGCCGAATCACCCTGGAAGATATCGCCAAAAAGATAGGGATCAGCCGAACCACTATTTACAAGGTTATCAACAACAAAGGGATAGTAACTGAAAAAACCCGCAGAGAGGTTCTTCAGGCCCTTCATGAATATAATTATCACCCCAATAAAGCGGCCCGGAACCTGGCAATGGGAAAGGAGTTTCATATAGGTTTTATTGGTTTCCGCTCTTCCCGATCAAGCCAATTTATCGACAAAATCCAGGCAGGGGTACGGGCGGCGGCGGCAGATCTCCATGATTACGGTGTCCATATTGAAGAGGAGATCTTCGATCTTGACCATCCGGAGGATCAGCGTAGTGCGCTCAGGGAGATGGCTAAGGAGGGAATGGACGCTTTTCTCCTCATCCCTAACGACATCAAAGATCCTGAAGAGACTGGCAAGCTGGTCAGCTTGGTGAACGAACTGGTAGATGGGGGATTTCCTCTGTACACGGTGAACCGGGACCTGCTTGATTGCAAACGACAGCGCTACATTGGCTGTGATTACTACAAAAGCGGCTCCCTGGCCGCTGAGCTGATGGGGAAAATGGCCCGGCCGGGGAAGGTTGTGGTTCCCTTAGGTGGAAGAGAGGAGTATCTCTACGATATCAGATACCGGCTTCAGGGCTTTAAAGAGAGGATTGAAAGCTTCTCCCATCTGCAGGTGCTTCCCTACTATCGCCATATTTCAGATGATCCTGGGGAGCTGGAATCCTATTTTGAAGATGTTTTTAGAAAACATCCGGATATCAGTGCGGTCTTTGATCTCACCTACGAGTTGGATGTGGTGAGCCGGGCTGTGGCGGGAAAAACCGGCATTAAAACCATCGGTTTCGACTTGTCGGAAAAGATTAAAGAGCATATGCTGGACCATACTGTTGATGCCATCGTGTATCAGGATATGTTTTCCCAGGGCTTTTTAGCAGTAAAAGGGATCTACTCCCATTTGAACGGCGAAGAAAAAGAGCCCCAAAAAGGGAATATCATCACGAAACTTGAGTTGGTGCTGGAAGAGAATCTGGACTTTTATATATAGTTGGTTTTAAATATTTAGTATGAAAGAGAAGAAAGCCATACACATTCATTTCACCCGGGAGGATAACTCCTCCCACACCCTGGAAGATGTATCAGGCAGTACCCTGCTTGATACAATTCGAAATTCGATCCCCGATGCCCTGGATGCTCCCTGCGGAGGCAGAGGTACCTGCGGAAAATGCAAGGTACTCATCACTTCCGGTGATGCAGGAGCTGTCACCACTGAGGAGCGGCATCTCCTTACCCATGAAGAGCTGCAAGGGGGAATCCGCCTCGCCTGTCAATGCCATCCCACCGGGAGTCTCTCTGTACAAGCCATCGGGGGCGGAAGCCACACGGTTCTTGATGCTGTCGGTTCCTTCAGCGAGCCTCCGGACCCGCGGATAAGCGAGCCGGGAAGTTTCGGCGCTGCCATCGATATCGGCACCACCACCGTTGTTGCTTATTTGATCGATTTCACTCACCCCGCCGAGATTGTCGGAGTGCAGTCACAGCTCAACGCCCAGCGATCCTGGGGGGCAGATGTAATAAGCCGCATCAGCTTTGCCGGGGAGAAAGAAGGGAACCTGGAGAAACTGAGCGGTGCTATCCGGGATCAGGTGGCTTCACTTGTTACCAGGCTCCTGGAAGAGCAAAGGAGCGGAAAGGATGCACTCAAAGAGATTGCAGTTGCAGGTAATACCACCATGCTCCACCTGTTTGCAGGGGTTGACCCCTCTTCTATTGCGGTCGCTCCCTTTGATCCGGTCTTCACCAATGAGCTTATTGTTAGTGCACAGGAGTATGCCCTCCCCTTTCCGGAAGCGGAGCTTCGACTCTTGCCCTCTATCGCAGGTTATGTGGGAGCCGACATCACCGCCGGTATGGCGGCTGTAGGTATTGACCGGAAAGAGGGGCTCACCCTTCTGTTGGACCTGGGTACAAACGGAGAGATGGCTCTGGGAAACAGGGAGCGGCTGCTTACCTGCGCCACCGCCGCAGGTCCCGCTTTTGAAGGAGCAGGGATAAGCTGCGGGACCGGGGGAATCCCGGGAGCCATCGATACCGTAGTTGCCGAAGGTGGAGAGCTCCGATGGACTACTATTGGCGGGAAAGAGCCGGTGGGAATCTGTGGCTCCGGTATCCTTGACACGGTGGCAGCTTTATTGAGCCTGGGGATTGTGGACAGCACCGGGGCGATGACTGATAAATATAGTGATGAGGGATATTGCCTGGTGAGGGGTTCCGAAAATGGTGATAGCAGCCAGGAGAATGGAAAAATCTGTTTCACCCAGAAGGATGTCCGGCAGATTCAATTGGCCAAAGGCGCTGTTGCTGCGGGGGTCCAGGTGCTCCTTGATGAGTGGGGGTGCAAGGCTTCAGATATTGAGGAAGTGTTTTTGGCCGGCGGTTTTGGAAACTATCTTCGCCCCACATCAGCCCTCATCAGCGGTCTTCTTCCCCGGGAAACGGAGGATCGAATTATTCCGGCGAAAAACAGCGCCGGACTGGGGGCTGTGAGGGCTCTTCTGTTCAAGGATGAGGCAGAGAGGATACGTACAGTCGCCCAAAGGTCCGAGTATATCGAATTGAGTACCGATTCCAGATTCCAGGACCACTTTATGGAACAGATGCTTTTTCCCGATCCGGGGGAGGAGAACTGAGCCATGGACCAAATCCCCCTGCCAAAACATATCCTGGAGGAGAACCGTCTTCTTCTGGAAAAGGCAGGGAAGGCGGCAGAGCATTACCAAACCGGGACCGGTGTTGACTGTCGGGTAATGGATACCCAGGGCCAGTTTCGAACTGACGGTAATTCTGGTGGGGCTGAAGATATGGCTCACCACTCCTGTGTGCTCTGCCGCTCCTTTCAGCACGGTAGAAGTGCCTCTGATTGCCGGGAACTGCATCTCCACGGTGCCTTCCAGGCTGAGCGTTTTGGGGGCAGTTATATCTATTTCTGTCCCATCAGTCTCATCTACTGGGCCAGCCCAATAGTGTATGAGGGAAAGACCATAGGATCCCTTTTGGCAGGTCCGGTAACGGTGATCAGCAAGGATGAGGTAATCGAAGAGCTGCTTCGTAAATTCCCTTCAGAAGGTTTCAATACCACCACCCTGCTGGAAGATCTTGAAGCTGTCCCCTTTTCCAGTACCGAGAGGGTAAAAAGCCTGGCAGAACTGCTTTTCATGACCGCATCCTGGTTAAGCGGGGAAGATAAAGAGATCGATGCCAAACGGGAAAACCTGGACCTGCAGAGCCAAATCAGCGAAGAGATTCAGGAGCAGAAGAAACGGGCTGCCCAGGGTGTCGATGTGCCCTCCTACCCCATAGAGAAGGAGCGGGAGCTCCTTTCGGCTATCCGGAACGCAGAAAAGCAGACCTGCAGACAGGTTCTAAACGAGCTGTTGGGAGCTATCTTCTTCTCCAGCGGAGGCAGGTTTGAAATCGTCAAGTTCCGCATCCTGGAGCTGCTGGTCCTCTTGAGCAGGGCTGCCATGGAGGGCGGTGCCGATCCGGAACAGAGTCTTGCCCTCAATCTGCGATACATCCGGGATATTGATAACCTGAGCGATCTGGAATCGTTAAGCTTCTGGCTGGGAAAGGTCTTAAATCGCTTTATCAACCTGGTATTCACCTTTCGAGAGGTGAAGCACCTGGGGGCAATTGAGCGGGCAGTCCGGTACATTCAGCTCAATTTTACCGGTAAGGTGATACTCGCCGATGCAGCTAAGGAGGCGGGGCTCTCAGAGGCCTATTTTAGCACCATTTTCAAGGAGGAGATGGGAATAAGCTTCTCCTCTTACGTTAACCGGCTTAGGGTAAGCATGGCAAAAAATTTGCTCACTGGAACAAAACTTTCCCTCTCCATTATCTCGGGTCGCTGTGGATTTGAGGATCAAAGTTACTTTTCCAGGATTTTTAAAAAAGTGACCGGTATACCCCCGGGCAGGTACCGGGAAAGCGGGGGCAGGATATCAGAAAAGAGGATTGAAATCACAGAATAGTTAAAAATAGTACAATTCACTGTAAGATTGTACAATACTTCGCAATAACTTTCGTCTATCTTTACAACAACTTAACAAACCGGCCATTTCCGGGGAAGCGGGGTGAGAATCCCCCACGAGCCCGTCACTGTGAGTGCCGACAAACCTGCGAGAAGCCACTGATTGTATCGGGAAGGCGCAGGGGCGGTTGAAGCACAAGTCAGGATACCCTGTTTTGGCTCATACTCTGTAAACATCCCGGCTGCGGATGGGGGTAAATCCAAAGGAAGGAGCAAACGTTATGGCAGATCTAATGCAAATGTCCGAACTCCTGCAGAAGGGCCGGGCTAAGGAAGTAACCGAACTGGTTCAGCAGGCAATCGATGAGGGAATGAGCGCCAAAGAGATTCTCGAAGGCGGACTCATGCACGGTATGGGAATTATTGGTGCAAAATTCAAAAAGAATGAGGTCTTTGTTCCGGAAGTGCTTATTGCCGCCCGGGCAATGAACGCCGGCACAGCCCTGCTTAAACCCCTTTTAATCGATGATGGAGTAAAGGCCACGGGTATCGTTATCATGGGTACCGTAAAGGGGGACCTCCATGATATCGGAAAGAACCTGGTAACCATGATGATGGAAGGAAAGGGACTTAATGTGATCGACCTGGGAACCGATGTACCGGCAGAAAATTTTGCCGAAGCAGCCCAGAAAGAGAATGCCGATATTATCGCCTGTTCCGCCCTGCTTACCACAACCATGAACCAGATGAAGAACGTGGTAAAGGCTGTGGAAGAGGCCGGTATCAGGGATCAGGTAAAAATTATGGTTGGTGGTGCGCCGGTAACAGAGTCATTCTGTGAAAACATCGGTGCCGACAAGTACAGCCCCGATGCTGCTACCGCCTCTGAAGATGCTATAGAGCTCTGTCAGTAAAAAAGCAGCTGTAACATTGGGTCCATAAGCCGGTTCCGTACAATTTCGGAGCCGGTTTTTTTCTCCCCCCTCGCTGTTCAACCACCTCCTTTTTCTGGTAAGCTTATATTTGATGTACTCAGGTCGATTGAATATGCAGCCATAAGGGAGAAACCGGGAGGGTATTATGCCAAAATCAAAGATCAGCACAGCAGTACGGGAGGGCCGGATTTTGATATCCGATGGAGCCTGGGGAACCATGCTTCAGGAAGCAGGACTTGCTTCCGGGGAGTGTCCGGAATTGTGGAATCTGGAGCATCCCGAGGAGGTAAGAAAGATCGCCGCAGCCTACATTGCAGCCGGTGCAGATATGGTGGAAACCAATAGCTTCGGAGGCAGCAGGATTAAACTGGCCCACTACGGTCTGCAGGATAAGTGCCGGAAAATAAACGAAGCGGCGGCTCGACTCTCCCGGGAAGCCGCTGGAGATGAGCACTGGGTTCTCGGATCTATCGGTCCTACGGGAAAGATGCTCATCATGGGAGATGTAACGGAAGATGAGCTATTTGAAGCCTTCCGGGAACAGGCGGAGGCTCTGGAGAGCGGTGGTGCTGACGCCATCTGTGTTGAGACCATGAGCGACCTCAAAGAAGCAGAACTGGCGGTCAGTGCGGCAAAGGAAGGCACGAGTCTGGAGGTCATTGCCACCTTTACCTTTGAGCTGACCACACAAGGCAGTTTCCGCAGCATGATGGGGGTTTCCCCCAAAGATGCCACGAAGGCGATGATTGCTGCCGGAGCGGATATCCTAGGGACTAACTGCGGCAGCGGCTTTGAGCGAATGATTCCCATTGTCAAAGAGATCCGGGAGGCGGCCTCAGGAAGGGCAATTCTGGTTCATGCGAATGCGGGCCTTCCCGTTCAGGAAGATGACGGGGTGCACTATCCGGACAGCCCCGCTTTTATGGCATCACTTTTGCCCAAGCTTATCGAGGCGGGCGCCTCGGTTATCGGAGGATGTTGTGGAACCGGCCCAGATCATATTAAGGCGCTTTGTGAGTACAGGAAAAGCGGCAGTCAGGAGTCTTAAGCTATCATAAAAAGAGAGGATCCGGTGTGTAAAACCCCGAATCCTCTTTGACTATTTACTCGAGCGCCGCCGAGGGCCTCGCCCCCAGGGGCATGTAGCCCCCCGGGGGGCATGCAGCCACCCAGGCGTACGCAGCCCCTGCGCAGGAGCTGTTCCCAAGGCTCTCAGGTCCTGGGAATCTCTTTTACAATAGCCGGAATAACCTCAAAGAGGTCTCCCACTATGGCAATATCCGCCATCTGCATTAGGGGGGTATCCGGGTCCTTGTCTATGGCGATGATTAGATCGCAGGACTGCATACCCACCAGATGCTGGATCTGTCCGGAGATACCGCAGGCCACATAGACCTGGGCCTGTACGGTCTGCCCCGTCTGTCCAACCTGATGGTTGTAGGGAACCCATCCTGAGTCCACCGCTGCCCGGCTTGCTCCTACAGCACCGTTCACCTTCTCCGCCAGGCTCTTGAGGAGCTTAAACCCATCCGGGCCCTTCACACCCCGGCCCCCGGCGATAATAAACTGGGCATCCGCCAGGTTCATGGCGTTGTCACTGTCATGGAACACATCAAGCACCTTCTTGATTCCCCCCTTGGCTCCTTCGCCGAGGCTCTCCATGATCACCCTGCCCTTTCGGGAGGGATCGGGGTCCAGGGCATTCATTACCCGGGGTCGAACGGTGGACATCTGAGGCCGATGGTTTGATGAGCGAATGGTGGCCATGATGTTTCCACCAAAGGCGGGACGGGTCTGAAAGAGATCGCCGGTCTCTTCATCGATGACCAGACCGGTACAGTCTGCGGTTAGTCCACAGTTCGCCTTTACCGCCACCCGGGGAATAAGGGCCCTGCCCCGGGTTGTGGCGCCGCAGACAACAACCTCGGGCTTGTACTGCTCAATCATCCGAACCAGAACAGCCGCTTCATCTTCGTCAATAAACTCTTCAAGCCGAGGGTCATCCACCATGAGCACCACATCGGCACCGTGCTGGATAAGGGAGTCGCTGGTATCGCCAATCCCGGAGCCCATTGCTACACACCAGAGTTCTGATTTCGCCTGGTCTGCCAGGGCTCTTCCGGCTCCCAGGAGCTCATAGCTAACCTTTTGAATCTCTCCATCCATCACCTCGGCAACAACCCAGATGTTTTTATACTGATCCCGCGCTTCTTGTGTATTTGCTATCATATTGTAATGCTCCTTATACCAGACTGCGCATCCGCAGTTCGTGCACCAGTTTGGCAGCAACCTCTTCCACCGGTCCGTCAAGTTTCAGACTATCACCTTCCCTGGGGGGAGGTGGATTCGTTTTTACTACCCTGGTGGGTGATCCATGGAGGCCGATCAGTTCCGGTTCAGCTCCGATATCTTCTGCAGTCCAGGTAGGAATCTCAAGCTTCTGCGCAGCCATGCGCCCTTTGAGGGTCGGAATCCGGGGCTGGTTGATATCTTTCACCACCGTCATCACCGCAGGGAACTTCACTTCACAAAGATCCCAGCCATCCTCATGCATCCGCTTCACCTTGATGCTCTTTTCCCCAATTTCGGGAACCTCCATCACAAAAGCAGCCTGGGCCCAGTCAAGATGGGCCGCAATACCGGGCCCAACCTGGGCGGTATCCCCGTCTATTGCCTGCTTTCCGCAGATCACCAGGTCCACATCTCCAATTTTATCTATCGCCTTTGCTATGGCGTAACTGGTGGCCCAGGTATCAGAGCCTCCAAAGGCGCGGTCGCTGAGAAGAACCGCCCGGTCGGCCCCAACGGAGATAGACTCCCGCAGCACAATATCCGCCCGGGCGGGGCCCATGGTGAGGGCAATCACCTCGCCCCCCAGCTTTTCCTTGATTTTAACCGCCTCTTCCACCGCATAGTTGTCAAAGGGGTTGGTAACCGCCTTGATCCCTTCCCGTTTAATTCTCTTTGTCTCCGGATCTATTGTGGCATCGTGAGTTCCGGGTACCTGTTTAACGCAAACTACTATTCTCATCTTTTACCCCCTATTTCCACAGATCCGTTACCAAATGGTACTGGGTCTTGAAACCGAGGAGGCTAAGGTATACCCCGCACTTAGGATAGTTTTTATGGAGGATCTGCAGGGTCTCCAGGGGATCAAAATTTTCCGCCCCCTTTATTTCATACCCTACCGCCTCTGAGAGGAGGTGGATCTTCTTGCTCATCCACGCCTCTACAATAACCGGAATATCGGGATACTTCTCCAAGAGCTTGTCTACCACCGGATGTTCATTGATCACCGGCTGGGTGATGATGAACGTTGCCCCTGCGGCCATCTTCCGTTCCATCTTCTCAAACTCGTGCTCCTCCGGCTCGTAGGGATTGAAAGCAACCCCCAGAACGAAGTCACCGGGATATTCCCGCCCGATATACTGGAGCAACTCAACCGAGGTGACCGATTCCACCCCGGTAACGCCAATATCCCCCGGGGTAAGCTTCGGAAGCCGGTCAGAACCATCTCCGCTTATCACAAGAAGCTGGCGAATTTTGTACTTTTTGCAGGATTCCAGGATCCGGTCAAGGTCATCTTTTGTGTGAAAGGTGTTCAAATGGATCATCACCTGATCATCCTTAGGCTCCAGTTCCAGCTCCTCAATCATCTCGGTCCCCTGGAAGGAGAGATTGCCCATGGCGTTATCGGTAATACAGGCGCAGTAGCCGCTCTCCATCACCCGCTCGAATTTGGTCTTGAAGGTTTCGAGATCCTTTTCCAGTTTTTCAGAATCCTGCTTTGCAGGAAGAATTTCCACATGATAGCTCTTGCTGTCGATATGTTCTTGTACACTATGCATTTTCGTATCCTCCGATCATATGCTTGATCTTGCTGTTATTTGTTTTCCCTGAAAGCAGAAATATAGTTCATGCCGTACTCGTCGTTACCCAAAAGAAGCTCTTTCGCCAGATTGTAGAGATTATCATCATAATCGATGCCCCCAAGAACCTGGTCATTAATCTGCTTGGGATCGACAATTCCTCCATCGCAACCCGCATCGAGACACAGTTTTGCAAAGACCTGGTTTATGATACTCCGCTTTGGCATTCCGTGGGAGATGTTGGAGAGCCCCGGGGCGAAGTGAATCTCCTTCCCATACTTCTCCCTCACCGCTTTTACTGTTTCAATAAAGGTTACCCCGTTATTTTGTGCTACTGAGACTGGATACACCAAAGGATCGATAAAGATCTGATTGTCTTCAAACCCCTCTGCCTTCAGAATCTTCATCAGCTCATCGATATTTGCAAGTCGCTCCTCTTTGGATTCGGGCATGCTCTCTCTTCCGGTGGCTCCGGCGATGATGCAGGCGCCCTGCTTTGCCGCAATCGGGATAAGGGAGGAGCGCTCCAGGGATACAGAGTTGACCATGGGAGTTCCTTTGGATTTATCGCAGGCAGCCAGACCAGCTTCCAGGATCTCCGGTTCCGAAGAGTCGATACTCAGGGGAACAGAAGAAACTTCCTGTATGATCCCGGCAGTCCATTTCACCGCCTCAATCTTTTCCTCCGTCTCCATGCTAAACTCATCTACATTAAGGTCCAGAAACCATGCGCCATGCGCTTCCTGCGCCAAAGCCATCGCCTGGATATAGCGTTTACCAAGATCTTTCTCCTCTCCAGAACCATACAGCCCCTGTTGTAAAGCCACTGCAACGTGGCGAACCTTCCCATTTGCGAAGTTTTCTCCCTCCACCACCGATTTCGGGATGGGCAAATGGTTCGTCTTTCCCTTTTCGGTGAAAACAAGAGCGAAAGAACCATCGGACACCTCTTCTACAAACTTACCCTTGGTCAGCCGTACCCGGGTGCAGTGAATATTTTCTCCTACAATGATATATGAACCCTTTTCTGACATAGTAACCTCCATTGTTTTGTTCAAGTTTGTTCCATCTTAGTGCTTTGTACTTTTACTTGTCTTGTAATGTTTTTTCGATCTTGTGAAATTATTTGGATGAACATGCGAAATTCGCACTATTTTTTTGCAATCCCCGGGAGAGTGCGGGAGAGTCCGGAAGAAGTTTCCCTTGACACAGTCACCATTCCGAATAATCATCGAAGAACATATGGATAACAACTATGCAAAACAGGAAGAAGAGATAGCCCAGCTCATCCGCAGCCTCAAAGGCGTAATCGACATAGAAAAAGTTCGGGGAAAAAAAGTATCTGAGATCAAAACCCTTTGCCCGACGAAGGAGCAGAACGGTTTTGCAGATATCCACTACAGCGGGCTTGAGGCGGTTCTCAGCCGGGAGGAGGTCTGGATCCTCCTGAAAGATTCAAGCTTCAGACCCCCCCCATGCAAAACGGTCTATATGGTGGAGGATCTGGAAGAGGGGGAGCATATCCTGTCGATAGAGGGACACCGCTATCACATCATTGGTGAGGAGATCTTTAAGGGGGAGAAGGAACCGGAGGAGGAGCACTTTCTGCTAAGCGACGGCTTTGTACTTTTCACCGAAAGAAGGAAGGGGACAAAACATCTCCCCGCCTATTTCCTCCTCCCCCCCATCCCCTTTCAAGAGCTTGAGGAGAATAAAGAGGATTTCGGCATTCAGCGGATTGTTTCGGTAAGTCCCTCGGCGGGCAGCGACAAGATCCTCCGGGATATGTTCGGTTTTGATCTCAGCCCGGAATACGCCACCATTCTTATCGGTTTTGATCGGCGGCCCTAGGCCACTGGGGCTTTAGCCTGGGGCCATAGGCCGCCGTTTGGGGCCGGGGGTTGCGCCCTGGGGCTTTAGCCCGCCGCCGGGGTCCTAAGCCGCCGCCTGAAGCCCTAGCCCACCCCCTGGGGCCGGTGGTCGGGGCTCGGGGGTCGGGGGCCGCCGCCGACGGGCACGGCTTAAACAGAAAATACTGTCCCCGAAATAGCGCAAAAAATGGAAGCCAAGAGTCTGTAAGT
>CAYMWV010000080.1:0-2866 GCA_964394395.1 uncultured Sediminispirochaeta sp.
AGCTGCCTGTCAGGTTTTCCTTTGCGTCTTCTTCCAGTCGCCCTTCAATCAAATGGCCCCGATATTTCCGTACAGCTCCCTCTATCTCTGAAAAGAGGTCGCTGGTCATTCGACTTGTGACCCGAAAGCGCCTTGTTGCTTTTGGGCTTTGAGCCTCCCACTCAACTTCTACCAGTCTGTCATCAATCTCTTCAATATGTTTCAGATTGGAACAGTTCCGGCGATGAACAATAATACCTCTTCCACGGCTCACATATCCTACAATATCATCCCCGGTACTGGGGTTGCAGCATTTTGCAATGCTGATCATCATGTTTTTCTCATCACCGATCCGGAAGGCAAGTTTTGCCCGATCCATCACCTGCTTTATGATGGTTTCCTTATCCGGCTCTTCTTTCTTCTCCCCAGCCTCACTTGCTGCTATTGAGATTTCTTCACTTTTACCAGGATCTATCTTGCGTTTTCCCTTTTTCGCAATAATGTTCTTGTCAATAAAGAGGTTTTCATCATGTTTGTTGAGCCAGTGCCGGATTTTCTGTCGTGCCTTGCTGGACTTGACTGACCGCAGCCAGTTGACATGGGGCTTGGCGTTATTATTGGTGATGATTTCGATCATCTGGGTATTTTTCAGGGGCTGATGTAAGGGGATGATATGACCATCTGCCTTTGCGCCAATGGCTTTATTTCCCACCTCGGTATGGATGTGGTAGGCAAAATCAATAGCGGTTCCATTTTTTGGTAGTTCAACGATATGCCCTTCCGGGGTAAACACATAGATTGAATCCTTGAGCAGATCAGCTTTAATTTCATCAAGATAGTCGCTTCCCCCGGATCTGGAGTCCCATCTTTTCAGCTTGTTAATCAGGGGAAGCTCCTGAAGGCTGACCGCATCAACCCTGGAACCCTCTTTCTTGTAGACCCAATGAGCGGCGATCCCGTACTCCGCCATGTTATTCATCTCCCGGGTCCTGATCTGTACCTCGATAAGCTGCCCTTCAAAGCACATAACGGTGGTATGCAGGCTCTGGTAGTTGTTTGCCTTGGGCATGGCTATATAATCCTTAAAGCGACCCTCAATGGGGGGCCACAGCTTATGGACAATCCCCAGAAGGGTGTAACACTCCTGGCTAGTTGAGCAGATGATGCGGATTCCGATGAGATCATACACCTCTTCAATACCCTTTTTCCGTCGTTTCATCTTCAAAAAGATGGAATAGAAGTGTTTCACCCGGGCGCTTACCTCGATCTCGATTCCTTCGGCCGCTGAAGATCTAAGCAGGGTCCGTTCAACCTTTTTCAGGTAGTTGGCTCGTTCGGTCCGCTTGCTGGCAACAAAGGCCTGGATATACTCGTAGGCGCTCGGATTAAGATGTTTGAGACTCAAATCCTCCAGTTCTGCCTTTAACCAGCTGATGCCAAGCCGGTCCGCCAGGGGAGCGTAGATATCAAGACACTCATTGGCGATGGTTTTACGCTTAGCCGGGGGTAGGTGTTCCAGGGTGCTCATATTGTGATACTTGTCCGCCAGTTTAATGATGATGACCCGGATATCTTTGGTCATGGCGATAAGCATCTTCCGGATTGTTTCAGCCTCCTGTACATGTTTACTCTTTGCTTTTACCATACTGATCTTCGTTACCCCGTCTACCAGGGCAGAGATCTGACGGCCAACCCTTTTCCGCAGCTCCGGAAGCTCTACCACCGTATCTTCCAGTACATCATGGAGCAGTGCTGCAATAACAGCTTCGTGATCGAGCCCCAGGTCTACCAGGAATTCAGCTACATGCAGAGGGTGGATAAAATAGGGCTCACCGCTGGCCCGCTGTTGGTCCTGATGAAGCTCTTTGGACCATTCGGCAGCCTGGACGATGAGTTGACGCTCCTTTTCGGGAAAGCTGCTTAATTTTTTGTCAAACTTCTCGATACGGTTGAGCACTTTCCATCTTCCCCCTCAGGTCTACGGCCGGAACTTACCCGTTTTCGCCCCGCAAGATCATTTATAACCTCCACATCCTCATAGCCCCGTGCCCTTAGCATACGGGAAATGGTTTCAGTTTGTGAAGATGCTGATTCAATAAAAAGGTAACCCCCCGGAAGGAGAAAACCAAATGCTTCATCGCTAATTGTTCGTATCAGGTCAAGTCCATCCTCTCCACCCCGAAGGGCCAGCTCCGGCTCCTTCCATCCCCGGCGGACCATGGTGTCCACCTCCTCTTCGGTAAGATAGGGAGGATTACTGGCGATTATATGGAAGCTGCTATCTTTTGGCAGAGGATCGAAGAGAGAACCGGTGAAAAAGCTTACTTCCAATCCCGGGCTCTCCGGGAGAAGCCTTCCGGCATTCTGTTTTACTGTGGTGATTGCTTCCCGGCTCATGTCCGAGAAGCTGAGCTCAATGGCGCTGTTGATTTTACCCATCTCATGGGCAAAGGCGATGCCGATGCAGCCGCTTCCACAACAGAGGTCAAGGATTTTTAACAGCCTGTTGGGCTCCATCCCCATCGCAGCTGTTTTTTCCAGTGCCGCCTCCACCAGGGTTTCCGTATCCGGTCGGGGAGTAAGCACCTGGGGGCCCACCAGAAAATCCAGCCCCCAAAACTCCTTTCGTCCGAGGATATAGGAGACCGGTTCTCCCGAGATGCGTCGTTTGAGATATGTTTCAAATTGCTGCGCCACCCCTTCGGGGGCTATTTCCGGGAAGAGGGTGAAGAGTCTGGTTCTATCAAATCCTCCGACCGCTGACAGAAGAAGGGATGCATCAAGTCGGGGGTTTTCAACCCTGTCGCCCCCTGGGGCAATCAATCTGTCGCAACCTTCCTGCCAGAGTTCCCGCCAGGTCTGGTGATGCATCGCATTACGATTCATC
>CAYMWV010000080.1:2966-14419 GCA_964394395.1 uncultured Sediminispirochaeta sp.
CATTACGATTCATCCAATAATGGATTGAGCTTTTTCCCGGGGCGTCCCTTCCGGTCAGCTCTGCTCCTTTAAGAGCTCTTCGGTGATCGAGAGCTTCAGACTGGAGATTAACTCGTCCAGAGCCCCCTCCATCACCTGGTCCAGTTTATAGAGGGTCAAATTAATCCGGTGGTCAGTGACCCGGTTTTGGGGGAAATTGTAGGTTCGTATCCGTTCGGACCGATCACCGGAGCCGATTTGACTCTTTCTCGTCTGGTCCCGCTCGGCCCGCTGCTTCATCTCCTCCGCCTCATAGAGCCGGGCCCGGAGCACCCGCAGCGCCTTCGCCTTGTTCTTTAACTGGCTCTTCTCATCCTGGCAGATGACAACTACCCCGGTGGGAATATGGGTTACCCGCACCGCCGAATCGGTGGTGTTAACGCTCTGCCCCCCCGGGCCGGAGGAGCGGAATACATCAATCTTTAGATCCTCAGTGTTGATTTCTATATCGGTCTTTTCCGCCTCGGGAAGAACTGCCACGGTAACCGCAGAGGTGTGGATTCGGCCCTGACTCTCTGTGGAGGGCACCCGTTGTACCCGATGGACCCCGCTTTCGTAGCGTAAATTCCCGTACACCTCCTTCCCGGAGATGGAAAAGACCACCTCTTTAAAACCGCCAACCTCGCTCTCGCTTGCTTCAAGCATCTCCAGCTTCCAGCCGGTCTCCTCAGCGTATCGGGAGTACATCCTGTAAAGGTCCGCAGCGAAGAGGCTTGCCTCGTCCCCCCCGGTTCCAGCCCGAATTTCGATGATGGTATTCTTGCCATCCAGGGGATCTCTGGGAACCAGAAGCGCTTTGATTCGTTTCTCAGATTGCTCTTTCTGCTCCTCCAGTTCGCCAAGCTCCTCCTGGGCCATCTCCTTCATCTCTTCGTCTCCACTGGTATCGACGATCTGACGGGCTTCCTCAATACTGGAAAGGAGTTTCTTGTAGATTTCAAACTCCTCTACTGTATCCCGAAGCGCTGCATACTCCTGGCCCAGTTCCCGGTAGAGGTTCATATCCTTCATGGTTTCCGGCTCTCCCAGCTGTCGCTCAACTTCGGCGAACCGGGAGGCGAGACTTTCAAGTTTGTCTATCATTGCTTAGAACTTCTCCTTGAACCGCGGGCAGCTGTAGATGACCAGTTCAAACTCTTCCTTCTTCTCTTTTTCGGCGAGGGTTTCTTCCAAACTCTGCTGGATGAGGCACCTTCCGTTGTAACTGCAGATGGGACAGGCCCCGTTGCCCCTGGGGTTTATCTTTACATTCATGGTGTGATCATACCAGAAAAACCCTTTTTGGGCAATCTAAAGAGTTATCCTGGCATCACTACTTTCTGGGGCGAAGGAATCCGAAGAGGCTTCCGCAGAATCCTCCGGCGATGTGGGCAAACTCGGAGATCTCGTTATTCTGGAAACTGTTCATAAGCTCCCTGGCAAGATAAAAGAGGAGGATCAGAATAAAGGTGAGAGGTACATCCCCGCTTCTGATATTGGTAAAGCTTACCAGGAGAATCATCATGAAGGCCACCCCGCTGGCTCCAAGAAGGGCGGTCGGGAAGATGAGCACGTTGAGAATACCCGTAATGAAGGCGGTGAGCAGAATCATGATAAAGAGAGAAGAGCCCCCGTACTTCTCCTCCAGAATCGGCCCCAGAAGCAGAATGAGAGAGAAATTACCCAAAAGGTGCTGCCAGCTCACATGACCGGCTACATGGGTGAAGAAGCGGATATAACCGGGAATAAAACTGAAATCAAAAGCTCCCCGGCCGGGGATGATAAAGAAGCTTGGGATAATCCCCAGGCCAAAAAACTGGTCAATCATCAGAATTGCCGCAGCGATGAGGGCAAAAGTGAGGGTTACCGGTGCGTTATAACGGATTCTCATGGCTAAAAGGTAGCCAGTGAGAGAAACTCTGTCAAGATTGACTCTCTTGAACTTGCTTTTATTTAAAAATAGAATGCCAGGATGACCAATGATCAGATCGAAGAGCTGAGAAAGAAAATGGAGGATAAGTTAAGCGAAACAGAAACATCTGTGGCTTATCTTACCGGAGAAACAAAGGCAATTGAGCCCAGTGTCAGCCTGGGCCGTCTAACCCGGATGGAGGCGATCAGCGAGAAGGGGGTGAACGAATATGTTCTGGCTGATAGTAGAAGAACCCTGGAACGGTTGCGCAATGCCCTGGAGCGGGTGGAAAAGGGGACTTACGGGCGCTGTATCCGTTGTGGGGAAGAGATTCCCTTTGGTCGCCTGCAGCATGTTCCCGAGGCGCTTCTCTGTGTTCCCTGTGCGGAGAAGAAAAGATAGGCCTATTGGCCGTTGACGAGTTGCTTTCTTACTTCCTGTATCTCCATTTTGCCAAGGGGCCGCTGGATAGTAACTTCGTCATCCTCCCGAATTTGAACCACCGGCTGCTCTGGATAGAGACTGTTATGTTCGTTAATCAGCAGCCGGACTGTCGGCTCCTTCGGATGCTGCTGGTCGGTTTTTACCACCAGCCCCTTAACCTTATTGGAGAGAAGCACATAGGTTCCCACCGGATAGACCGAAAGGGTGAAGACGAGAGCTCTGAGAATGGTGTCGTCATACCGTTTCCCCATATCCCGTACCAGATCCATGATTCCCGAGTGACCATCCTGTCCTTCCCGGAAGGGGCGTTTGGATACAGCTGCTGCATAACTTGATGCTACCCCAATAATCTTTCCGTAGAGAGAGATCTGATCGCCCTTCAGCTTCCTGGGATATCCGGTGCCATCGATATATTCATGATGCTCCAGAACGGCCAATACAACCGGATTGGGGAAAGCGGCCTCCTTCAAGATCTTGAAGCTTATCACCGGGTGGGTGATGATGGTTTGCCGCTCCTTGGAATTAAGCTGCCTGTTGTGACGGTACACCTGGGGGGGGATTCTGGTCATCCCGATCTCATGCAAGAGAGCAGCCAGGCCCACCTCAATCTGCTTGTGGGGGGGGATACTGAGAAAATCGGCCACCGCAAGGGCGATGATCCCTGTCTTGATCGAGTGGGTCACCAGATAGTTATCCCCATCCTCCATCGTCTCATCTTCCCCATCGGGGAGAGCGAGCAAGTATCGGCTCTCCTCCTTCAACTTGCCTATAATCTCCTTTACCAGATCGGAGAGCTGGTTAATGGAGAGGGCGTTATGCTGCTGAAAGGCTTGGTAGATTTTGGCGAGCTTTTCCGTCTCCTCTTTGATAAAATCGACCGCCTTTTGCCGCGCCTCATTCTCCTTCATGGTAGCATCGAGTACCCCCATTCCGGAACCTTCCGAGGGAGGAGAATCAGTGGGCATCCCCTCACTGTAAACGGTGTCAAAAAACCAGTTTGTAAGGCGCTCCTTGAGCCGCTTCGTAACAGGTATTTCCGGGGCCAGGAGAATATAGTGCTCGTCAAGAAAGACAGGAGCATCTATGTAGCTTTGCGGTTCCAGGTTTTGGACGGAAACACTTTTCATCACGAATGACCGTTGACCCCCTAATCCGTATAGATTACACTTTCTCTTATTATTATAGGAGTATTTTACTGTGAAGTTTAAGATAATTTTCATTTTTTTCAACCTAGTTATCCTAATTTCTTTCCTGGTGATCTTTTTAATGCCTCTTTTTATTCTGGGAAGCGAGTATGCAGCTACATTCTGGCAAAAAAGCTGGTATTTGCCCCTTTTTTTCCTCTTTCTTGTCGGTGTGATCGATTCCTATTTTTTCCTCAACTGGAAACTCTTTACTTTTTTGGAACAGGAAGATTGGGAGGGAG
Source organism: uncultured Sediminispirochaeta sp. (assembly GCA_964394395.1). GTDB lineage: Bacteria > Spirochaetota > Spirochaetia > DSM-16054 > Sediminispirochaetaceae > Sediminispirochaeta. The sequence goes on from CAYMWV010000080.1 coordinate 6,767, forward strand.
TTATCAGGTATGAAGAGGGCAGGATCTACCAGAATGGCCGGGCTGGAAAACTTGATATCAGGATCCTTCTCAACGCCTACCTTCTGAAAAACAGCATGGATTCGATTAACAGATTGGAGAGCTGGCTGAGGGAGCACAAGCCCCGACTTCACTCCCAATTTGTACTCTCCCTGGGTATCCCGAAACTCTTACGGACCGATGCGGAGGGGCTGGAGTTCTACTATGGACCCCTTCGGGATGAGAATCGAAAGGATGGTGACTGGATTCAGTTTCTCTACGCCTTTTCGCTTCTCATGCAGCAGCGTCGGGAAGCGGCTTCAGCAGAGTTTGTAAAGGTGCTGGATAAGAACCCATCTCCGGTGGTCCTCCTCTTAAGCCTCTATTCCCTTGACCCGTTTGGGCAGGAAGATGACACCATTGCCTCCCTGGTATCCGAGAAGAGCGGAGTTCTCAAGAAACGCTTTTCCAAACCAGCCTTTGAGAAGGAGGTTCGAAAGAGCCGGGAACAATTGATGCCGATCATCCTTGCAAAGATGATAAGCGACGCTATTGAATGGCTCTATCCCGACTCTTCTGTAATCGAGGCTGCCCCGCAACATTAATCCCACTGAATCGAGGCTGACCCACCGTCACTATCAAGCTGATGAGAAACCCCCTTGCTTGACCCGTCCTCCCTTGGGTCTGTATACTGTCCCCCGAAACAGTTTACAATGATGAAAGGATAGGTATCTATGAGTGTACGCGTCCGTTACGCCCCCTCTCCGACGGGTTTGCAGCATATCGGAGGGGTGAGAACAGCCCTCTTTAACTACTTTTTTGCCCGAGCTCAGGGTGGCACCTTTATTCTCCGGGTGGAGGATACGGACCAGGAGCGCTTCCATGAGGAGGCGTTGGATGATCTCTACGAGACCTTGAAGTGGCTTGGGATCTCCTGGGATGAGGGTCCCTACATCCAGTCCGAGCGTTTTGATCTCTACCGGGAGCATGCCCGTAAGCTGATTGAAGCTGGCCAGGCCTACTACTGCTTCTGCAGCGCCGATCGGCTGGAGAAGCTTCGCCAGGAGCAGCAGAAGGCGAAGGCATCCCGGATAGGCTACGACGGTCATTGTCGTTCCATTCCCCTACAAGAGGCGGAGAAGCGGATTGCCGGGGGAGAGAAAGCGGTAGTTCGTTTCAAGGTACCCGAAGAGGGGAGTACCGCCTTTGAAGATATCCTCCTGGGATCGGTAAAGCGGAAGAATAGGGATATTCCCCCCGATCCGGTGATTCTCAAAAGTGACGGTTTTCCCACTTACCATCTGGCCAATGTGGTAGACGATCATCTGATGGAGATCAGTCACATCCTCCGGGCCCAGGAGTGGATCCCCTCGGGGGCCCTCCATGTGCTCCTCTACAAAGCTTTCGGCTGGGAGCCTCCGCTCTACTGCCACCTACCCATGGTGATGGGTAAGGATGGGCAGAAGCTTTCCAAGCGTCACGGCGCCACTGCGGTTCGGGAGTTTCGAAAGGCGGGCTACCTTCCCGAGGCTGTCCTCAACTACATTACCCTGATCGGTTGGAGCTACGACGGCAGCAGGGAGTTTTTTACCAAGCAGGAGCTGGAGAAGCTCTTTTCTCTGGAGAAGATCAACAAGGCCCCTGGGGTCTTTGACTACAAGAAGCTGGAGTGGTTTAACGGCCAGTACATCCGGATGATGGATGACCGGGACTTGCAGGAGCGGATAACTCCCTTCCTGGTCCAAGATGGCCTTATTTCCGATCCTCCGTCAAGCGAAGAGGCGAAGCTTGTTGCAGAGATGGTCCCCCTGGTTAAAGAACGGATGAAATTTATCGGCGATGCTGCGGATATCTGCCGATTTGCCTTTCAGGAACCCGGGGATTACGATACGGAGCTCCTGGTGCCCAAGAAGATGGACAAACTCTCCACCCTGGAAGCCTTGAACGTGGGCCGGACCATTGTCGAAGCGATGAAAGAGATCGACGACGAAGCTGCGGAGACTCTGTTTCGGGAAGAGTCCGAGAAGGGGACCTTCAAGCTGGGACAGCTCCTTGCTCCCATCCGGGTGGCCATAACCGGAAGTACCGTTTCCCCCCCTCTCTTTGGTTCTATCCGGCTCCTGGGAGTGGATAAAGCGTTAGAACGAATAGACCGGGCGATTGATCGTCTGGCAAAAGAGGTAGAAGGATGAGTAAGGAAAAAAATAGCGCTGCCGGGGCAAAAGCCGCCTCCGGAGCAATCGACTCCGCCGGGGCAAAAGGTGTCCCCGGGGCGGTGACTATGGAAAAACTGGTTTCTCTTTGTAAACGGAGAGGCTTTGTATATCAATCCAGTGAAATCTACGGAGGTCTCTCGGGAGCCTGGGATTACGGTCCCTTGGGGGTGGAACTGAAGAACCGGATCAAGGATTACTGGTGGCGGGAGATGACCCAGCTCCACGAGAATATCGTCGGTCTGGATGCGGCAATCATGATGCACCCCAAGGTGTGGGAGGCCTCAGGCCATGTGGATAACTTCACCGACCCCCTGGTGGACTGCAAGCAGTGTAAAAGCCGTTTTCGGGCCGACCAGATCGACCTCGCCGCCCCCTGTCCGGTCTGTGGAACCAGCGGCAATTTCACCGAGCCCAGGGACTTCAATCTGATGTTTTCCACCCACATTGGGCCGGTAAAGGATTCGGGGAGCGTGGTCTACCTCCGGCCCGAGACCGCCCAGGGGATCTTTGTCAACTTCAAAAATGTGGCCCAGACCAGCCGGGTCAAGGTGCCCTTCGGCATCGCCCAGGTGGGAAAGGCTTTCCGGAACGAGGTTACCACAAAGAACTTCATCTTCCGTACCCTGGAGTTTGAGCAGATGGAGATGCAGTTTTTCGTTAAACCTGGTGAGGATGATAAGTGGTTTGAGTACTGGAAAAATGAGCGGATCGGCTACTACGACAAGCTGGGGATCAGGAAGGAGAAGCTGCGCTTCCACCGTCACGGGGAGAATGAATTGGCCCACTACGCCAAGGACGCCTTTGATATCGAGTATGAGTTTCCCATGGGCTGGCAGGAGCTGGAGGGAATCCACTCCCGGACCGATTTCGACCTGGGCCGGCACCAGGAGTTTGCCGGTAAGGATCTCACCTACCTGGATGATCAGGACAAGTCCCGCTTTGTGCCCTACGTCATTGAAACCTCCGCCGGTCTTACACGATCGGTCTTGATGGTGCTCTCCGATGCCTACGAAGAGGAGGAGCTGGAAGGGGGAGATGTACGGACGGTACTCCACTTTCATCCCTCGGTAGCTCCGGTAACTGTGGCGGTACTTCCGCTGGTTAAAAAAGATGGTATTGCTGAAATGGGGCAGGAACTGGCAGCCAGGCTGCGGGAAGATTTTGCGGTCTTCTACGACCAGTCCGGCGCCATTGGACGGCGCTATCGCAGGATGGATGAGATAGGCACCCCCTTTTGTGTCACCCTGGACTACGACACGAAGGAGGATAATACCGTCACCCTCCGTTTCCGGGATTCCATGGAGCAGGTGAGAGTTCCCATGGATGAGCTTGCAGAAAGGATTCGCCGGGAGATTCGGGAGTACCAGAGGGTAAGTCATGGCTGATGCGCTACAGGTGCTTCGGGATCGTGGCTTTATTCAGCAGTGTACCGACGAAGCGGCTCTGGAGAAGGCACTCTCCTCCGGCTCCTGCCCCTTCTATGTGGGGGTAGACCCTACTGGAAAAAGTCTCCATGTGGGACACATGGTCCCCCTCTTTGCCATGGCCCATCTGCAGCGGGGGGGACATCAAGCCCTGGCTCTTGTGGGGGGCGGTACGGCCATGATCGGCGACCCTTCGGGAAGGACGGAGATGCGGAAGATTCAGACGGTGGAGCAGATCCGGGAGAACGCCGAGAGCATAAAATTGCAGATTGGCCGGATTGTCGACTTCTCCGACGGGAATGCCAAACTGCTCAATAACTACGACTGGCTTGGCCGGCTCAACTACATTGAATTCCTCCGGGATATCGGCCGTCACTTCTCGGTAAACCGGATGCTCACCTTTGAGACCTACAAGAAGCGGCTCGAGACGGGGCTCAGTTTCATTGAGTTCAATTACCAGCTCCTGCAATCCTACGATTTCTACATCCTCAACCGGGATTACGGCTGTAGGCTTCAGATTGGCGGTGATGACCAGTGGGGTAACATTGTAGCCGGGGTGGAGCTTACCCGCAGGATCGCAAGTCAGGAGGTCTACGGCCTCACCTTCCCCCTGGTGACCCGCTCTGACGGGAAGAAGATGGGGAAAACCGAGAAAGGGGCCGTTTTTCTGGATTCAGAGATGTTCCCTCCCTTCGAGTACTACCAGTACTGGCGAAATGTGGCGGATGCGGATGTGGAAAAGTTCCTTATGCTTTTCACCTTCCTCCCCACCGAAGAGGTGCGGGAGCTGGGGAAATTGAAAGATCAGGAGATTAACCGGGCCAAGGAGATCCTCGCCTATGAACAGACCAGACTGATTCACGGCAAGGAGGAGGCTGACAGGGCCAGGGAAGCGGCGAAGGCAGCTTTCTCCGCCGGAGGGGCAGACCGGGATTCGATCCCCTCAATCACCCTGGAGAGAAGCCGTATAGAGGAAGGTATAGGAGTGATGGAGCTCTTTGCCCTCACTTCCCTCTGTTCCTCCAAAGGTGAAGCGCGACGGCTGGTGCAACAGGGGGGAGCAGTGGTGAACGAGAAAAAGATTGACGATATTGATGCTGTGATCGGTTTGGACTACCTGGATGAGGGGGGGGAACTCCTTCTCCGGGCGGGGAAGAAGCGCTTTTTTCGGATTTTGACCCAATAGGGAAAAGGGTCCAGAATAGATAATATGATGCCCGGGCGTCTGGTGGGTCGATGCGACAAGATTGCGCCGATGCGACAAGATTGCACCGATGCAGCAAGCGTGCGCCGGTGCAGATCAAAGCTTAGAAGATTATAAAGGATGGAACGTATGAAGATGAGACTGTTTTGTATTGCAATTATTTGTATGATAATTTCAGGACCGGCTCTCTTTGCCCGGGGGGCGAAGGAGTACACAGAACTGGAGCTGAAGGCGGCTGTCTTCAAAGGCCCCAGCGGTTTTGGGATAGTGAAAATGATGGAGGAGAATCCCGACCTGGGTGAAGGGGTGAATATAAGCTATGAAGTGCTCCCAAGTCCCCAGGAAATGGTGGCCAGAATCGCCTCCGGGGAGGTCGATTTCGGGGTGCTGCCGGTTAATATAGCGGCAAAACTCTTTAACGGCAAAGGCACCTACCCAATGGCAGCGGTCACCGGCTACGGCCTTCTCTACCTCCTCTCTTCTGATCCCGGTATCAGCTCCTGGACCGATCTTGAAAGCCGGGAGATCTACACGGTGGGAAAGGGGGCAAGCCCCGATTACCTCCTGCAGTACTACCTTTCTCAAGCAGGACTTGAAGCGGGGAAGGATCTTGCGGTTAACTATTCCATCCAGGCAGCACCCATGCTTGCCCAGGCGCTGATCGGAGGCAAGGTGGATACTGCTGTCCTCCCGGAGCCCTTTGTCACTCAGGTAAGAAGCAGAAACAAAGCTGTCAGCAGCCGCCTCGATTTTCAGAAGAGCTGGATAGATCTCCATGGAGGGGAAGAGGGGCGTTCTTATCCCATAACTGCTGCGGTGGTTTCCGCTTCCCTGGTGAAAGAGCAGCCCGAAGTGGTGGAGGCTTTCTATAACGCCTACCGTGATTCTATCGCCTGGGTAAATGCAAACCAGGAGGCTGCGGGGAAGCTGATCGAGAAGTGGGATATCATGCCTGCAGCCATTGCTGCTCCGGCAATTCCAGGATGCAACCTTTCGTTCCAGAGCGCTGCTCAGGCCCGGAGGGAGGTGGAAGGGTATCTGAAGGTTCTGTTGGAGTATAACCCTCCCTCTGTGGGGGGAAAGCTGCCGACAGAAGATTTCTATCTTCAATAGAGCATACAGGGGAGGAGAGGGGCGGAAGGTATGAACGTGCGGAAGGTATGAAGGGAGTTCTTGTTTCAACACTCTCCGTTCTTTTTCTCCTTATCCTGTGGCAGATCGCTGCGCTTGCGGTAGATGCACCGCTTATTCTTCCATCTCCCCTTACCGTTTTTATCCGTCTTATTACAGAATTGGGCAGGGGGAATTTTTTCGCTCATTTCCTCTCCACCGGGGCGAGGGTCCTTCTCTCTTTCCTGGCTTCCCTTTTTCTTGGAACCATCCTTGGTATTCTCTCCGGTCTGCACTCCGGAGCTCGGCAGCTCCTTGCCCCCCTTCTCTTGACGATTCGAACTGTCCCGGTGATGGCGGTGATCCTTATCGCTATTCTCTACTTCTCCTCCACCATGGTGCCGGTCTTTGCTGCCCTGCTGATGGCCCTTCCGATGGTAGCAGGGGCGATCGAAGGGGCTATCCGGGGGCTTGATCATGATTTAATGGAGATGGCCCAGGTCTTTCGACTATCGGGTTCCGAGAAGCTCAAGCGGATTGTCATTCCCCAGCTGATCCCGGTGATCTATTCCGCTGCTCACATCTCCATCGGCCTCTGCTGGAAGGTTGTAATTGCCGGCGAAATCCTCTCTATCCCCCGACTTGGAATCGGGAGTCGAATGCAGCTTGCCCAGCTCAGCCTTGAAACTGCCGAGGTTCTTGCCTGGACGGTGACAGCCATCGGGGGAGCTGGGATCAGTCAGCTCTTTTTCCGTCTCTCCGACAGAAAGCGAAGGAGGCTCTGATGGCTTTCTGCAAAGAACTTACCTTTTACTACCGGGAGGAGGAGCCCCTTTTTGATCGTTTCTCCGTCGATTTCCCTGATAAGCGTATTACCGCAATCCTTGGACCTTCGGGGTGTGGAAAGAGTACCCTGCTGCACCTCTTAGCCCGGCTGCTGGAGCCCATCTCTGGTGCTATTGTGACAGAGCTGCAGGATGCTCCGGTGAGCTATCTCTTCCAGGAACCCCGGCTTCTTCCCTGGTCAACCGTTCTGGAGAATGTGCTGCTGGTCAACCGGGACAGTGATTGTGCCCAATCCTGTCTGGATATGGTGGGCCTCTTTCGGCATCTGGAAAAGTATCCCGAAGAGCTCTCTGGAGGGATGCGGCAGCGCCTCGCCATGGCGAGGGCCTTTGCCTGTAAAAGCCCAATTCTTCTGATGGACGAACCCTTTCAAGCCCTGGATATCGCTCTCCGCTTCTCTCTGGTGGATGCTTTTCGTAAGCTCTGGGTAGAAGATGCAAGGACCACCATCTTTGTTACCCATGATATTCAGGAGGCTCTCCTGCTGGGGGACCGAATCCTGGTGATGATGGGCCACCCCGCCGCAGTGGTGGGACAATTTGACAATCCAATCCCGGATCAGGGGGAGAGAAAACTTGGTAATGAGGATCTTTTAAGGCTGGAATCGGAACTGTACCATCTTCTGGTACCGGGGTATTCCTAGTCTGGACCAGAGTTGCGGGGTAGCCACCTCTCTACGATGGAGCAACAGGGAGGAGCAATGGGGAGTAACAACAAGGGCGGAGCGAGAGAGAGTGTTTGCGTGAGTGAGAGGAGCAGCGATAGAAGAAAAAAGGGGTTACCCCGAAGGATAACCCCTATCTGTGCCGCCGAACAGAATCGAACTGTTGACACGAGGATTTTCAGTCCTCTGCTC
>CAYMWV010000081.1:0-14291 GCA_964394395.1 uncultured Sediminispirochaeta sp.
TAGTTGTTCATTACCCCGGGAGGGTAGCCTGCTTTCCCGCTTCTCTTCAAGTAGGATGCTTGACAGTCGGTTTTTCGGTGGTACTATGTAGCTATGAATAGAAACCATAGTGAGCCAACCGGGGTTTCAGAAGCAGCCCTGGCGGAACTTTCCCGGGCCTTCTCCCGCTGTGATGATGCCGAACTCATTAGACATTTTCTCCTCAGCCTCTTTACCCCCGCCGAGGCGGATGATATCGGCAAGCGGTGGGCCCTGGTCCGGCTGCTTGATGAGGGGAATACCCAGCGGGCAATTGCATCGGAGCTGCATCTCAGTCTTTGCAAGATTACCCGGGGCTCCCGGGAATTGAAGAAAGCGGATTCACCATTCCGTAAAATGATGGATATCGCTGATAAAAACGGGTAGCATAAAGCACTAAACAGATGTATAGTGTTACTCATGCTCTACGATCATGTACTGCCTCTGCATTTGCGTTCCTCTTTCTCTTTCAATCGGGGCTTGCTTTCGGTTTCCGAAATATGTGACCTTGCAGTAAACAGGGGAGCCTTCGCTGTCGGTATGGTCGATGTAAACAGTTTTGCCGGCCTGCCGGAACTTCTAAGCCAATGTGAACGTCGAGGCCTGAAGGCGGTGGTGGGCACGGAGATTCTGTTGGATAAGAGACACCTGATGACCCTCTACTGTTTAAACCGGGAGGGTTTCAGCCGGGCTAATCGGCTTTTAACGGCGATGGCCCTTGCCGATTCAGCTGATGCTCCGGGCATTCGGGGTCTCTTCGACCCTGTCTCTTTTTTGCTGGAACAGGGTTGCAGTGGTCTTGCGGTGGTGGCCATGGAGAGCCGGACAGTAAAGCGGCTCTATGATAGCCCCTCTTTTTCTCCAGGGGGAGGGGCTCTGCTTTTCCAGGGGCTGGTGTGGGGTCGTCCTTTTCGCACAGCTCTCCGGGAGTCCCGGAGCATGGGAGTTCCTGTTATCGCCCTCAACCGGGCCATCCTGCGGGGGCCCCAGGACCTCACCCTTTACCAGGTTCTTCGGGCCATCGGCCGCCGGCAGCTCTTTGACCGGCTGGATCCTCCGGTAAGGTACCGTCGGGATATGGGGATCGCTTCCACCGGAGAGATGGCCTCTTTCTTCTCCGCCTGTCCGGAAGCGCTTGAGGCGGGGTATCATCTTGCCCTGACGGCAGAACCTTTTTCCTTTCCTGCAGCTCCCGTTTTTCCCCCTTTTCAGGGGCTGAATCGGGAGGAGGCGGATCAGAGGCTATCTACCCTTTCCCGAGAGGGGCTTTTACGTCGCTACGGAGCCCGCCCGGGAGCAGCTGCCTGGAAGCGATTGGACTACGAGCTCTCCATAATCCGGGAAAAACGATTTTCCACCATTTTTCTTATTGTCCACGATCTGGTTCTCCGCCATCCCCGGACCTGCGGAAGGGGCAGTGCAGCGGCCAGTATTGTCAGTTACAGCCTCGGTATCACCCATGTAGATCCCCTGGCATATGATCTCTACTTTGAGCGTTTCCTCAACCGGGGTAGGGAGGACCCCCCGGATATCGATGTTGATTTTCCCTGGGATGAGCGGGAGCGGGCCCTGGATTACCTCTTTGAAAGCTATCCGGAACAGGCGGCGTTGGTGGCGGATCATGTCACCTTCGGTCCCCGGGCTTCCATCCGGGAGGTGCTACGGGTGATGGCTACCGATCCTGAGGAGATGGAGAGAATCTCCTCTCTCTGGAAAAAGGAAGATCGAAAACGGATACCCGATGCTCTAGCCGCCCTTATCGAGCCTCTTAACGGAATGCCCCGCCATTTTGGAACCCATCCCGGAGGGGTAGTCATCACTCCCGGTCCCCTGACTGACTATGTTCATTGGTTCCGTTCTCCTCTGGGCCGTCCTGTAATTGCCTGGGAGAAGGAGGGCGCTGAGGCGATGGGCCTGGTAAAGATCGATTTTCTGGGGAACCGGAGTCTGGCGGTACTTAGGGATGTGATTGAGCTGGTAAACCCTTTGAGAAAAACAGAGGGGGAGGAGGAAATCAGCTGGGAAACCTTCTCTCCCCTGGATGATCGGGCAACAGAAGAGATGATTCGCACAGGGGATACCCTGGGTGTTTTCTACGTGGAGTCCCCTGCTACCCGGCAGCTGCTCAAAAAAATGGGCCGGGGGGATTATCTTCATCTGGTAGCAGCAAGTTCAATCATCCGCCCGGCGGCGAATCGTCAGGCGGAGACCTATATCCGGCGTCTGAGGGGGGAGCCCTGGAGCGGCTATTCAAAAGAGACAGGAAAGATCCTTCAGGAGAATCTTGGAATCCTTATCTATCAGGAGGATGTCTCCCGGGTGGCGGTAGCAGCCGCCGGCTTTGACGAAGTAGAGGCGGACAGGCTGCGGAAGGTCTTATCGAAAAAGGATCGGGAGCTTCATATCCCCGCCTTCCGGGAGCGTTTTTTCTCCGGGGGAAGGGCGAAGGGGATGCCGGAAAAGGAGCTTGAGAGCCTTTGGGAGGGGATATGCTCTTTTCAGGGATACTCCTTCTGTAAAGCCCACAGCGCTTCCTACGCTCTGGTATCCTACCGGCTTGCCTGGATGAAGCGGCACTATCCCCTCCGGTTCTTTCTTGGGGTATTGAACAACCGGGGCGGCTTCTACTCCCCCCAGGTCTATCTTAATGCGGTACGGAGGGCAGGCTTTGGGATTGCAGCTCCTCACATCAACCGCAGCGCTTCCCAATTTACTCTCCTGGAGGGAGGCGAAGAGGGAGAAACACTTTTAGGTGGTTTTTCCCTCATCCGGGGAGTTTCTGCTACTGTGGAGAGTGCCATTCTTGAGAGCCGCCGGGAGGCGGGGCCCTTTACCTCCTTTACCGATTTCATGGACCGGATAGCACCGGATGCCCTTTCCCTCCGGGGACTCATTCGAAGCGGGGCCCTGGATTGCCTTAGTTCAGGAGCCGGTTCCGATCCCGGTTCTGATCCCGCTTCCGATTACGGTACCGGGAGGCCCTCGCTCTTCTGGGAAGCGGCACTCTGGAAGAGAGAGGGGCGGGAGGGCTCTCTTTTCCCCACTCCTCCGCCCCCCCCTTCTCTGGGGGATTATCCCCGGCAGGTTAAAATGGAAGATGAACTGCACTTTCTTGGCCTTTTCTTTTCCTGCCATCCCCTGGTCCCTTTTCTCTCAAGAGCAGCCGGCTTACTTGAAGGTTTTTCAACGGCCCAAAAGGGGGAAAGCCTGCTTTTTGTCAGCTCCCGAACCATGGATGGAGCGGAGGGGTGCCGCGCTGCTCTCTCTGGCTATCTTACGGCGGGAAAGGAGCTCTTGACCAAAAACAAGCAAGAGATGGCATTCCTCTCCTTTGAAGACCCCGAGGGGTTTTTTGAAGCAGTGCTCTTTCCCCAAATCTACCACCGCCTTGGACGGGATCTTGGGGGAGGGGAGTTTTTTCTCCTTATCGGAACGGTTCGCCGGGAGTGGGAGGCCTTTCACCTGGAGATAGAAGCGCTCTATCCCCTGTTCCGCCGTAAGTCATTCTTCTCTCAATCTAAGGTTTACCTTCCCGGCGCCGATAATTGAAACGATCTGCTTTATCCCAGGAGGCGTCTTTTTGAGACTTCTAATACTCCATCTTCTGGAGGATGGAAAATGCGCAAAAGAATTGGCTAACCGTCTCGACTCTATCGGGATCTCCGCAAGGGTCCACGAATATCAGAAAAATTGGGACGATCTGCTTATCTCTGCTGTGGAAGAAGCGAGTCACATCGTGCTGCTTCTTCGAAAGGAGAGTTTGGAACGAAAAACCTCCCTCTTTGTTCTTGGATATTGTCTCGGTAAGGGCTTACCGCTTTTTATCTATATGCTGGAGAAGGTTGATCTCCCCCCTTTGCCCATGGCCGTTCTGCGTACTGATAAACTGGAAGATGTGATGGGCTACTTCTCCGGTGAGAAGGCGCTCTGGATGGAGCAGGAGAAGCGGGAATCGGCCAAAAAGGAGATCATCGCTATGGGCCTTGGAATTAGCGATGATTCCATGGCCCGGGTTACCACAGAGGGAGAGATTGTACCGCTGCACTCTTACTTGAATGCCGGATTCAGCCCCGATGTGAGGGACAAAAGGGGTGTTCCTCTTCTCTGTCTTGCGGTGCGGAATGACCACAAAGCTGCGGTGGATCTGCTCCTTGCCGCCGGGGCGGATATTAATGCGGTAAGTTTAGACAGGGGGAACAGTGCCCTGATGGACGCTGCTGCGGATAGAAAACTGGAGCTGATGCAGCTTCTGGTTGATGCCGGCGCCTCCCTGGACATGCAAAGCAAAAGTGGTCAGACCGCCCTCATTCTTGCTGTGGGTCAGAAAGCGGAGGATGCAGCGAGAATTCTGCTCGAGGCGGGAGCAGATGCTCATATTCAGGATGCTCTGGGAATGTCGGCGAAAAAATATGCATCCCTTTTCCATCTGGAAGAGGTCTTGTCTCTCATTGAGGAAAAAAATGGATAAGTATCTGCTTAGAATTGTTCTTGCCGCCTTTGTCGGTATCACTGCCATGGGCTTTCTTTTTGCCTCTTTTCTTCTATCTGCCCTTGGCCTTTTTGGGGTGTGGTTTCTTCTGGATCTGCTGCTTGGGGAGAATCGAAGCGCCCTAAAGGGTATCTTTTCCCTGGTCATTCTGGTTCTTGGGGCAAATAAGCTTCTTGGCACTGCCGGATCTCTTCTTCAGCTGCTGCACGGCCATTTCCCTCTCCCTCCACAGCTTTGGGAATTGCCCCTCTTTCTCTTTGCCCTGGTTTTAGGCGAGATGGTCAGAAAAGGGGGGTATCGACGATGGGGCATCTGGCTGATTATTCTCTCTTTTATTGCCTCTATTGCAGCAGCAGCCGCATATATGCTGGAATCGTGGTGGAAAACCAGCGCCGATATTACCGCTCTCCTTATGCTCATTCCTCTTATTGTCCTTTCGGGCAATTATGCATACCGATTTTCTCTTTCCCTTGTAGAAAAGGTTACCGATTCCCGTTAAGATTAGAGGTGAAATGAAAGAGCAAATAACAATTTTTCATCTTTATCGAAAAGATGGGGTTCCCCTTTTCCTTCACCCCTTTTCTGATCCTCTGAGGCTTCTTCAGCTTGGTAAGGATACAGAAATCGTCGGCCGTTACGGTAGAGAGCCTCGCCCGGAGAGCATAACCCTGCTCCGGAACGAGCTCTACCGAAGCGTGGATATAGCGGTAAAAAGCTGGATAACGGAGAAGCGGTTTATCCCAAGCTTCCTGCTCTCCAGTGGCCTCTTTTTAGTAATCTATCTTTTTATGTCCCTGGTTATCAGGGATCCAATACCCATGATAGATGAACTGGCCATAGCTCTGGGAGGAGCCATCGTTCTCTACTTTTTCCTTTCTCGAAAAGCTGCCTCTTCCCGGGAAGCATCAGAACAGCGGATTATGCTTCGGGAGAAGATTGATTCGATCTATTTTGATCATCTCCCCTTCCTGGATAAGGCGGAAGAGCTGCTGGATGTGCTTGAACACGCCCCAGATGCCCTTGTTCGGAGTCTGGAGATGGAAAGGGATGGAGAATCCCTGGAGAAAGAGGGAAAAGCTCTGCAAACAGATGAAAAGAGCAATGAGAGTAAGGAAATCGAAGAGCTGCTGAGCCATCTGGAAAAACGTTTTTCCTCCAGAGCCTACAAAGGGATAGAAAAGAAGCGAAAAAAGATGATGAAAAGTGGGGACAGGGTTGCTATAAAAGGCGGCGGCCCTGTACAGGTGGGAGAAACACAACAGAAAAAGATAGACCTGCCTCTTTTCTCTCTTTACCATCTATTGAGAGGGAAGGCGGGAAAGAAAGCCCTCTAGGGCAGCTATTCTACCTTGTTCAGCTCTCTCATCTCTTCCTGCAGTTCCGCACTCTTGATTGCAACCCGCAGGTACTCCTCTGCGGGACGGTGGGTCGGTTCAATCTCCAACACCGCTTCCCAGTACTCTATTGCCCGGACCAGGTTTCCATTAGCGTAGGATTCAAGGCCGGCGATAAAATATTCATCGATCCGTTTTGCCCGTTCTATCCGGCCGTCATCTCCAAGGTTCATGGTTGCCTGTACACTGAACCGATCCGCTGAGGTGAGTTGGGTGGTCATGTCGAGGGTGTAGTTGGCTACGATAAGCATGTCGTTAACATCCACCGCTCCTCCCAAACTGAACCGGGGATTTGCTCCCCGGTGGGTAAACCCGGTCTGGAGAGAAAAGGTATCGGTAAAGGTGATGTCGGCTCCTACTGCTATCCAGCTCTTCTCCCACTGATCTGAGGGAATAGTAAGTGAGAAGGGGAAGGTGTAGTCGAAGCTGAGAAGCAAGGGGCGGAGGGGGGACCAGGCCAATCCAAGGGATGCATTTGCAGGAAGATCATCCCCCGAGGTGGCTATTCCCACATTCCTGACCGCAGAGCCCAGGAAGAAATTATCTTCCCGGGATGCGTAGGGCTTGAGGAAGCTGAAACTGGTCATCAGCCCCAGGTCCAGCAAAGCGGCCATGCCCGATTGACCGGAAGCGATACTCTCCGGAACACTTCTGAAGGCTCCTTTTAGTGTAGCTCCCGCAGATATTCCCTCAAAGCCGTAGCTGCGAAAAAAAGTGTAGGAGATATTGGCGTAGGTAACCGCCTCGGAGTAGTAACCGCTTCCATCCCGGTCTCCCCAGGCGTTATAGGCAGTAAAGGGGAGGTAGAGGAATTTCCCGCCCAAGCCGAAGGCGAAGGCCTCCCTTCTGAAGGTAAAGGCCGCCGACTCAATATTGGTATCGGCAATCCAGTCATTGTGCATCAGGGAGAGTTGGGAGTACATAAGTCTGCCGCCGCCAGCCGGATTTGCCTCCAAGTAGCTGATATCATCCGCTGATGCTGTATAGGCGCTTCCCATCCCCTCGTACTTACCCCCGAAGGGAATGAGCAGGGTAGTAAAGCTGCTTCTTCCCGTGTTTGGATCGTAGAACAAGGAATTATCCCCCAGGGATGAGAAATCACGGTAAAAATCCGAGAGATCAGCCCCCGCAATGGAAGGGAAGAGTATGAGAAGAATGAGGAATGGCAAAAGAGTGCGCTTTCCCATTACCTATAATATACTACCTCTCTTCAGGTTTATCCAGCCATTATCTTGCCGATAATGTGATACAGTGAGATAGAGATCGTGCGAATGCAGCCGTCATGGTGGCGATGTACATATTGGATTTTTTTACTCTTTTTTCTCGCCTTCTCCCTTCAAAACATGTCTGCGGGAGGCCAACGGGAGGACCCTGTCCAGACCGCCCGGCAGCTTATGGCGGATCGGCGTTACAACGATGCCATTCTGGTACTGATAGATGTGATGAAAAAGAGTCCCCATCGATTTGAAGAGGCGGAAAAGCTGCTTACGGAGGTGCGAAAGGTACGGGATACCTATAACAGCTACTATGAGGAGCTTATTCAGGTTCTAAACCCCCCAGCAGGGGAAGAGATTGATGAAAATCGGGCTTATGACCTGATTCGAAGGATGGAAGATCTTGATGAAGAGCCCAACAAGGCGGCAGTCGCCGCTTTTTCGGAGATGCGCCGCTCTATTGTCTTTGCGGTAAATGACCGTGAATTCAGGGATATTCTTGCCCAGGCGGAAGAGGATCTGGCCAGGGAGGATTATGCAGGAGCTGTCACCACCTATCTCTCAGCCCTGGGAATACATGAAGGACTTTTCTTAGAACGGGGCTATGATGCGCAGCTTGTTGCGCTGAGCGACGAACTGCGATCCCTCCTGAAACAGGAGGGGGAGCGATTCCTGGGGCAGCGGGATGAGATTCTTCTCCACTACGGTGATGCATCTGCGGCCCTTAGCTCTGAGAACTCCCAACTCCTCTCGCAGGAGCTTGAACCCCTTTCGGGAGATATGGAAGATATCGCAGCCCTACGAAGCTCCCTCTTAACCGTGGCAGAGAATCTGGATGAGTTGAGACTTGAAATCCAGGATGAAAGCGAAACTGATGTGCCCTATCTCTCCACAATGCGGGTGATCGCCCGGGGGCGAAGTGACAGGGAGTCTCCGGAAGGGATTTCGGGGGCCCTCTTCCTCTTCCGGAAGAGCTTGTATGATCCCCTCTTTTCCGGAGCCGCCACTGTTGCAGAGAGGGAGTATCAAAATGGAGTTGCCGCCTACCGGGAAGGTTCATACGACCAAAGCATCCAGTTTTTCAATTCAGCCCAATCCTGGAGTGCAAATGTGCAGCAGCTTGCCTCCTTTCTACCCCCGGAGGAGCTTCCTCTCCAACAGGAGTACCTTGTAGCTTCTTTGCAAGAGTCCACTGCCCGATATGGGGAGCTTGCAGAGCTGCGCCGTGCCCTTGTTTCCGAGGAGGATGGATGGGAGCAGTTGGAGGAGCAAGAGCTTATTGACCGCAGGGAACGGGTTCTCTCCCTAGAGGCCGAAGGAGAAGAGACGCTTCAAACTCTTAGAGCCATTATCTCCGAAATTGAGAGGAGGGGCTCAGATGGGGAAGGGGAAGCTAATCTGGATCGGCCGAAAGCCCTGGCCGGTCAGGTGGAATCCGCCGGTGAGGAGCTGCTTGATCTTACGCTTGCTTTGGAGCGGAAGAGCGTAGAGACTCTTTATAATGGCAGACTTGCGGGCCTGGAAGAGAGGTTCAATTTCCTGGAGGAAGAGACCATCTTGGCGGAGGGGTATGTATCCGGTACACAGGAGCGTATTGTTGAAGGTGGAGACCCGGTGGAAGTTCGTCGTCCGAACCGGGCAATAGATGTGATAGAGGCAGCTGCTCCCCGGTACAAGGTTCTTGATCAAGAGCTCTCCCAATTCTCCCTCGCCTTGACCGAAGAGCCGCAGCGAATCTCTTCCTGGGAGCCGGTTACCCTTCTTGTGGGAAGGAGTGATTCAATTCGCACCGAGATAGCGGAACTCCTCTCCCGGGGTGAAGAGCTGCTTGTCCAGGCTGCAGAGCTGAACAGGCAGGCTGATCTTGCCCTGGCTGAAGGAGACCTTCGGTTGAATGAAGCGGATGCTCAGCTCGCTTCCAACAACTTCGAACAGGCCCGGGATAAATTGCAGCAGGCGGGGGAAGCCTTCGCCAGGAGCCTCACCTACCGGGAAGATCCGGCGGTCCGGGCCAGAATAGATCAAGAGATTCCCGTACTGGCAGAGCGGATCATCACCGAACAGAACCGGCTCATCGTGCGCCAGGTTCGGCAACTGATAAACCGGGGAAAGGAGCGCTTTTTCCAGGAAAATTTCATAGAAGCTGAGCAGACCTTCCAGCGGGCCCAGGCAAGGTGGCTGCAGACCAATACAGAGGAAGAGCCGGAGATAAACAACTGGCTCGAGCGGGTCAAACGTGCCCTGGAAACTACCAGTGGTGTGGAGCTGGCGGTGGATGATCCCCTCTATCCCGAAATGACCCAGATGCTCAACCTGGCCAGAAGGGATTATCAGGAGGCACGAGATCTTTATCAGGAAGGCACTGAAGAGGAGGCTCTGCCTCTCTTCCGGCAGGCAGAGCAGAAAATCGAGTATGTGAAAGAGCCCTTCCCCAATAACAAGGCTGCAAGTATCCTCTACCTGCAACTCCTGCAGTATACCCAGCCGGAGGACTTTGACACCATCTTTTCAAGTCGGTTCAACACTGCCCGGCGGCAGATTTCCGACCTTCCGGAAGAGGCGTACCGGGAGTTAAAGGTCCTTGAAGCAATCCGTCCCGATTATCCGGGTATGGAGAGGGCTATCTATGATGCGGAGATCGCTACCGGAATCCGGCAGCCTCCCATCGACAGGGCAAAGCTCGCCCGGGCTCAGGAACTTTACAGTGAGGCGGAGGAGATTGTTGCCGCTGATGTGAGGGCCCAATTCCCTGTGGCAATCACCTATCTGAACGAAGCGATCAAGCTCAACCCCGATTTCAATGCCGCAATAGCTCTGAAGGATCGACTACAGGCAGGGTCCGGCGGGGCTGTTCGGGTGGTTCTCTCAAGTGTGGCTCAGCAGCAGTTGAAAAAAGCCGAAGATCTATTTATAGATGGACGTTTATTTGAGGCGCAGGTTATTGTGGAGCAGCTGTTGAAAAACGCCGAAAACAGGACAAATCCAAGGCTTCTGGAACTGCAAAAACGTATAGAGGCGCTTTTGTGAGGTTCCTGATAGCTAAAACCCATGGTGTTCTTTTTCTCATGCTGATGCTCCTTTGGGCTTTCTCTATTCCTGCAACAGCGAAGGCGCAACAGCTCTACTGGGAGAATCCCCAAATTCTGGATCCAAATGATGCGGTTTTTGTTCGGGTCAGCTCCGGTGGGGGCCGTTCTGCTGCTCTGTGGCATGAGTTTACCCCCCCGGACAATGAAAGAAACAGGGAACTCTATCTCTCCCTGGCGGTAAAAGAGGAGGATAGCCCATGGAGGCGCTACAATCGCACTCTGGGGCCCTTTCGGTATGTGGGAGAACGGGTTCCCGTTGCTTCTCTCCTTTTAGATAGGGAGGGAAAGCTCTTTGTAGCCTTGGCAATCAGCGGAAAAGAGATTGCAATCTATCGCAGTGACAACGGGGGACAGTCATTCCGGAAGCTTGCGCAGCCCGGATTTGAATCCGAAGGGGGGTCGATAGTGGCTCCCCGGCTATTCCTCTCCTCCCAGGGGAAGCTGATGCTCTTTGTGACCAGTCCCATTAACCTTGGTCAGACCGGATCGTTAACCGATGAGCTGAGCCTTGGTGCCGCCTTTGCGGTGAGTGAGAATGGTACTAACTGGAGCAATTTTACTCCTTTAGTAAGTGGAGGAGCGCTCTCATACATCTACCTGCCCCACCACAGGGTACACAACGGAATTGACTATGTGGCGTTTCAGGCTTCCCCGCCCGAAAGCCGCTACTATCAGCTCTATCTGGTAAACAGTGTAGATGGGGGAAGCAGCTGGTCTGAACCGAAGCGGATAAGTGACTTTTCCGACACCTCCATTAACGAAAACGGTGATCCCGAGTTGCATGATAATCAGCGGCCCTTTCTCTACAGCAAAAACGGTGAGCTTTCCCTGGTTTGGGAGCGGAGGTTCGGGACAAATACGCCTCCTCAAATTTTCTACGCCCCTGTGGAGCCTGATGGAAGGGTTGACGGTACAGTAGAACGCATTACCGATGGCTTTAATGTGGCACGAAATCCCGGAATGACTGAGGCTTACGGAAAAGAGATTCTCTACTGGTTTGATAACAGCAAGGGTGAAAATCGCATCTTTGTGGCAAGCAGAGAGGGAATCAGGTGGCAGCGTCAGGATGTGAGTATCATGGATGGGGTGAGTGTTTTCCCCGCCCATCTCTTGCAGGATGGAGAGCTCTACCTTTTTTGGGAAAACAACTTTCAGAACTCCAGCAGGGTGGTGCTGCTTGCACCGGACCGCAGCGCAGCAGCCCCCCGTATCCAGCCCCTCGATTTCCCTCTTGCTGCTCCTGCCCGGCAGGATAGCTATTCCATCTCCTGGACCCTCCCGGATGATTCATCCGGCATCTCCGGTTTTGCCTATTCTCTGGACAGGGACCCCCAGGGCAGGCCTGCAGAGCGTTTGATGCTCCTGCGGCGGGAGAATCGGCGCTTTTCCGGCGTCCTTACCGAGGATGGGTCCTGGTATTTTCATCTCATCGCCCGGGATTATGCGGGGAATTGGTCAGAGACCGTTACTGTGGAGGCGGTGCGGGATACCACCCCCCCATCTCCGGTTACCTTTCCCGATCCAGAGCTCGATGAGGCGGGATATCTACCCTCCAATACCTGGACTCTCAGCTGGGAGGCCCCTCCGGAAGAGGATCTAGGAGGTTACGCATACCGTCTTCAGTATCTGACAGGAAACAGTTATGATGCGCCTCTGGAGAATCTGAGTGTGGCTCCCCCTGTTGGAACTATGCGGCTTGAAAATGAGGAGCTCTCCTTCCGCAATATCGATAATGGTATTTGGGGCCTCGCAGTCGCTCCTGTGGATGAGGTGGGGAATGTGGGAGAGGCTGCATTCTTACGCTTCAGGCTCAATAAATACATTCCTGTTACCTATATTACTACGATAGATCTTACTGAAGATGATCTGGGTCAGTACCTCTTGAGGATTCGTGGCCGGGGCTTTTCGGTGGGTGGAGAGATTTCCGATATCTATCTGGATCGGGACAGAGAGGCCCCCTACGACTACCGTTTTACCCTGGAGGGTGGAAGCTACCAGGTGACTGGAGATCGTTCCATTAATGGGCCTGTCATTGATGATATTGAGGGGGGAAGGTACTATCTCGGGATAGTTCATCCGACTCGGGGAACCTACTTTGCATCCCGGGCATTGACCTTCACCGACACAGGTACGGTCAAGTTTGGGGATTTTACCATCCTCGACAGGGAACCCTCAGGGCTGTTCAAGCTCTCTTTCCGGACTCTTTCCGGTGGAGATGTTGCTTTCTACCTGGTGATGCTGCTCTTGTTGATTGCGCTGCTGGTAGTAGTTACTAAACTGTTCCGCCTCTCCAAAGAAGCGGTATGGTTACGGATGGAAGCGGTCGCCTTGATTGAGAGCCGGGAGATGCCCCATGAAGAGAGAAAAGAGAGGATCAATAAGATGAAAAAAGAGCGTAAAGGTTTGCGGCTCAAGTTTGGCCTTCTGGTAACCTTCCTGGTACTAATCATTGTCCTGTTGGTCTCCATTCCCCTGGGCCAGTTCATGATCGAGACCCAGCAGAAAAACCTCACCGATGGATTGCAGCAGAGCACCCAGGTTCTGGTGGAATCCATCGCTTCGGGGGCGGTCAAGTTTCTCCCGGAGGAGAATACTCTGGAACTTGGACGTCTGCCCGCTCAGAGCAGAGCGGCCGAGGACGCCCGGTACATCACCATTACCGGTCCGGTAAACTCCATCTATCCCGAAAAGGAGCAAGACCATTTTGATTACCTGTGGGCCAGTAATGATCCGGTATTGGAAGAGAAGCTCCAGTACGGAGAGGATGAAGAATATAGTGCCTCGGATTATCCCCGGGGAGGGGTGCGAATCAGCGATCGGGTGTCGCCTGCTATTTCAAGCCTGGAAGAGCGGATAAACCGGGAAGCGGATGAGGCTGTGGGAGCTTTGGCCGAAAGGCTATCCCAATTGCAGGAGGAAGCGCAGGCTGCGGCAAATCGTATGGTAACCGGGGGGGATGAGGATACAGCCCAGCTGCTCCGGGAGCTGCAGGATGAAATAGCTTCGATAAACCGGGAGATTGAAGAAAAACTCTCCAGAATCGGAAGTTCTATCGCCTCCATTCCGGAGTTCAATCCCGAGACGATACTCTCTGGACCCAGTGACTATGTTTTCTATCGACCCCTGGTCTACCAGGACTCCTCCCGGCCTGGAGTCTTCTATCACGGGCTGGTTCGGCTAGGTATTTCAACTGAGCGGATTCAACAAGAGATAAACTCCAGCCGGGAGCAGTTAATTCGCCGCAGCGCCTTGATCGCTGCCGGAGCGGTTCTCCTTGGTATCATAGGAGCCCTTATCCTCTCCAGCATCATCATCATCCCGATCAACAAGCTGGTCCGGGGAGTACAGTTGATTAGCGAAACTGAGGATAAAGAGAAACTCAAAGACCATGTTATCCGTCTCCGCTCCAGGGACGAGCTGGCTCAGCTGGCCGATACCATCAACGAGATGACCCAGGGGCTCGCCAAAGCAGCGGCAGCAAACAAGGACCTTACCATTGGTAAAGAGGTGCAGAAGATGTTTATTCCCCTGGAGGCGGATGATCGGGGGAATAAATTAACCACTGGAGCAAACTCCTATCCAGGGCTAGATTTCTTCGGCTATTACGAGGGAGCAAAGGGTGTATCGGGGGACTACTTCGACTACATGCAGCTTCCCGGAAATCTCTACGCCATAATCAAATGTGATGTGGCGGGAAAGGGAGTGCCCGCTTCGCTCATTATGGTGGAGGTTGCCACCATCTTCCGTAACTATCTCACCGAATGGCAGACAGAGCAGGAGAGAATTATTGCCATTGCACGATCCAAGGGAGTAAAACCAAAAAAACAGGAACCGCAGATCGAAAAAATGGTATCCAGTATCAACCATCTGGTTCAGGAGCGGGGCTTTAAAGGGCGCTTTGCCGCCTTTATTGTGGTTTTGATCGATGGCGATACAGGAAAGACCACCTTCTGTCATGCGGGAGACAATCTGGTGCACATCTTTGATGGTGAAAAACAGGGAATGGAGGTAAAAACCCTGCCCCAGGCCCCCGCTGCGGGAGTTTTTCCCAACGATCTGGTGGAGATGCAGGGGGGATTTCCCAAAA
>CAYMWV010000082.1:0-14279 GCA_964394395.1 uncultured Sediminispirochaeta sp.
GCAGCGACTCCGGGTTGTTCTTACCCCGGAGGATTATCCTTCATATACTCATGCTTCTCGGCGGGAGGATTGCTGGGCGGTACTGAAACGACACGGGGTTGCTTTCAAATACGCAAGTCCGACTATTTCTTGCAGGCTATGACTCCCCTCCTGGGTCTGGTGTACGGTGGGTGAACGGCCACCGACTTTACGACGTTGAACGTCAATACGCGCATGCGGCACCGGCCGATCGTCTTGATACACGCCGGATAAAGTCGGCACCACTCCTTCAGGAGTTTCTGCCGTGGCTGTATCAGACGGGGGCAGACATCACACCGAAAAGTGCGCTCGGACAGGCGGTAAACTACGCCATTAAGAACCTTGACGGCCTTGAGGTGTACCTCTCCGATTCATGACTATCGAACGATAACAATCGCGTGGAGCAATTGCTGGCGTTGTTTAAGGATATCTTGCTCTGATCAGGAAAGAAGAGTAAATTAGATATATGGATCGCAAAGCCCACGATAGTGCCTATAAATACCTCTTCTCCAACAAGAAGATTTTTCATCAGCTGATCACCAGATTTGTAGATCTGGATTTCGCCAAAAAGATCACCCTGGACAGCATCCAGCCAGTGGATAAGAGCTTTATTGCCGATGACCTGACCAAACGAGAATCTGACCTGATTTATCAAGTCAATCTGAACGGACAAAAGCTCTTTATCTATATTCTGGTTGAGTTCCAATCTACGGTAGACAAGACCATACCCATCAGAATGCTGCTCTATATTCTACACCTCTATGATCTGACATACCGTAACAGCACAGAGGGCAAACTCCCCGCGATCTTCCCAATCCTGCTCTATAATGGTGATGAGAACTGGACAATCCCCTACCAGATTGAAGATCTTATCAGCCATCAGATTCCAAAACAGTTCATTCCCCACTTCACTTATTATCCCATCATCGAAAACAAGATTCTCCCGGCTAAGCTTGATAAACTACAAGGATTCGTCTCAGCAGTCTTCTACCTGGAACAGCAAAATGAGCCCGAAAAGCTGGCAAAAGCCATCGAACATGTGATAAGCTTCTTAGAAGAAGAACAACCGGAAGAACTGCGAATGTTCACCAGTTGGGTCAATGAAGTTTTCCGGGGTGCTTTAGACCCTGAAAGCATAGCGAAAATCAAAGAGTTAACGGAGGTAAAGCCCATGTTAGCACAAGTTGTTGATAAGATGAGAATTGAGAGTAAGGAAGAGGGTAAGATCGAAGATGCACGGAAAATGTTCGAGGAAGGCCTCGATCTTCTCATGATTGCCCGAATTACTGGCCTATCAGAAGAGCTTTTAGACAAAATAAAGAAAGGGAAAGCCTAACCTCACAGTCTGGGAGACATGGGGTCGGCGGTTCAAATCCGCCCCGAGCGGTTTCGAAGAAAAGGCTTGGGCGGCAGCAGTTTCGCAAGAAACTGCGAGAGCCCAGCCCGACTATAAAAAGGGGACCGGCTTTTGTCGGTTCCCTTTTTATATACGGGGAGGGCTGGGGAACCCCGAGCACTTGCGTAGCAAGTGCGGGGAGGCGGCAGCAGTTTCGCAAGAAACTGCGAGAGCCCAGCCCTGCGGGTTTGCGATGTCGCCTGCAAAAGCTCTCGTGGTTTGCTCCACAAACCACTGCCGCTTTTTTGGCTCGCGATATCGCCTTCGGCGAATCGCTGGCCTTCGGCGAATCGCTGGACCCGACTATAGAGGCCAGAATTGAGCAATCGGTTCTGGCTTTTTATTGCCTTTCTCATTAAGAAAAACACCCTCCGGTGTTCCCGCCAAGCGGTACTAACAGAAGGGGGGTTGTTCGATTTTGCGGCTTTTATACCGCAGGGTTTAGGGACGGACAACCCGGAAACCGTAGCGGTAATCCTGGCGATACGGGTAGTGGCGGCTGCGGTTGGCGACTGTGCAGTTGGAAGCATTGTAGCGCCAGCCGCCGCCTCGTAAGACGCGAAACGCCCCGGAGGCCGCTCCCTGGTAAGCTGTCTCCTCTCCAGTGGGATAATTACTATCATACCCCAGGTCCACATCCGACATGGGGCCGTTTGCACCGGCGGCACATGAGCCGAAGAGGAAGGCGAAGGCGACATCCCGGCGACTTTGAAAGTAACAGGAGAGGTTGTTAATCAGCTTTTCTGCCGGGAGAGGGTCCATATGGTAAAAGATAGCCCGGAGGGGAGGGGGCGTCAAGGTGACCTCTCCTACCTCAACACCAAATCAACCCGCCGGTTTTAGCGCAGCGACTCCGGGTTGTTCTTACCCCGGAGGATTATCCTTCATATACTCATGCTCCTCGCCGAAAGGGTTGACGTTTTTCCAGGGATTCATAAAGCAGGGGAACCAGAACCAGGGTGATGAGGGTGGAGCTAAAGAGCCCGCCGAAAATGGCTTGCCCCAGGGGTGCGTAGACCTCCGAACCGTCTCCGCTGGCCAGGGCCATAGGAAGGACCCCCAGCATGGTGGTCATGGCGGTCATGATGATGGGACGAAGACGTTTTGCAGCGCCGGCGACGATGCTTTCCCGAAGTGCCTGGGGTGCCTGGGGTGACGAAGCCCTGTTTAGTGAATCGTCACCGTCCTGGCGGATCTGATTGATATAATCAACCATGACGATGGCGTTGTTTACCACGATTCCCCCCAGGGCGATGAGGGCCAGCATCGATATGATGGAAAAGGCCGAACCGAAGAGAAGCAGCCCACCCACAATGCCGATCAGGCAGAGGGGAATGGAAGACATGATGATCAAGGGCTGGAGAAAGCGCTCAAACTGAATAACCATCACCGCATAGACGAGAAAGATGCTTATCCCCAGCATCAGCAGGAGGCTGGAGAAGGACTCTCCGATGAGGGCGCTGGTTCCTGCGGTACGGAACTGCACCGATGGGGGGAACTCCCCCTCTGCAATGGCCTGGTTGATCCTGCGGGTAACCCCGGATTGATCTTCCCCCACCAGAAAAGCCCGAACCTCTATGGAGAAGTTTTTGTCCTTTCGGTCGATCCGGGAGGGGAGGTAGCCGCTTTTCAGGGACGCAAAGGAGGAGAAGGGTACCACCTGGCTTGCGGGATTTTTCAGAAAGAGCCGGTGCATCGTGTTTTGATCCACCTCGCTTCCCTCAAGATCAGAGGTGAGGCGGATGGGGTAGTCGTTCCGGTTGATGATAAGCGATCCGGTTTCCACTCCGGAAAAGAGGAGTCGCAGGGTCGTGGATACCTGGTAACTTGTTACACCCAACATCCCCATGGCGGACCGCTGGAGGGAAAGGTTCAGCTGGCTGCTCTCGCTTCCGGTGGAGAGTTCGCTCTTGAAGACGTCCGGGTCCCCATCGAGCAGCTCCTGAACAACTGCGGCACTCCAGGCAACATCTTCCAGGTTTGTGCCATAGACCTCCATCTGAAAACCCTGGCCCCCAGTTCCCAGGGCAAGGAGGGAGTCAAAACC
Source organism: uncultured Sediminispirochaeta sp. (assembly GCA_964394395.1). Taxonomy (GTDB): domain Bacteria; phylum Spirochaetota; class Spirochaetia; order DSM-16054; family Sediminispirochaetaceae; genus Sediminispirochaeta. Next base: position 3,462 of record CAYMWV010000082.1, read on the forward strand.
TCCATTGAGAATGGTAATATCGCTGTCGGGAACCTGCCGGGAGAGGGTCTCCTGCAGCTGGGGGATGATTTCCTGTACCCGCCGGTCTCGCTGGTCTGCGGGAAGGAGACGGATTCTTCCAAATGCTCTGCTGGGGTTCGCAGTTGTTACAATGGGGCTGGCGGCTCCTACATAATAGACTGCTGTTTCGATCTCCGGAATCAGGCTGCTCACCAGGTGGTCGATCTGGTCCACCCGCTCTGCGGTCTGCTCCAGGGTGTAGCCCTGGGGGGTGCGGATGTGAATTTCAAACTCCCCGGTATCCGCCGGGGGGATAAAGCTCAGTTCCAGGATGCTTAAGAGCACCAGGGAGAGGGCGAAGAGCCCCGAGGCCACAGAAAGGGTAAGCACCTTGTGATCCAGTGCCTTGATCAGCAGACGCCGGTAAGCCCGCTCTATCGCATCAAAAGCTCCCTCTATCTTCTGCTGGATACGGATCAATGCCTTTGGCCGATTTATCCGGTCCGGCGGTATCAGGATAAGGGAGGAGAGCCAGGGGACTACCACTACAGCGGTAAGGGCGCTGGCGGCCAGGGCAAAAACAATGGTGAGGGATAGGTTGTTCATGATGATCCCTATCATCCCGGTAAGAAAAAGCAGGGGAGCGAATACCGATATGGAGGTGCTTGTGGAGGCTAAAATGGCACCCCCCACCTCCCGGGCCCCCAGAAGAGCCGCCTCTTTACGGTTCCCGGAGGCGAGAAATTTCCGGTGGCTTGTCTCCAGCACCACAATGGAGTTATCCACAATCATCCCGCTGGATACGGTGATCCCCGAAAGGGAGAGGAGATTGAGGGATCGACCTGTGAGGAAGAGACCGATCATGGAAAAGAGCATGGAGAGGGGAATAGAGAGGGAGATGATGATGGTAGCCCGCAGGTCATGGAGCACAAAGAGGATCACAAATATGGTCAGTATCAGGCCGCTGAGGGCGGTTTGCATCACCGTCCGAAGGCTGTTGTTGGTCATCTCCCGCTGGTCGCTCACCACCCGGTACTCCAGGGCTCCTCCTGTTTCCCGCAAGATCTGCTGCAGTACCCTTTCGGCCCGCTCTGCAATGAAGATGGTGTCTCCGTCATCCCGTTTGAGCAGGTCCAGCATCACATAGTCCTTCTTTCCGGACCGGACCCGCACCTCCGCTTTTTTTTCGATGAGGGTGAGATCTGCAATATCCTTCAGTCGGATTACCCGCTCCCCCCGGCCAGCAACGGCGCTTTCCCCAAGCTCTTCCAGGGAGGAGAAGCTGCCCTGGGTGGTAAAGGAGACTTGATTGCCATGGAAAGCGGTTCTTCCCGCCGGGAGGGATGTACTGCTGTACCGGAGTGCTTCAAGTACTTCCAGGGGTGACAGCTCCAGGGCCGAGAGCTCGGCCGACCGGAGGCTGATTCTCGCCTCTTTGTAGGCCCCCCCTACGATGTTTATACCTGCGACACCGGGGATCCTTGCCAGGGCAGGCTCCACTCGCTCTTCCAGGTAGCCGGTAAGCGCTTCAATCCCCATGGACCCCTCTACCCGGACCGAGAAAATGGGAAGGTATGAGCTCGCTTCCATGATGTGGATTGCCGGTCTGCCGGAAATCCCTTCGGGCAGCTTCTCCTCCAGCCGCTGCAGCAGTTCCCGGATCTGGGGAACCATCTCGTAGATCCGGGTATCCTCGGAGAAGGAGAGCTGTACCGAGGAGTAGGAGTCGTAGCTGGAGGAGCTTATCTCCTGCAAGCCCGGCAGGTTGGATAGCTCATTTTCTAACAGCCGGCTCACCTCCCGTTCAATTTCCCGGGCACCTGCCCCGGGATACTGGGTAACCACTACTGCCTTGGGAAGTCCCACCGCCGGAATCATCTCTGAGTTGAGGGCCCCCAGAGCAAGGAAGCCGAAGAGCAGCAGCGAAATGAGCAGAATGGTGATTATTGCCGGATGTTTTACTGAGAAATCTGAAAAAATCATTCCACCACCACGGGGGATCCCTCTTTCAGGAAAAACCAGCCCTCTACAATCACATCCCGTTGGGCCCACCGGGGATCCACCAGCACCCCCTGGAGGAACCGTATTGGCTCCTCTCCTTCCTCATTGACCGGTTTCTGTACCGCCAGACCATCATGAACATACCAGAGCTTCTTGCCCCCCACCAGGGCCGAGTGGGGGAGATAGTAGGCATCCTCTATCCGTTCGACTTCGAAGGAGAGCTGCACAAACATGCCGGGAACCATGGCCGGTTCTCCCGGAAGCAGCCGAACCACCGCCTCAAAACTCCTGGATTCGGGGGAGATGTAGGGTGCTATCCGTTGAATCTTTCCCTCCCGGGGGATGGCTCCGTTCCTGCTTACTTCTACCTTGATACTACGGAAGTCCCGGGCAAACTGCTCATAGTGAAGTGCCGGGATCTGACACCGTACCTGCAGCTCCGAAGGGTCCGCAATGGTTAAAAGAGGCTGCTCCGGGCCAGCCAGGGAGCCTACTGAAAGGTGTCGCTGGAGAACCAGGCCCGAGATAGGGGCGGTAATGTTGGTGTACCCAAGCTGCATCTGGGCCAGCTCGTACTCTGCCCGGTATGCCTCATACTTCCCCTTGGCTTCTTCGTAGTTCTGCACACTTATGGCGTTCGCTTCCTGCAGGCGGGCTACCCGCTCGTAGCTGGATTGGGCGGAGAGATATACCGCTTCGGCCTGCCGGAGCTGAAGTTCGTACCGTTCCGGGTCAATTCTTCCGAGAATATCTCCCTTTTGTACCTGGTCCCCCACATCAACGGTAAGCTCCTCCAGGGTTCCGGAAACCAGGGGAAGCAGGGTAACCTGGTATTTTGCCTCCAGGTGTCCCTGGAGCTTGAGCATATTCACCAGGGTGCCGAAGCTGGGTTTTGCTACCTTAACTGTCACCGGTTCTGGTTCCCCTTTTTCCTCATCTTCTGGAAAGAGGAAGGGAAGGCCGAAGTAGACCCCCGCAAAGACGATAACAAAGGTCAAAAGGGGGAGGATGATCTTCACGCCTCCCGGGAGCTTTCGCTTTTTCTGTATGGGCATATCATCCCGGGGCGAATTATTCATTGCACTGCTCCATTCCCGGGTCTGCCGGGGCATTCATCTCCTGGTCCATGAAAAGGGGTGAATCTTTCATAGCCTCTTCGCCTGCGGGGCTTAAGTAAAACCACCGGTTTTACCGGTGGTCCTTTAGCTCGGAGGATTTTCCTTCATATACTCATGCTCCTCCCGCACCTCTTTAATAAGGGATTTCACGCTCCATTCCAGGTTGTTGGGGGTGGTGACCGAAAAGGCGATTCCTGCAGGGTCCTCTACTGCGCTTTTTACCCCCCGCATAATCGCCACCGCTTCCTTGTTGGAAAATCCGTGGATCAGGATCATCCGCTCGTCTTTACCTTCCGCCTCATGTTCATCCATTGTGCATGCTCCCTTGTTGCAGAAATGTTGCATTTCCCGAATAATTCTCATTGACCGCCGGAAAAAGCGTAAGTATCTTATAAGCGTAACGGTATATGAACAGTTTATCAAGCTTAAGAAAAGAGACCAAACAGAGGTGAAGCTATGCGTTTTGATAACATGACTATAAAGGTACAGGAGGCGTTTCAGGATGCCGACTCCATCGCCCGGGACTACAACCACACCAATATCGACCCAGAGCACTTTCTTCTTGCCCTGCTGCGGCAGGAGGATGGGGTTCTGAGGCCCCTGCTGGATCGGCTGGGGGCGGACCGTGGACAATTGGAGCAGGAAACGGAAGCGGCTTTGGATGCCAAACCGAGAGCTTACGGCTCCAGCGCCCAGACTACCCTTTCTGCCGAGAGTGCAAACATCCTCCATAAAGCGGAGAAAGAGTCCAAGGGACTGAAAGATGAGTATGTGAGTGCCGAGCATTTGCTGCTGGCCATGACCGGCCAGGAGGGGAGGGTTGGCGCCCTGCTCTCCGCCCAAGGGGTGAGTCGGGACCGGATCCTCGAGGCGCTTCGCTCTGTCCGGGGAAATCAGCGGGTGACGGATCAAAATCCCGAAGGGCGCTACCAGGTGCTGGAGAAGTACTGCAAAGATCTCACCACCCTGGCCAGGCGGCAAAAGCTTGATCCGGTGATTGGCCGGGATGAGGAAATTCGCCGGGTGATGCAGGTCTTAAGTCGCAGGACCAAGAACAATCCGGTACTGATTGGCGAGCCCGGGGTGGGGAAGACTGCCATCGCAGAAGGGCTGGCCCGGCGGATTGTCTCCGGGGATGTGCCCGACTCGCTGAAGGATAAGAAGCTCCTTGCCCTCGATCTGGGAGCTCTGGTGGCGGGAGCCAAGTTCCGGGGAGAGTTTGAGGAGCGCCTCAAGGCGGTGATCCACGAGATTGGCGAGTCTGATGGGCAGATTATCCTTTTCATTGATGAGCTGCACACCCTGGTGGGAGCCGGGGCTGCCGAGGGCTCCACCGATGCGAGTAACCTCTTGAAGCCCGCTCTGGCCCGGGGGGAACTGAGGGCCATCGGAGCCACCACCCTGGATGAGTACCGCAAACATATCGAGAAAGACCCGGCTCTGGAGCGGCGCTTTCAGCAGGTCTTTACCTCCGAGCCTTCCGTGGAGAGCACCATCGCCATTCTCCGGGGATTGCAGGAGCGTTACGAGGTGCACCACGGGGTGCGCATTAAAGATGAGGCTCTCATTGCGGCAGCCACCCTCTCTGACCGCTACATCACCAGCCGCTTTCTCCCGGACAAGGCGATCGACCTGGTAGACGAGGCCGCCAGCCGTTTGAAGATGGAGATCGAGAGCCAGCCCATCGAGCTGGACAAGATAGAGCGGAAAATTCTGCAACTCAATATCGAACGGCAGGCCCTGGGCCGGGAGGATGATCCGGCCAGCCGTGATCGGCTGGAGAAGCTGGACCGGGAGCTGGCGGAGCTGAAGAGCCAGCGGGACGGGATGCAGATGCAGTGGAACAATGAGAAGGGGATTATCAACTCCATCCGGGAGTTAAAGAGCAGCCTGGAGCATCTGAAAAACGAGGAGCTTCGATATGAACGGGAGGGGAACCTGGCCGGTGCTGCAGAGATAAAGCATGGAAAGGTGCCGGAGATTACCCGGCAGATAGAGGAGAAAAGCGGCGAGCTTGCAAAGATTCAGGGCGAATCGAGTCTCCTCCGGGAGGAGGTTACCGAAGAGGATATTGCCGGGGTGGTCTCCACCTGGACCGGTATCCCCGTGAGCAAGATGCTGGCCGGGGAAATGGCCAAGCTCTTGAAACTGGAAGATACCCTGGAGAAGCGGGTGGTTGGCCAAAACGAGGCGATCCGGGCGGTGGCGGATGCTATCCGGCGCAACAAGACCGGTCTCTCCGATGAGGCAAGGCCCCTGGGCTCCTTTATCTTCATCGGACCCACCGGGGTGGGAAAGACCGAGCTTGCCCGTACCCTGGCGGATTTCCTTTTTGACGATGAGCGGGCCATGACCCGGATCGACATGAGTGAATACATGGAGAAGCATGCGGTGAGCCGGCTGATCGGAGCGCCTCCGGGCTACGTGGGATACGATCAGGGGGGGCAGCTTACCGAAGCGGTGCGGCGCCGTCCCTACTCGGTGGTCCTCTTCGATGAGATCGAGAAGGCCCACCCGGACGTAGTGAATATCATGCTCCAGCTCCTGGATGACGGGCGGCTCACCGATGGTCAGGGACGGATGGTTGATTTCAGAAATGCTATCATCATCATGACCAGCAATATCGGCAGCAGCCTTATCCTGGAGACCGAGGATATCGACCAGGTTAAAGAGCAGATCGACGGGATGATGAAGAGCGCCTTCAAACCGGAGTTTTTGAACCGGGTGGATGAGATTATCACTTTCCGGCGGCTGGGCAAGGAGCAGATCCTCTCCATTGTGGATATCCAGCTGGGAAGGCTCACCCGGCGGATGGCTGCCCGGAATGTGGCTCTCACCGTCACTCCGGCGGCAAAGGAGCTTTTAGGTGAGGCAGGCTATGATCCCGCTTTCGGTGCCCGGCCGGTGAAGCGGACCATCCAGAACCTGCTGCAAAACCGCTTGGCGAAGATGATTCTGGCCGGGGAGATTCCCGAGGGGGGCGGGGTGATCATCGATGCTGAGGGGGATGCGCTTGGCTTTAGTCCACAGACTCCAGAGTAGCTGGGGGGGCTGGATCCTGTTGCGACGGGATAGGCCGGAGCCGGTAGGCAAAACCGGTTGTCCCTAAGTACCATTAGCTTCCTGTAAAAAGTTCTCTTTAAAGCTCCCTTTCCGGAAAAGAAGGCTGAAAAATTGTGGAAAAACGGTTACTATTCTTGGAGAAAACTGGAGAAAACTGGAGAGAACAGAAAAAAGAAGGATCCCATGGCTAAAAACGCTGCTTCCTCCCGGAAGTTTTTATCGCTCTTCATCATTATAATAGCTTTCGTGCTCTTTGGAGGCTTTACCCTCCTCTGGCTACAGGTACGAGCTTCCCGCAGCCCAGTTAGCGATCCTTTGCCGGTGCCGGTGCGGCTGGAAGAGCCGAAGATAGCAGACCTGAGCCGGGATTACCGAGTCTCCGGCCATATCGAGTCGGCCAGGATGGTTACCCTGCTACCCAAAACGGAGGGATCCCTGGACCGTTTATCGGTTTCTATGGGAGAGCAGGTTAGTGAAGGAGCTGTTCTTGCAGAGATTGATCCCGAACCGTATCGGCTGACTCTGGAACGGGCGGAGGCAAATCTTGCCGGGGCAAGCTCGGTCTTCCGCCGGGTGGAACAGCTCTATCTGGCCGATTCGGTGAGCGCTCAAAAGTACGATGAGGCGAAAACGGCTTTTGAGGCGGCCCGGAGCAGTCGGGATCTGGCAAAATTGCAGTGGGAGAACAGCCGGGTAAAGAGTCCCTTTACCGGAACGGTGTTGCAGCTCCATGCAGAGGAGGGGGATTTGGTCTCCCCGGGCCGTCCCCTGCTCACCCTGGCTGATATTTCCCGGTTGGAGGTAAATGCGTCGGTTCCGGAGATCTTCTATCCCCGGTTCATGGAAGCCCCTCATCAGATCGGGATTTCGATCCGAGTGCCCAGTTTTCAGGAGCGCACCTTTTCCGGCACCATAAAGCATGTGGCTCCTTCCATCGACCCAAGAAGCAGGAGTTTTCAGGTAACTGTCGATATCGATCCGGGAGATGAGCCCCTTCGGCCTGGAATGTTTGTCTATATCACCTTTCTCCTGGAGACCCGGAAAGCGGTTTACTCCCTGCCCCACAAGGCGCTTCTTTCGGGGGCACTTCTCTGGCATGTGGAGGGGGGAGAGGCCCGGAAGATCGAGTTCTCTCCGGAATTCTCCGGGGCCCACCGCTTTATGCTCGATCCGGAGCTGGCCAGCCGCTTCTACATTGTTGAAGGGCACCACTTCCTCCGGGAAGGTCAGACGGTGAAGGTGCTGGAGCAGTGAAGGTTTCCGATTTTTCTATCCGCCATCCGGTTATCATAGGCATGCTTTTTATTGTGCTTCTTGTTTTTGGGCTCATCGCTCTGATGGGGCTGCGGCAGGATCTGACTGCCGATGTAAACCTTCCAACCGTGGTGGTCATCACCTCCTGGCCCGGGGCGGGACCCGAGGAGATTGAATCGGATATCACCGAGCCGATTGAAGAGGAGCTGGCAACCCTTTCGGGGATCTCCTCCATGGAAAGCGACTCCGGAGATGGGCTTTCGGTGGTGACCATGGAGTTTGACTACGCTATCGATCTGGATCTGAAGATGAGCGATATCCGGGAACGGCTTACTGTGGCGGGGCAGCAGCTTCCCGACGGGATTACCGGACCTCCCACGCTTCTGAAAATGAGCAGCGACCTGCTTCCTATCTACACCGTGGTGGTATCCTCTCCTATGGATGAAGCGGAGTTGGGGCGTTTTGTCCGGGATGAGGTGGGACCCGCTTTGAGCCGCATTCCCGGAGTAGCCCAGGCCAATGTGCGGGGAGATCGGGAGGAGATTGTAAAGATCATTCTTGATGTGGGATTGATGGATGCCAAGGGGGTGTCGGTTTCCCAGGTGCTGGAGGTGCTTCAGGTGACCAACACCTCCCTTCCCGGTGGTTCGGTGAGTTTTCGGGGAAACACCTTGATGCTGAAAACCAGCGGTGATTTTTCCTCCCTGGATGAGATAGGCCGAACCGTGGTCGCCTCCCGGGGAGCTTCCCTCATCCGCCTGGGGGATATCGCATTGGTGGAAACCGGTTTCCGGGATGCGGAGCGCTATGTGGTGGAGGAGGGGAAAAGCCTGGTGCTCATTGACCTCTTGAAGCAGAGTGGCGGGGATTCGGTGGAGATTATTAAGCGGGCGAAGGCGACCCTGGATAGCATTAGTCGGGAGCGAAACGGGATCGTCACCTTCCGGACGGTGAACGATTTTTCCGAGGATATCGAACTGGCCATCGGCTCGGTACGTTCCTCCGCTTTTACCGGAGCCCTCCTGGCGGTACTGGTGCTCCTCCTCTTTCTCCACAATATTCGCACCACTTTGATTATCTCCATCTCCATTCCTGCTTCGGTGCTCCTCAGTTTTGCCGCCCTCTACCTGAAAGGCCAATCCCTCAACCTGATGACCTTGGGGGCCCTCACCCTGGCCGTAGGAATGATAGTGGACTCCTCCATTGTGGTGCTGGAGAATATTCACCGTCACTTCGACCGGGGGATGGAGCGCAGCAAGGCCGCTTCCCTTGGCGCTGGAGAGGTGGGCAGTGCTGTGGTTGCATCTACCACCACCAGTTTGATGGTCTTTGTTCCTCTGCTTTTTTTGGAGGGCTTTACCGGAATCATCCTCCGGGATGTCTCCTGGACCCTCACCTGGGCCCTTTCAGCAAGTTTGTTGGCAGCAGTTGTGCTGATCCCCTGGCTTGCCTCCCGATTAATGAAACCGCCGAAGCTCAAGGAGAAATCAAAAATTCTGGGGGGGCTGAGCAGGATGATCGAGGGGTGGATCCATGCCCTGACCAGGTCCTACCGGAAATCCCTTAGCAGCGTCTTGCGTCGGCCCTCTGTGGTCTTTACTGTGGCGGTACTTCTCCTTGTAGCCAGTGTGATGGCCATCGATTTTCTCGGTTTCCAGTTTATCCCCTCCACGGACATGAACGAGATCCAGATAAACCTGGAGACTCCAAAGGGGTACAGCCTGGAAGATACCCGGGTGAAGGCGCTGGAGGTGGACCAGAAAGTGAGAGAGCTGGTGCCGGAGATCGATACCGCTATCTGGTACGTGGGGCAGGAGGATTCATGGGGTACCAGCACCAGTAGGAACCACTGCTTTGTCCGGGTAAACTTGAAACCTCTGAAGGAGCGCAGCCGCCGGGTCCACCCCATTATCCGTCAGCTCCAGCGGGAGCTCCCCGCCTCCATTCCTGATATTGATATTACGGTGGTTAACGGGGGTCTCGATTCCATGATGGCTGTAGCTACCGGAGGAGAGGGCTTTCGGATAGAACTCTCTGCATCCGATACCGACCTACTGGTATCGGCGGTCCGGCGGGTGGAGGAGATGATGGGACAGGACCCGGATGTGATCAAGACCGGGGTAAATCTCGATTTCGATGACCGGGAACTGGTTACCGAGCTGGACCTGGAGTTGATGGGTGATCTGGGGGTCGCCCCCCGGGAAGCGGCCCTTACAGGGCGGGTGCTTTTCCACGGCATGGATGTGGGCAGCTACCGGGGAGGGGAAAAGAGCCTGGACCTTTTTCTTACCAGTAATATGGCTGGGGAGCCGCTGAAGAAAGAGGAGTTCAACTCTATCGCTATCCGGGCCGCCGACGGGGCCCAGGTTCCCTTCTCTGCTTTCTCCGAAACCCGGGACCGCCCCGCCCTTTCCACCATCCGGCACAGCAATCGGATGAAGTCCGCTACCGTAACCGGATATCTTGGAGGCTCCAGCGTCCGGGGAGTAGCTTCCCGGATAAGCGGCAGGCTCGGAGCTGATCCCCTCCCGCCGGGGGTGGTCTGGAAGGTTGCCGGATCTACCGAGCAGATGACCGAGTCCTTTGGGGATCTCCTCTTCGCCATGGCCATTTCGATCTTTCTGGTATATACGGTGATGGTGATCCAGTTTGAACGCTTTATCCAGCCCCTTATCGTTATGGCATCAGTGCCCTTTGTGGTGATAGGAGTGGTAGCAAGCCTGTCGGCCTACAGATCCACCCTCAATATTGTCTCCCTCATGGGGATGATTGCCCTGGCGGGGATTGTGGTGAATAACGCCATCGTCTTGATCGACTACATCAACCTGCTCCGCCGCCGGGACGGCCTCTCTCTTGCCCGGGCAGTGATAGCAGGTTCGGCTAGCCGTCTGCGGCCCATCCTGATGACCACCCTTACCACAGTGATCGGAATTATTCCCATGGCACTGGGCATCGGCGAAGGTGCGGAGATCTACGCTCCTTTAGGGCAGGCGATCAGTGGCGGCCTTGCCACCAGCACATTGGTGACCCTCTTTCTGGTGCCCACCCTCTACTTTGTGGTGGAGGCCCGGGTTGCACGAATGAAGGTGTGGCTGAAGGAGGGCTCATGAGTTTTGTGACCTTGGGCCGATATTCACAGCAGCCCGTTCGGGGGGCTTCCATCGTGCTGCTTCGGCAGCGGCAGCTCCGGTGTTGTCACCGCTCCATCTTCAGGCTTACCCTGAGCATCCTGCCTCTGTTGCTCCTCCTTTCACCCCTCCCCGCCGAAACTGATGAGGCGCTGCATCTGGGGACTCTTCTGGAGATGGTAGAGTCCGCAAACCCCTCGGTTCTTTCCGCCGAAGCAGCCGGCGATGCTGCCCGGGCCACCCTCCGCCGGGCA
>CAYMWV010000083.1:0-1707 GCA_964394395.1 uncultured Sediminispirochaeta sp.
TTTCCATCCTCTCGTTGATAAAGGCATCCTGAAAAAAGGGACGATTCCGGCCATGGAGAATCAAGCTCTCCCTGCACTCCTCCACAAAAGCGATGGTCTCTAAGGAGCGATCCAGGCTTGCCGGCACCTGATAATCGCCTCGCTGGTAGACATTCTTAAGCTGCCTATCCGGCTCATCCGGGTCAGAATAAGCGTAGAGCACCGCCAGGGAGGAACGGGAGATATCCAGGGCCTGCTCCACCAGAATGGATACCTGGCTGGTATACCGGCTATCGGAGGCAAGCATGGAGCTCGCCCGGACCAGTTCACTAAAAACATCTGTTTGGGTCATTGTAATAGTATAGTGCTATTGAACCCGATGCTCAAGCTAAAAAAACTCTGCTCACATAAATGGTCGTTGAAACGGCCCACGGAGCGGAGATCGGCAGTACGTTATCACCACCGTCACCGCCACCAGTATCTTCTTCGAGTTGATCGGACCGATCCTCACCCGGTACGGACTGAAAAAGGCGGGGGAGATTCAGTCCCGATAGCTTGAGCGGGGTCCGGGGGGGGCCAGGGTCTGAAGTTTTGGGGGCCGGAAAGAGACTTGCAATGTGATCTCTGTAAGCCCTTCCCGAATCGGCTCCCCTCATTCCCCGGCCTCATTCCCCGGGAGGAATGAGCAGAAGCCTCCAGGCAGCTATTTCTGCTCCCCTTCCGTCGCTCTCACAGGAGATAAGCAGATCCAACCCGGGACCCTCCCCGCCGGCCATCTTTGGTCGGAAGAGAAAGCGGTGCTGCCCCGGATAGAAACCGGAGCAGACGATCCGGCCATCCCGATACATCTCCACCTCCCCTGAAAAGAGTGGCGAAAGAGCTTCCGGACGGAGAGGGAACAGCTCTTCCTCTATGAGCCATAGAAGCCCCAGGGATTCCGGAACATCTATCCACAGCTCCCCATCCTCCCGGGGTAGGGCGAGAACTGATCCGCTCCCGGTGCTGCCCCTTTGCAGCGATCTGACCAGGTCGGAGCGCAACCTGGTAAGGTCAACCGCCCCGGGATCCCCCGTCCCCGAATCCACCATCCGCCCAAAGAGGAGATCCAGGTCGAGGTAGGCCAAATCTTCCCGATACTCCAGAAGGGATAGGAGCAGCCCGGATAAACCGCCGCCTTCAAGACTCAGGGTGAGGGGTAATCCAAAAGAGAGGGAGGCAGAAGTCTCTCTCTCCCAATGGGGTGGACTCCCCCCCGGACCGGAGAGGTCCTTCCAGATCACCCCGCCGGCAGGCGGCCCACCCCCCTTGAGCCGAAGCTCTACCGGAATCCAGCTCCCCGGCTCCACAGGAAGAGAGAGCACCCGCTCCCCGGGCTTCACCTCCCGAGACTCCACCCCGCCCCCTCTGCCGGGGAAATAGAGTATCCCCCCTTCACGGCCCAGCAGCTCCAGATATTCCTCAGGCAAACGTTCCAAAGAAACCGCAAGGGAAAGAGGAAAGGGCAAAAAGAGCCTACAGGCAGTGGGGATCAAAAAGAGCATGAAAACGAGCAGGAGAATAGAGATGGTGCAGAGCAAACAGCAGGAAGGAGGCCGGAGCCGCTTCAACTGCCAAAAACTCCTGGGGCGCCAGAATAGACTGAGAAAACGGAAAACCGGGCTGCCAAAAAAGCTCCCTCCACCGGTCGCCAGCTTTCGAAAGGCCAATCTTTCCAGGATCGGCAATCTT
>CAYMWV010000083.1:1807-10403 GCA_964394395.1 uncultured Sediminispirochaeta sp.
CAGCCGGATTTTCCTCAGCTGAGTTTCCTCCGTCCCCAGGCACCCCCAGGCACCCTCAGGCACCCTCAGGCACCCTCAGGCACCATATCCCGGACATGCATCAATGGCGAGATAAAAAGTCGGGAAACTGATCCTGGATCTGCCGGCGATAGAGCTCCCGGATTTCCGAGAGGATCTCCTGGTAGAGTTCACTTCTGAAATCGGGATAGGTCCAGGGGAGGGGCTGAAATTGCTTTGCCCGGTAGAAAAGGGTAATCTCGGCGTAAATCCCGTCCCTTAGGGCGATTCTGTGCCCCGGCCCCTTGGTAGAAGCAAGGATGAGGCGGCCGGTACTCAGCAGACCCGGATCCAGGTTCACCCGGCGCTTTCCCTCCCGGCTCCACAGCTCTTCCAACTGGTTGGCCCTTTTCTTGATCCTGGCCAACTCTTCAGGCTTCCAGAGCTGTTGAAAAGCAAAAAACTTCCGATAGATGGGAGTGCCCATCTCCTCATCGTAATAGTGAGTCCAGGTGAAGGGGATGGCAGCACTCTCAAAATCAACGGTGCCAAACTCCTTCTCAAGCAGCGAGGCGATCCCCTCAAAGGGATCAGACCGGGAAGAAAGCACCCCAATAATCATTTTTTCCGGTAAAAAAGGTTCAGCGATACCCATCAGGCCTCCCGTATTCTTGCCGATTTTCCCATTTTACGAGATAATACACAGATATGGAAGATAACAAGAGCTTTCGAGACGATCTGGAAGCAGCAGTAGCGTCCTATCGGGACTACCTGGACCAGTCCGAACTTGTCAAAGTGAAAGAGGCAGCTCGTAACTACCTCTCTTCATTTCAGGCATTCTACAACGTGATGCTGCGCAAGAGCCTCCTTCACGAAGACCCCTATAAAAGTGAGATTAAGATTTCGGAAGTGGAAGCTCCGGAATCAGGGCCGGTAATCGAAAGTGAAAAGGTTGACAAGATGAGCCAGCGCCTATCCATGTTCGATAGCCAGCTCGATTTTTTCAACAACTACTATCAGTTCAGCGCCGATTTTCTCACCATGCCCCGGCTGAAACGGATCAAAGATCTCATTACCTATATCAAGTGGGAGAGTGTCAGCGAAGGCTCCCCCAACATGACCACCCGGATTCTGGCGGAGCTGCTAAGCCGCCTCCGGCAGGGAAGTGATAACATCTCCACCGGTGTAATTAACGATTCCATCCAGCAGCTGGACAAAAACAGCAAGCAGATCCTCTCAGTGTTGAAGAAAGTGACCATCTATCAACGGGAACGCTATAAGTTGGATATCCGAAATAACCTTCTCGATACCATAGATCTAAAGGCTGAGGCGATTCAGCAGCGAAGAGAAGATGTCATCCGGGCAATAAAGCGAAAGTTCCCCCAGGTCCTGGGCGATACTCCCTATTTCCCAGAACTGATCGAAGAGATTCTCAATGAGGAAGGGAGCTATGATAAGGAGGAGCAGAGAAAAAAGGCGCTTGAACGGCTGCAGGTTCAAAAGAAAAAGGAGAACAATAAGAGTCAGGAATCCTTTAAACCCTTTCTCCTTGATGGCTGTCGAATTCTTGCCACCGCTGCGACTCCCATAGAGCAGGCGATCCGAAAGTTGGCCCACAACGGCATGGTTCTGGCTGAACGGCCCATGAGTTTTGGAGAAAGATTCAAAAAGTGGGTCAGAAGCATGGTCATGAAGGAGGAGGAGAAACGGATCTATGAGATAGAGCTGATGGATCCCACTAGCGGCATCTCCCGTAACGTAAAAATCAATTTCGATAAATTTTTTGATGATACTCAGAAGCTTGCCAGGATGCTGGCGGTGATGGGCAACAAGATGAGCAGCACCTATAAGCGGCTGGAAGGATATGCCGAAGAGAAACTCTTCGAGTTTCTCAGTGGAAAAATCGATGAATTAAACAAGATGATTCAGCAGCTTCCAGCCCTGGACACCTATTTCAAGAGCGAGGTGCCCCGATCACAGCGCCAGATGATTCGAGGTATCAAAATCGAAGTCACCTCAATAAAAAACGCCATTGTAAAGGCCAACCAGAAACGGCATGAATATGTGAGCCGGAAAGAAGAGAAAGAGCAGTTAAAGAAGCTGGGAATCGACAGCGGGGAATAGCAGCCGCTTTTATCGGGACTCGTAAATTCCCAGGAGCCGAAGATCTCCGGTTACCGGTTCCAACTCTTCCATCGCCCTCCCAAGGACCTCTTCATCCGAAAGCTCCAGGGCGATAAAAAAGCGGTACTGCCAAGGTTTTCCGTGAATGGGCCGACTCTCCAGCTTTTTCATGTTCAAGCCCCGATCAGCGAGAACCTTGAGGCAGGAGAAGAGGGCACCCGGCTGATCCTGGGTTGAAAAGGATACCGCTGCCATGTTCGACCCTTCCCTTCCTCTAGCGGACTCATCATCCAGCCGGGCAATAACAAAGAAGCGGGTATAGTTACTCGGGTTGGTTTCGATCCCCTCCTTCAGTACCTCCATCCCATACTCCCTTGCCGCTTCTCTACTGGCAATGGCAGCACAGGAGGGGTCTTTCAACCTTGCCACCTCAGCTACCGAACCGGCGGTATCATAAAAGGGAACCCCTTCGACACCCGTAAGCTTATCAATAAAAGCAGAACACTGGGCCAGCCCCTGAGGATGGCTGTAGATCTTTTTGATCTTCTCGATACTCGAACCGGGAAGAGCTATCAGACTATGAACAATCCGCACCTTCTGATCCCCCACAATGGTGATATCAGGGTACTGCTGGAGCAGATCGAGGTTTTCATAGATGGTTCCCGCCAAACTGTTTTCAATAGGGACAAGGCCGTAGCGCACACTCCCTGTGAGCACAGCTTCAAAGACATCCCGGAAGGATGGCTGTGGGCAAGTGGAAGTTCCCTCCCCAAAGTAGCGGCTTATCGCCCGTTCACTGTAGGCTCCCCGGAGCCCCTGAAAGGCGATCTTCCCCTCCCCGGCATCAGATAGGAGTTTGTCCCGGGAATGGAGGGCTGCAGCTGATCTTGTTTCTGGGATATGTTCGATCTCTCTTTCCAGTACCGGAGAGAGGGCCTGCAGATCCCGCATCAGTTTCTCAAACTGCTCAGGGAAAAGAGATTGGGGGCCATCAGAGAGGGCCGCTTCCGGATGGGGATGAACCTCCACCATCAAACCGTCCGCCCCTGCCGCTACTGCGGCCAGAGCAAGGGGATGCACCTTCTCCCGGATTCCTGTGGCGTGGCTGGGGTCTACCAGCACCGGCAGGTGACTCAACTGCTTCACCACCGGAATGGCAGAAAGATCCAGGGTGTTTCTGGTGTAGGTCTCAAATGTCCGGATCCCCCGCTCACAGAGTATCACATGGTCCGTACCGTGGGCCATAAGATACTCGGCAGCCATGAGCCACTCTTCTATCGTAGCTGCCAAACCCCGTTTGAGGACCACCGGCTTTGCAAGGGCCCCGACTCGTTTAAGGAGTTCGAAATTCTGCATGTTCCGGGCGCCCACCTGAAAAACATCAATATAGTCGTTCATCATATCGGCGTGATCGGTAGCTACAATCTCGGTAACTACTGGTAGATCGTACCGCTCTCCCGCCTCTTTCAGATACTTAAGGCCCTCTTCTCCCAGGCCCTGAAAAGAGTAGGGGCTGGTCCGGGGCTTGAAAGCTCCTCCCCGAAGCATCACAGCGCCCCCCTCCCGGACCGCATGGGCTGCCTCCAGGATCTGCTCTCTGGACTCAACTGCACAGGGCCCCGCAACAACAACTACCCGGTTCCCTCCAATCCGGACCCGGCCGATGGGAATGACTGTATCGCTCTTCTTCAGCTCCCGGCTGGCAAGCTTGTAGGGCTTGGAGATGGGAATAACCCGGTCAACTCCGGAAAGGATTTCAACCTCCCGCAGATCGATGGCCGCCTTCCCCACGGCCCCTAAAATGGTCTCCTCTTCTCCCACAATCTCCCGGACCGAGAAGCCCCGGCCGGAGAGAAACTCTTTAATCCGACTCTTGTCATCGGAGCCGATGCTTTTCTTAAGAACGACAATCATAGCGCAACGCTATTGCCTTCTTCCGGCTCTGTCAAGTAGATAGCTGACCCGCCCGTCACTCCCGATATCGCCCCTTACCAGCAGGTAGAGCTCTTCAAACTCCTCTTCCAGGGAATCGTGATAATCAAGAATTTTCGAGATGTAATCGAGGGTCATCCTCGGGGCTCCTGAACCGTTTACCCTGCTCCTGCCGGCGTTGTACATAGCCAGAGCTACAACCCGGTTCTCCCCTGCATCAAGACAGTAACGAAGATACCGCATCCCCTTCTCAGCATTTACCGCCGGATCATAGAAATCTTCCTCTGTGAGTTCGGGGAAGCTGCGGTTGTTGAGCTGAAAAAGGCCCCGGTCGATGGAACTACTGTTTCTGTTCACTGCATCACTGCGATAGCGGCTCTCTGCCCAGGCAAGGGAGAAGGCGAGAAAGGCTGGAATCCGGTGCGATAGCGACGCTTCAAGAATGATATCGGTAATTGCATAGGAGTTGGTCTTTTTGGTAAAGAAATCCCGCACCTCCTGGTGGTAAAGGGGATTCCTGTAGAGAAGGTGAACCAGGTCCTCCCCGGGGGGCACCTCAATGTTCTGCCAACGAGGGTTGTAATCAGTTTCAAAAGAACCCTCTTCCTGTTCCGGGGATTGCGCATTGGTAAGCATAGTACGAACAGACCCCGCCGCTTTCCGGTTCTCCTGAAAATTGGTACACTGAACTGCCGTAAAGAGAACCGGTATAATAATCATAATCACCAGAATGGTTCTGATGCTTTTACTGTTAATGGTAAGCCTCCTTCCTTATCCGCTTGATACCGCTTGATGCCGGATATCCCGAAAGAGTTAAGCCGAGGTGTCGCAGATGTTCGGGATGAACAATCGATACAAAATAGCTGGGACTGTTTTTATACAGGGAAGGGCTAAAAAGATCAATACCGCCAAAAGAAATGGAGAGAGGAAGGAAGATGAGAAGAAACGTTGAAGCACTACCTTCCGGTCCGGCTCTTGGGAGCTGGAAGCTGGGAGGGGACAGCTACTGGCCGGAACAGCCCCATACCGACTCCCTGAAGCTTATCGATGCCGCTATCCGGGGAGGAATAGATCACTTTGATACAGCCCAGGTTTACGGGAATGGCAGATCGGAACAGCTTTTGGGGCAGCGGCTGAGAAAAGTGGAGCCTCCCCCCTTTATTGCCACCAAACTCTTCCCCTGTCCCCCCTCTTCGGTGGGAAAAAAAATCGAGCTATCCTTAAAGCGGTTGGGGAGAGAGAAGATTGACCTCCTCTACATCCACTGGCCGGCAGGGGAGAGGGACCTCCGTCCCCTGATGGATGCGCTTGAATCGGAGCGGCTCCGGGGCCGGATTGGGCTGATCGGGGTAAGCAACTTCTCGGTACCGGAGATGGAACAGATCACTGAGGCTGGAAGAATCGATGTCTGCCAGATAGGCCACAGCCTGCTCTGGAGGCTGCCGAAAATGCGGATTATCCCCTGGTGCAAAGTTCACGATATTCCCCTGGTGGCCTACTCTCCCCTGGCCCAGGGGCTTCTTGCGAAGCCGGAACTTCTTTCCCCGGGCTCCAAAGCTCTTCCCTTCCGCAACGGGGATAGCCGGAACCGGCTCCTGCTCCTTGATAGACGCATCCGCCCCGGAGTGGAGGCGTTCTTTGGGGAGTTTATCGCCCTGACAAGGCAGTACCAGCAGCTTAGCCCTGCGCAGTGGGCCCTTATCTGGAGCTTCAGCCAACGGGAAATTGCTTCGGTGGTGATCGGTACGGGGAAGAGGGAGCATATCGAGGAGGCAATAACCGCCTGGTCAACCTGGTCTGCCTGGAAAGGGGAAGATCCAGAGAGCGCTTCCCGGGATCCCTCCATGCAGAACAAGATACTTGCAGGGCTGGAGGATGCCTCTGAACGTTTCTTCCAGTATCTGGTGGAGAGCCTGCAGCCCAAGGATTGGGAGAACATCTTCGGCCACCGTCCAGGGAAGAAGGAAAAATCGACATGGCCAGCGGAATAGAGAGCAGCGGAATAGAGAGCAGCACAGCAGAGAGCAGCAAGAAACAGTACGAACCCGCAGGAGAGGCGAGGGCGGAGATCGAGATAAAAAAAAGCCGCTTTATCGCCCTGGCCTGCCGGGTAGAGAGTGCCGAAGAGGCTCGGAGTCACCTGAACCGGACCAAAACCAGCTGGGCCGATGCAAGTCATGTGGTTCACGCCTTTCTCACCCGGGGCGGTGATATTTTTGGCTTTAGCGATGACCGGGAACCCTCGGGAACTGCCGGGCGGCCGGTGCTGGAGGTGCTAAAAGGGAGCGGGGTCGATAACTTGATGGTGATGGTAGTCCGCTATTTCGGCGGGACCAAGCTGGGAACCGGAGGCCTGGTAAAGGCGTACACCGAAGCGACCAAGGCGGTGATAGCCAAGCTGCCGATAAGGAAGATCGTTGTATCCTGCAGAGTCTGCTGCACCATCGGGTATGAAATCCATGATCCGGTAAAGAAGCTCATGAGCACCCTCTCCCTGGATCTGTTAAAGGAGGACTTTGATGAGCAGGTGCACCTCTCAGCGCTCATTCCAGAGAGCTCTTTCGTGGAATTGGCGGATCAGATAAGGGATATCTCCTCCGGACGCTCTTTCTTAGAGAAAATTGATGCAGAATGATGTATAATTTCCTAAAGATGATCTCCTTAACAGGATATTGATAGGAGCCATTATGAAAAAACGCATACAAGCGCTGATTAGCCTCATGATTATCGCCCTGCTTGCCGCCATTGTGCTGCTTGCTGCCAGCTGTACGGGAACTCCCACCAGCTCATCGGAGGATTTCTCGGAGAAAAGTTCTGGAACAGCCCGGGAGGAAGCAGGCACCTCGGAAGAGGCCGAAGGATCGGAAGGAACTGGGACAACAAAAGATGAAGAAGCAAAAACTTCTGACTCGCCATCTTCTGATTCGCTATCCTCTGGCTCACCCAAGGCGGCGTCAAAGGAGAGGGCAAGCGGACCTGAAGCTCCTGCCCTTGAACCCGACTTCTTCGCCGATACAGAGCCCCTGGAGGAGATGCGAATCATAGAGGGGGCTGCTCCGGAACCCCGGCTCTCCTCGGGGGGCGAATCCGGGCTTCAGGCGGGCTACGCCGATGACAATTCCCAGTTTGGCCGTTTTATTGAGTTTCTGAGTACCCTGCCCGAGGGAGTTCCCTATCACTCCCTTGACATTAGCGAAAGGGTCTCCTTCCAGATCCTCGACAAGCAGGGAGATCCCCTTTCCGGAGCCCGGATCACTATCCGACGGGGAGGAGAGAACGAACGGGGAGCGCTGATAGAACAGGGAAAGGCCTTTGCTGACGGTACCTACCGTTTCTATCCCACCATCTACCCCTCCCTGGAGGGGGTGACAAACTTTACCGCCACGATATTCACTCCCCAGGGGAAGCAGCTGCAGGAGCTCTCCTTTTCCCGGGAAGGACGGCGCAGCATTGAGGTGAAAACAGATAACCAAAAAGAGGTCCCGGACCCGGTCCCCCTGGATATTCTCTTTATCCTTGACACCACCGGCAGCATGGGAGAGGAGATAGATAGGCTCAAAGCAACCATCGAACTGATCCACCTCAATCTGGGAGCGGCAAAACCCCGGCCCAATCTGCGATTCGGATTGGTTCTCTATAAAGATCGGGGGGACAGCTATGTTACCCAGAGTCTACCCCTCACGGGGGATTTGGTAAGGTTTCAGAACGGACTTGCTCCGGTGGTGGCCGACGGCGGCGGCGATGGTCCGGAGGATCTACAGGAAGCGCTCCGGGTCGCCATGGAAGAGGTATCCTGGAGAGAGGAGGGGGTGAGGCTCGCCTTCGTCATCACCGACGCAGAGGCCCATCTCGATTATGAAGATCAGGATTACAGCTACATCGACGCTGCGGCAGCGGCAAAGGCAAAGGGGATTAAACTCTATGGAGTGGGAACCGGGGGACTGCCCCTGGCGGGGGAGATCCTGCTTCGTCAGATAGCTCATTACACGGAGGGTAAATTTATCTTCCTCACCTACGGTGAAAGGGGGGAGAGCGAAGGAGGCAGCCCGGGAAGCGTAAGCCATCACACCGGAGCCAACTTTGCCACCGATAAACTTGAATCAATCATCATCCGCTTTGCCCGGGAGGAGCTGGCCCACTTTGCCGGAAAACCCCTGGACGATCCAAAGCCCTTTCTCACCGCCCGGAAGATTGATGCAGAGACAAGAGAAGAGACCCTTGGAAAGCTCTTCTCCCAGAGTCTGGATGAACTGGCCGCCTACTCCTCCCTGCTCATAAAGAAGGAGAGCCCCACTGCTATTCTTCCAATTGTAACTGCCGCTTCCGGTGGCCCCGTGGGTTCTGGCAGTTCCGAGGCTTCCGGTGGAATGGCAGCGAACGCTGAATATTTTACCGAACAGCTACTCTTGGCTGCGGGAAAGAGCGAGATATTCAAACCGGTGGAAAGAAAGAACCTGCAGGCCATTCTGGAGGAACAGAAACTCCTCCTTTCAGGTCTGACCGAGGGGAGCTTGTCCACAGGCTCCGGGGGCTCCGGGGATGG
>CAYMWV010000083.1:10503-14041 GCA_964394395.1 uncultured Sediminispirochaeta sp.
TGGCGGGAGCGAATCCGAAACTGCCCCGGAAGAGGCGGCAATCAAACTTGGCCGCCTCCTCAACGCCCGGTTTATCATCACCGGGAAACAGTTTGCCAGAGAGGATAGCTTCGAGATCTTCCTCAACCTGCTGCGGGTAGAGACCGGCGAAGTGCTGAGCATCACCAAA
The DNA here is from genome assembly GCA_964394395.1 of uncultured Sediminispirochaeta sp. GTDB lineage: Bacteria > Spirochaetota > Spirochaetia > DSM-16054 > Sediminispirochaetaceae > Sediminispirochaeta. The sequence continues at coordinate 10,673 of CAYMWV010000083.1, forward strand.
GCGGTTCTGGAAAGGGAGCTGGGCTTATAAACGACCGCCGGGAAAACCGGTGGTTTTACTGTGCCTCCGGAAGGGGGCTTAGGGTGGACTCCAGGCGGACTTTAGGCGGCCCGTGGCTTCCTCCCCGTTGTAATCGGTACCCAAATGAAGTATCCTTTTAGCAGAGGATATATGTTATGTCGTCAATGCTTGTTGAAGCGGAAATTTGGACTGTAGCCAGAACCGATCAGGGTAACGCAGTACTGGTGCGTCCCCTGGGCAGCGATGTTGCTGTTCCCATCTTTATTGGACAACTGGAGACCCAATCTATCCTGATCGGATTGGGGAATGTCCCGATGCCCCGCCCCTTGACCCACGACCTCTTCATTACTGCCATGAAAAGCGTGGGAGTGAACATCCACCAGGTGGAGATAACCGGTTTGAAAGATGGTACCTACTTTGCCCAACTGCAGCTACAGCGGAAGGGAGAAGAGATTACTCTGGACGCCCGCCCCTCCGATGCTCTCGGTATTGCAGTCCGTTCAGGCTGTCAAATTTTTATCAGCGAAGGAGTGGTGGATGAGGCAGGGCTTCCCATCGCATCTATTACCGAACAAGCTGCAGCGGTTGAACCGGAGAGTGTCGGAAAATCGGAGAAAGAGCAGCTGGAAGAGGCTCTCAGGATTGCGGTAGAAAAGGAAAACTATGAAGAAGCAGCCACAATCCGGGACCGACTGAACAATCTGGACGAAAACGAAGACGAAAAGGAAGATAAAAATCAAAACAGTTGAGGTGTAGACAGCCTTAATGCCCGCCGAGGAGCAGGATGTAAAGATGAAAGAGAAGATATTTCGGGCCATCCCGGTATCCACTGAGGTTATAGATAGCTTTAAGGGGGAGCTCAGCTGGTTTACCCACCCCCCATTACCCTTCAAGGAAGCGCAGAGAGTTGCGGAGATGATCAACTCCCCAGGTTTTCAGAAAGAGAGCAGCCAGCCGGTGGGAGCGGCTTCAATCTACGCCCTTTCGTTGATAAAGGCGATCCAGCACCATATAATAGAACGCTGGATCGAAACGCAAAAGAGAGGATCCGACGCAGGACTTCTGCAGCGGCTGGAGGAGGACCCAGGGATGGAAAAATCCAGGTCCACCCTGGAGCAGTTCCTCTCCCTCTTTCCAAACCGGGAAATGGCACTCAACCAGATCGATCCGGCGGAGTACCTGAAGTCCGATCCTGAAAGCCGGGGAATGGAGAGCCTTGAAGAGCTTATCCTCCTCTGGATCACCAACCGGAACCCGGCAGCCAAAGGGATGCGGAGATTTTTCAGAGATTCAGATCTGCGAAGAAAAAGCGCATATGACGATGTGATATCCAGCGCTTATATCTATCTGAACGCTCTCCCCGGCCCCGGCAAGGGGAAACTGAACCTGATCGACTTCCTCCGGGCTCCCTCGATTGCAAAACCCGACAGCCTCCTGGCACAGCTTGACTATATCCGCAGCAACTGGGGAGAGTACCTGGGTGGTTGGCTTGAGGGACTGCTCCGGGGAATCGACTACCTGAAGGAAGAGGAGCGCCCGGTATTCCCACCGGGGCCCGGACCCAGCGAAGTACCCTCCTACGCCATGGGAGATGAGGAGTTTGAACGCTTCTCCTCCGACAGCCACTGGATGCCCGAAGTGGTCCTGCTGGCAAAAAGTACCATGGTGTGGCTCCATCAACTCTCAGTTCACTACGGATGGGAGATATCCCGGCTGGATCAGATACCTGATGAAGAGTTGGATATTCTGGCATCCAGGGGTTTTAACACCCTCTGGTTGATCGGTCTCTGGGAACGGAGCGAGGCGAGCCGGAGGATCAAGCAGTGGAGCGGGAACTCCGAGGCGGCAGCATCGGCCTACAGTCTGAAGCGGTACGAAATCGCCGAAGAGCTGGGTGGATGGGCAGCCCTGGACAATCTAAGAAGCCGCTGTGCCCGCCGGGGTATCCGCCTGGCCAGTGACATGGTGCCCAACCACACCGGCCTCGATTCAGACTGGCTTTTCGAACATCCGGAGTGGTTTCTCCAGTGTGACGAGCCTCCCTTCCCGGGCTACCGCTACGAAGGAGAAAGTCTGGTGGACCGGGACGACTACAGCGTCCACCTGGAGGACCACTACTGGGATCACACCGATGCGGCGGTTACCTTCAAACTGCTGAACCGTCAAACCGGTCGGGCCCGGTATCTCTACCATGGAAACGATGGAACCAGCATGCCCTGGAACGACACAGCCCAGCTGGACTATCTAAACCCGGAACTCCGGGAGATGGTGATTCAGACTATCCTCCATGTGGCCCATAATTTTCCAGTCATCCGTTTCGATGCGGCTATGACCCTGGCGAAAAAGCATATCCAACGCTTATGGTATCCCCGGCCGGGAAGTGGTGGAGCCATTCCCAGCCGCTCCCGGTTTGGCCTCAGTGATAAAGAGTTCCACCGCCGCATCCCCGAAGAGTTCTGGAGGGAAGTGGTGGACCGGGTAGCCGCCGAGGCTCCGGACACCCTGCTTCTGGCCGAAGCCTTCTGGATGATGGAAGGCTATTTTGTCCGCACCCTGGGGATGCACCGAGTCTACAACAGCGCCTTCATGAACATGCTGAAGAACGAAGAGAACAGCAAGTACCGGCAAACCATCAAACAGACTCTGGAATACGATCCGGAGATACTAAAGCGCTTTGTTAACTTTATGAACAACCCCGACGAAGACACCGCCTACGCCCAGTTTGGAGACGGAGATAAATATTTCGGTGTCTGTACCATGATGAGCGCCATGCCGGGATTACCCATGTTTGGCCACGGCCAGGTGGAGGGGTTTCGGGAAAAGTACGGTATGGAGTACCGCCGGGCCTATCATGATGAACGGCCGGATGAAAAGCTTGTAAGACGGCATGAGCAGGAAATATTCCCCATCTGCAGAATGCGCTGGCTCTTTGCGGAGGTAGATCATTTCCTCTTCTACGATTTCCACACCCGGGACGGCGGGGTAGATGAGAATGTCTTCGTCTGGTCCAACCGGCAGGGTGGGGCGTCAATGGTGGCGGCGTTCAACAACTCCTACCACTCCACCGCCGGATCCTTCTCTTATTCCGTGCCGGTCAACAGGAAAGGAGCCGACGGGGAGCGGCATCTGGTAAGCAAGAGCCTCGCTGAAGGCTTGGGGATAGAGGGAAAGGAGAACCTTTTTACCATCTTCCGGGAGCTGAAAACAGGGCTCTGGTTCATCCGGGGAAACCGGGATATTGTTGATAAGGGACTCTTCCTCATTCTGTCAGGATACCAGAATCAGCTCTTCATCGATTTTCAGCAACTAGAAGATCCCAAAGGGATATACCGCCGCTTGGCCGCAGAG
>CAYMWV010000084.1:0-645 GCA_964394395.1 uncultured Sediminispirochaeta sp.
TTATAGCGGAAAAGGAAAGGCTTGTGGGGAAAAGTTTCTGCTGTTTTTGGAACAGAGGCAATTCAGGCCGTCCCATAACATTAATCCCACTGAATCGAAACTGTCCAAACCACCACAGATGGAGCTATTACAATCACCGCCATATGGAGCATGTCTGGTACTCAAAATAGGTTATGAGATAGCCTCAATTACCTGCGGAAAGTATGATTGACCTGACCTTATAACAGTTCCTTCCAGGGGGCAGGGATTGTATATTCCGGGTTGCTTGCACTTTGATTACGGATCTTCGAGGGGGGCAGGCCGCGGATCTTTTTAAAGGTTCTACTGAAATAGTTGATATCCGGAAATCCTACCTGCTCTGCAATATTACCAATACTGTCTTCGGTTTCCCTCAAAAGTCCTTCAGCGATATTGACCCTGATCAGCATCAGGTATTGTTTGAAGCTCATACCCATCTGCCGTTTGAAAACATGACAGAAATGGGTATTGCTCATGTTAGAGATATTTGCAGCCTCTCTGGTGGTGATAGGCTTTTGATAATTTTCCCGCAAAAAGAGAAACAGATTGTCAAAACGGTCAATATTATGATGATTAAGGTTGAGTTTGGCTGGTGAAGTGGGAGGCCGGCCAGAGGCGCAGCAGCTG
>CAYMWV010000084.1:655-13921 GCA_964394395.1 uncultured Sediminispirochaeta sp.
TTGACTGTAATAGTAGAGCTCTGAAAAAATCTGGAGCAGAATTGATTTTACATACAGTTCAAATCCGGGCAAGGATCGTTGAAAAAGGGTACTTATCTCTTCCAGCTTCTGATAGATCGTTTGTGAAAGCGTGGAGTTTTTTAGAATCCTGTTTACATGAGATCGATGAGTGATCAGGGGGAGTATCATATGCTTTTCTATATCTCCTGCGAGAGGAGAGAGGATAATATCTGGGTTAAAAACGAGGCAGGATACTTTAGTGGGTATTGGTTTATCATTGTACAGGAAGTGGATCTGCTGTCTGCCTACCATCATGATCTCGCCTTCACGCATCTCAAGGAGTTCGCCATCGATCTGAGCTGAGGTGTATCCCTTTTCTATTCTTACAAACTCAATATGCTCATGCCAGTGCGGAGGGGTGATTGTTCCATGGCTTGTTTGAAGATTAAAGAAATTACAGAGAAAATGTGAGTTGGCAAAAGGGGTTTTTTCCAACAAATGTTCAGAAGGCATCTGCATATAGTATGTCTGTTATAGTGACCTGTCAATATTTCATACTCTCCCCTTTGCCCTGGCCATTTCCAGAACCGTTTCCCAGTTCTCTAATGGAACGTAATCGGTTACACTGTTTCCCGAACCAAGGGCATATCTTCCAGTCCTTTCGGCGGTGGCCAGGATGGGTTCAATATAGCGCTTTATCTCATCAGGGGTGCTGGTGGAAAGAAAATCTACATCAATTCCACCGATCACACCAACATCACTACCATATCTGGTTAAAAAATCTTGAACCGGCATAATTGAATCCTGAAAAGAATGGAATGCATCAATTTTTACAGTGTAGATAAGATCTTCAATAATGTTATCGTTATAAATATTACCACAGCAGTGGAACCAGAACATTTTATCAGCTTTATGGATTGCATCACTGTACTGTTTATACCAGGGTACCAGATGCTGTCTGACAAAGTCCGGTGAAATCAATAGTCCGGTTTTACTCCCCAGATCATCGGCGTGCCAGATTGCACCGACCTGGGGTTTCTCTACCATCATTGTATAAAAGTGCAGCTTGAAGGAGAACCACCGGTCGATGATGTCGTTAAGAAGCTGCGGATCATCATAGATCATGAGAAATGTTGATTCGTACCCCACAATAACATCAAGAATATCCTGAAACGATCCGGTCTCCACAACTATCTTCATATCTTCCGGAAGAAGATCACATAAAGCTTTGTGTTCTTCCATGTAGGGTTCGATTGCATCCCAGGGGAACCTGTCAAAATCCTTTCTATCTTTTATCAGCCCTGCGTGCTCATTGATCCATGTCGCCACTTCGGGTATACCGATCCAGCTGTGAATCCAGTGCGATTCAGGGACAAATGTAAACCCCATATCTTTATAGACAGCTATTTTATTGTCACAGTAGCCTCTGATGTCCTCATCTTTTCTTATCCATTCCTTTTGTAGATGTTTTTCACAATACGCTTTCAGCAGGAGTTCATCAATAAAAAGGTCTCCAATAAAAATGTGGGAAGATTTTTTCTCACCCAATAAATGCTTTCTCAGATCTTCGAAATTTGCCATAGTTAATAATCCTTCCTTTTTCTGGTGATTTATTCTGAGCTCTAACAAAATCGTTGTCAAGAAAATTGGTATCGTAATGGTTCAAAAACGCAATGCATCAATACCTTTTGTCAATGTAGTGCTAAAAAAAAGAATTCTGGAACATGTACTTCTTGTTAAAGTGAACCTACTATTTGAACAATGAATGACGGTTATACACAGAAAGATTTTTATCACCTTGAATGGGAACCCTCCCGGAAGACCCCTGGAAAACTGTCTCCTGTTCTTGATGAGAAAGCAGCCGGCATACCGATTTCTCATCATCTTGCCAGCGGTAAAAGTATAGAAATTGATTTGCAGAAATTCAGTCTGCATATTACTGCAGTAAGCAGTGAAACTGTAAAACCAGATACAGAGGATAAGCTGTACTGGTTTACTCTGGATATTGATCTTGACCGGAATGAAAAAATCTGGGGGACCGGCCAGGATCCCCTTGGTCGTATTGATCATCGAAACAGCGCCCGGTTTCTCTGGAATCAATTTGGAACCATCGACCACGCCTCAAACATTGGATTCCCCTTTTTCTATTCTTCGAAAGGTTATGGACTAATGGTTGCTTCTACGGGGGCTGGTAAAATGGTTTTCGGAAAAGGAGATGAATGCCCTGAAAGCGAGCTTGCAGCAACCCTTTGCCCCATCCCGGAAAAGCTGAAAAGGGAGGAGGTTAATACCCAAGGAGGCGCAAGGATTATTATCTGCGATTCTGCATTAACTTTCTATATCTGGAAAGGGTGTTCTCCTGAAGAGCTCTTGTCAGGATACTATTATCTGACAGGACTTCCATTGCTTCCCCCAAAATGGGCCTTTGGTTATCTCCAGTCCAGAAATCGTTACAGAAGTCAGGAAGAGGTTTCAATAATACTGGACGGTTTCAAAAAACGTTCCATACCTGTGGAGGCTCTTATCATCGATTGGCTGTGGTTTCGCAATTTTGGGGATCTATCCTGGAATCTGCAGTTTTTTTCCGACCCCCAGGGAATGATTGATGGTATGCACGAAAGAAAGGTTAAGCTCATGCTGGCCCTCCATCCTTTTTTTGATGAAGAGTCCCGGTTGTTTGGTCACTACAAAGAACAGGGGGTATTGAACAAAGTGCCGGTCGGTGGGAGGTCGACCTTTGACTTCTCCCACCCCGAGGCAGCCGATGTCTGGATAGAGGGGATGTCTACCCTGTTTGAGCAGGGAATCGACGGCTATTGGGCGGATATGGGGGAACCGGAGGAAGATCTTCCCGGCACGGTAAGTGCCGTCGGTGATCGCCTTATCAATCACAACCAGTATTCCCTCCTCTGGGCGAAAACACTATTTCAGGGACATGTGAAGAGGAGTCGGAAAAAGGAGCATCGGGTTTTTCAGCTTCATCGCTCCGGGGCAATGGGGATGCATCGTTACGGGACTGGAATCTGGTCCGGAGATATAGCTTCACGATGGAGCATATTTGAAGAGCAGATCAGGGTAGGCCTTGGAATGTGTGCCTCCGGATTCCCTTTCTGGTGTACCGATATCGGCGGCTTTTTCAGCGGTGTAACCGGATATGAGGGATATCATGGGATTCAGGAATTCAGCCCTGAGCTCTACATCCGCTGGTTTCAGTACGGAACCTTTTGTCCAATATTTCGAAGTCATGGAACCCGGCCTGGAAATGAACCATGGTCCTTTGGCGAAGAAACCGAAGCCATAGTAAAAAAATATATTAATCTACGATATCGACTCGCCCCATATATCATGAATGCTGTTTATGCAACATGTGAAAAAGGGATTCCCCTGATGCGGCCGCTGTTCTTTGACTTCCCTGATGATGATGAAGCTTCTATGTGCGACGATCAGTTTCTTTTTGGAAGTTCTATGATGGTTGCTCCTGTAAGCAGGAAAGGGGAACGATCAAAGCAGGTGTATCTGCCGGCAGGCGTGTGGTACGATTTCTGGACCGGAGACTCTGTCACCGGCCCTGCTCATATAACTGTCTCTGCTCCACTTGGAGAGATTCCTCTTTTTGTAAAGGCTGGTGCAATAATTCCCGTTTGCGATGTATCGGATTATGCGGATATTCGTTTTGAGGATCTCTTCGAGAAGGTAACGGTTATTGCTTTTCCGGGTGTTTCCAATGAAATCGTATATCGCGACGAGTTGGGAAAGGGGTATTCATATGAGCCCCTGGAAGTTTCTTTACAATATGATGATGTAAAGAAGCTATTGCTCATTAGTGAGGATAAGAAAAAGAACAGCAGGTATAATCTAAGGCCAGGTGATTTTTGCACGATAAAGAATATCGGGGTATCAGGTATTACATTACATTTTCAGACAATGCTGCATATGAAGTACCCGGATACCGGGATTGTTTTTGATATTGATTACAATGAAAATGGAAGAACCTTGCTTCAGGGAACTTTCTCCAAAAAATCTGTCGGATTGCCCTATCGGTTCAAGATCACTCCTCCGGCTGGATGGACTGTTATTGGCCCACTGGAGTTTTCTGGGAAAGCATCAATCAATACAAGCCTGGTATGGAAATTGCTTCCGGTTTCGATGGCCCTTCCCCTAAGATATTCTGTTTTTATTGAGGGTGAAATCGGGAATCTACCTGTTACCAAAAAAGTAGAGTGGGGAAGCGGATGGGCTACCCGATTTTCCATGATCGGGCCCTTGCCTATAGAAGAGGAGGACCGATTCAGAAAGGACGGTATCGACTCCCTGTTGCAACTTTCCAACTGGCAATATCACGCCAACCGGGCTTTTCCCTGTTATGGGTATGTGAATTTACGCAGGGTTGGACTGACCGGAACAGCTGCTACCGCAGAAAAAAGAAAGCTCTTTTCTGCTCTGGCTTGCGCATATAGTGCTCTCTATGTAGATGAGAGCATGGAAGTACTAGTTGAATATGGTGGTGAAGACCATCTGACGATCTGGTTAAATAACGAAAAGATTATAGTCACCAATGAGCCGGTTCCTGTGATCGTGCATGAAAAGCCTGTTTTGTTAAAAAAGGGAAAGAATCAACTGCTGGTTATGGCGAGCATACATACAGAGAGACCCTCCAGTGCGAGGGAGTTGGGTTTCTATTTCCGGTTCCTGCGGAAAGGCGGTACCTTGGCACATACTATACGTTATTCACCTGCTATGGTGAATTGAAGGGGGAGGAATGACTAGAAGAGAACTGGTTTTTAATACGCTCTCATGTTCCGGCCCAGGGGAAGTTCCCAGAGAAATGTGGACCCTTCCCTGGGCAAAATTGGAATTTGGAGATGATTTTGAACAGTTGGTAAATCGTTTTCCCAATGATATTGTTCATGCTCCGGAAGTTTTATCTGAGCCACTTTTTGGAAAAGGTGATCCTTACCGTATTGGCACATATATAGATCCATGGGGAGCAGAGTTCGTCCAGCTTCAGGATGGTATTATCGGAGAAATAAAAAATCCTCTTGTGGCAACCATGGATTGGAGTGATGCTGATAAGGTGCATTTCCCAAGGGAACGTTTAACTTTTAACCGGGAGCTGGTAAATCAATTCTGCAGGGAGAGCGACAGATTTGTGCTTTCTCCTCTTTTAGCCCGTCCTTTTGAAAGAATGCAATTTCTTCGTGGAACAGAGCAGCTCTATATGGATTTAGGATACGGTAATGAGGAGATGCTTGCATTCTTCAAGAAGATTCATCGCTTTAATCTTGAATTGATTGAAGCCTGGGTTGATACCGAAATTGATGGAATATTTTTTATGGATGACTGGGGTTCGCAATCATCTCTTCTTGTTAACCCCGCTATGTGGAGAGAGATTTTTAAACCATTTTATGCCGATTATATTAATCTTGCCCATTCGAAGGGAAAGAAAACCTTTATGCATTCCGATGGATTTATTCTGGATATTCTGCCGGATCTGATTGAGCTGGGGCTGGATGCAATCAATTCCCAGATTTTCTGTATGGGACTCGATAAACTTTCCTCTTTTGCGGGAAAAATTACCTTTTGGGGGGAGATTGATCGACAACACCTTTTAAGCATGGCCAGTTTTGAAGAAGTACAGACCGCAGTTCAGAATGTTTTTTCATCCCTTTGGAATAATGGAGGCTGTATTGCCCAGTGTGAATTTGGACCTGGTGGTCGTATAGAGAATGTAAGAACCGTATTTGAAGAGTGGGAGAGAATAAGTAAGACAATCTAGTGCTAAATAATGGCAAGCTGTTTCATGGACAGCTGCTTGTAGGTGATCAATAATAAATATATCTGAAAGCTAAGGAGGCTAAGATGAAAAAGCGAGTTATTCTGTTCCTGTTATGCATTGTTGCTGTCTTTTCTGTCTACGGTGGTGGTCAGAAAGATAGTGCAGAAGCTGCAGGAAAAGCAAGTCTGGAAGTGTGGATCTGGGGCTGGAATGAAGCTGCAGCGAAAGTTATAGAAGAGGACGCAAAAGCGTGGACCGAGAAAACCGGGGTTGAAATAAACATTGTTCCCCTCTCTCTGGATGCTTACCTGGAAAAACTTCCATTGGTAGTTGCCGGAGGAACGAATCCCGATATCAGTTTTCTTGGAAATTATGCCGACCTCATCGTAAATGATAAACTATTGAACCTGAATGAGTTTGGTGCCTGGGAGCATGAGGACAAGTTTTATGACGCTCTTTGGGATAGTATGGTGTATGATGGGGGTGTCTATGGATTCCGGGTTACTTCAAACAATCTCGGCTTGTTCTACAACAAGGCTCTCTTTGATGAAGCTGGAATTCCCTATCCCACCAATGACTGGACCTGGGAAGACCTTCGTAAAAATGCCAAAGCTTTAACTGATCCCACAAAGAACCAGTTTGGCATTGAGCTTCCGGTCTATACAACAAGTACCAGTTGGAAATTACATCTATGGAAATCGTTTTTGTGGCAGGCAGGGGGTGAACTGATGGGAAAAAATGGTGTTCCTCTCTTCAATACTCCTGAAGGTGTAGCTGCTGCAGATTTCTGGAATACCCTTGTAAATGTGGATAAATCAGCTCCAAAGAATGCTCCTGGTCCAGGGGTTGACCGGTTTCTGACAGAAAAGGTTGCCATGACAGTGAACGGACCCTGGAATCTGCAGAATTACAACTCAGATCCTAACCTGAAAGATAAGTGGGATGTGGTGTTCCTTCCGAAGGGGCGCATGAGGGCTACCACACTTGGTGGAGAAGGTATAGCCGCTTTCAAGAACACCAGTTATCCAAAAGAAGCTTACGAGTACATGGTCCATCTCGCAACAGATACCGATTTCCTTGAAGAATGGTGGACTGAATGGGTAACCGTACCACCTCTAAAAGAGCTTTCAAATATGTATGATAATGATCCTGAGTTGGGTAGACATATGCGGTTGTTTTCTGAACAGACCCAGTATGCCAGGGCAGATGAGATATTCGGTGAGGGGAACCTTTTTGCGGAAATTCTTTCCAGTGAGCTTGAGGAGATGATCTTCAATAATAAATCTGCAAAAGAAGCACTTCAGAGCGCTCATGATGAGATTGTAAAAAAACTGGGGCCTTTCTAAAAAATAGAAGATTGAGAAGATCGTTTTTACAGTGAAAACACAGAGGACGGCAGCCATAATGGTTGCCGTCCCGGTTCTGGGAGAGGGTTGATGAAAAAGAAACGAGATCGAAATGCCATGTACGGATATATCTTTATTACTCCTCATTTGATTGGTTTTCTTATCTTTACCCTCTTTCCGGTTCTTGCCTCTCTCTTTATCAGCTTCACCGATTGGAATATATACACCAGTTTCAGCTTTAATGGTATTCAAAACTATATCGATCTTTTAGGTGACCACGTCTTTTTAAAAGCACTTTCAAACACCCTTTTATTGGTCTTGATGATTATTCCCGCTTCCATAGTCTTGAGTCTGCTTCTTGCGGTTACCTTAAATGAAATGAAATTTGCCAGAATATATCGGGTTATGATTTTTATTCCGGTGGTAACCAGTCTTACTGCAGTCTCATTGGTGTGGACACTGCTTTACAATACCGATTTTGGTTTGATAAACGCCATGCTGAGTATTATAGATGTAAAGCCTGTGGGATGGCTTACCAACAGAGGAACAGCTCTGGTTTCGTTGTCGATCATGACAGTGTGGAAGATTCTTGGATACAATATGACCATTTTCCTTGCCGGATTGCAGGGAATTCCTGATCAGCTCTATGAGTCAGCGGAGATAGATGGAGCAGGAAAGGTGAGAAAGTTTTTTTCCATTACCGTACCTCTTCTTGGGCCTACCACCTATTTTATTACGGTGATTGCTCTCATTCAGATCTTTCAGATTTTTGAGCAGGTGTATCTAATGACCGGAGGAGGTCCTGCAAATGCAACCCAGACCATTGTTCTGTACCTCTACTCAAACGCCTTTAGGTTTCTCAAGATGGGTTACGCTTCGGCGATTGCCTACGTTCTCTTTTTCCTGATCTTTTTTATCTCTCTGATACAACACCGGTATTCTAAAAAATGGGCAGAAATCTCTTACTAGCAATAGCAAGGAGCAAAGGCATGAGGAAAAGAGTAGCAGATACAGTAGTAAAGCACATGCTCCTTATCCTTATTGCGTTTACAATGATCGTCCCATTTCTCTGGATGGTATCATCATCTTTGAAAACACAGTACGATGTGATGAAAATACCTCCAGTCTGGATACCTGATCCGGCTCTCTGGAGGAATTATATTGAGATTTTTACCGAGCGCCCTCTTGCACTGTTTATTGCCAACTCTTTCAAAGTCACGATTTCTTCGGTATTGGGACAACTCTTTTTTAGCAGTCTGGCGGGTTACGCCTTTGCTAAAATTAAATTCCGGGGGCGTGATGTTCTTTTCTTTGCATATTTGGGAACGCTTATGATCCCTGTTCAGGTGAGAATTATCCCGCTCTTTCTGCTTATTACCAGAATAGGATGGATAGATACCCACTGGCCGTTGATCCTTCCTGCCTTTTTTACACCTTTTGGAGTTTTTTTGATGAAGCAGTTTTTTATGACTATTCCCAACGAATTGGGAGAATCTGCGGAGATTGACGGTTGTAATCAGTTTGTTATTTTTATCCGAATTATGCTTCCTTTGGTAAAACCTGCGTTGGCAGTACTTGCGGTTTTCGCTTTCATGGGATCCTGGAATGATTTGCTTTCACCTCTTATCTTTCTCAATAATGTGAATAAATTTACTCTTACCCTGGGCCTGGCATATTTTAAAGGACTCTATATCTCTCGGTGGAATCTTATTATGGCTGGGGCGGTGGTTTCCATAATTCCAATACTAGTTCTTTATCTCTTCAGCCAGAAATACTTTGAGAAGGGGATTGTCATGTCGGGAATCAAAGGTTAGGCGCTGATGGATCAGAACGAGCTGGTTTTGGCGAAAGCGGAGCCCCTTGCCGGAACCGTAATTGATGGGCGTTACCTGAATCCTCCCCTGCCTCTGACTGCCGGTTTTGCCTCTACCGGTTCAGAAATTGTTCCTCTGGAGGAAGCGGGGAGTCTTGATTTTCTACCGATTGTTCCCGGCGATAAGTGGGGTCTGCTCTGGGAACGGGGCTGGCTGAAACTATCCGGGACTCTGCCCCTTGATTGGCGGAGAAACGAAGTGCTTGCCCTCATCGATACTGAAAGTGAAGGAACGGTTTTTATAGATGGGAAGGCGCTGTGTGGAATTACCAATCATAACAGCAGGACCCTGTTTCATAGAAAGCGAAGGGTCCCACTTTTCTCCAGTTGCAAGGGAGGCGAAAAAGTTGAGCTACTTGTTGAACTTTCTGCGAATGAGATCTTTGGTTCCTGGGGGAAAAAGGAATTTTACTTAAGACAATGCGAGTGTTCTTTGTTTCGGAGAGCTTGGTGGCGTCTGGCTCTTGATCTTTTCTTTCTTGTTGATCTTGCCCGGCGCCTAAATCCTGCATCTTCCCGGTGCAAAAAAATTCTTCATGGACTTGAACAGATTTATTCACTCTGGAAAGAAGGTGAAGAGTTGGACGCTTGCAGCGAGATAACATCCAGGCTTCTGAATTCGCCAGCAAATGCAAGTTCCCTCACTGCATGGTCGGTAGGGCATGGACATCTTGATATTGCCTGGCTGTGGCCGATGGAGGAATCCCGCCGAAAAGCGGTAAGAACCTTTGCAACAGCCCTGCAAATGATGAAGGAATATCCATCGTATATATTTGGTGCGAGTCAGCCTCAGTTGTATCAGTGGGTAAAGGAGGATAGACCGGAGCTCTTCCAAAGAATTAGTGAAGCGGTACGGCAGGGGCGTTGGGAGTGTCAGGGCGCCATGTGGGTGGAACCGGATATGAATCTTGCAGGTGGTGAGGCGTTGCTTCGTCAATGTCTTTATGGAATACGGTTTTTCCAGGAAGCCTTTAACATACGGATCACCAACCTTTGGCTTCCTGATGTCTTCGGTTATCCCGCTTCATTACCTCAGATATTGAAAAAATGCGGGATCAGCTACTTCACTACCATGAAGATAAGCTGGAACGATACCAACAGCTTCCCCTATCACACCTTCTTTTGGGAAGGTATTGATGGAAGTCGTGTTCTTTCCCATTTCCTTCCGGCTGGTGATTATCATCTTGACAATTCCCCAAAGAGGCTGATTAACGCTGAAGAAGCTTTTCAGGAGGGGGGTCTGACAGATGGCTTTCTCAACATGTACGGCATCGGTGACGGAGGGGGCGGTCCATCAAGGGGACATATAGAATATATGCTCAGAGCTGATGATTGTGAAGGATTACCGAAAGTAAAACCCTCTACTGCTGCGCAGTTTTTTCACCACCTGGAGGAGGAAATTGAGAGAAGTGGATCATCCCAATTCAAGGTCTGGAAAGGTGAACTCTATCTTGAACTCCATCGGGGCACATATACCACTCAGGGAAGGATTAAGAAACTCAACCGACGGTGTGAACACTTACTGCAGGAAGCAGAGTTCCTTTCAGTTCTTTCGGGAAAAGGGGAACGAGATTATTTTGAAAAACTCTGGAAAATATTGCTCCTTTACCAGTTTCACGACATTCTCCCGGGATCAAGCATAAGGAAAGTGAATGAAGATGCGGAAAAGAGCCTTGGAAACCTTGCTGCTGAACTTGAATTATATTGTAGAGGGAAGCTTCTGACCATTGCCGGCTGTGAGGAGGGCAAAGGCTCATTCCTTGTAATGAACAGCCTCAGCTTTTCCCGTACGGTATTGCTGAAGACAACTGCAGGCCAGCCGTTTATCTGCACTCTGTCTCCTTTTTCTGCAAAAGTGATTACTGCCAATCATGACAGGGAAGAGTTCTTGTTCAAAAAAATCATCCGCAAGGGGCTGAATTTTCAAAACGCTTTTTTTCAGATGACTATTGGTGAGTCGGGATGGATTTCTTCTATTGTTGAATTGGAAACCGGAAGGGAGATGCTATCCGCCCCTTCCGGGGTATTGAAGCTATGGCATGACCACCCCCATAAATGGGAAGCCTGGGATATTGACTCCCATTATCGCAACAGCAAGCCGGCACTCGCAGTTCTGAGGGGCCAGGAAATAGTATTTGCGTCAGACCTGCTGGTGGAGGTGAAACAGACCTTTTCAGTAGGAGTATCAACAGTTGAACGTACTATCCGACTCTACGCTCACAGTCCCAGGATCGATATGGAATTTATGATTGATTGGCAGGAGACCAGAAAAATGCTCAGGATGGAGACACACTCCAATCTTCATTATCGGGAAGCGTGTTATGAAATCCAATGGGGAGCTGTATATCGGGCTGTACACGACAACACCAGTTGGGAGCAGGCAAAATTTGAGGTGCCTCTGCACCGGTTTGTAGCAGTCAGAGAAGGGGATCTCACTTTTGCTGTTCTTAATGATGGGAAATATGGAGCCTATTGTAAAGGCAATATCATAGATATGAATCTGTTAAGAAGTCCGATAAACCCGGACGAGACGGCAGATAAAGGAGAGCATGCTGTTACCCTTTCCTTCCTTCCGCTTCACAGCAGTTCGGGAGAAGAAGAGTTGTTCAAACAAGCCTGGGATTTGAATGCTCCGCCAAGAGTAATTGAGGTTGAAGCAAAGGCGCTGGAGGGAGGAGCTTCGGGAGAGGATATCCAGGGGGAGATTTTTGGGTCTCCCTTCTTGATAGAAGGTTCGGGGGTGAAAATCGAAACTGTTAAGGAAGCAGAATCCGGGGGCGATATCATTCTTCGACTTTATGAGTTTCTTGGAAGTGCAAAAGATATCAAGCTGCTGTTAGCTTCAGTTCCCGAAACAATCGCCACCTGTTCCCTCCTGGAGGAACCGGAGGCATTTCTATCTCCTCAAAAAGAACTTTCCCTGTCGTTTACTCCCTATGAGATCAAAACACTCCGTTTACAAGGTGGACTGTAATGGTAAAGGATGTTTCTTCCCCTTCCCGAATGAGTGTGAAAGAGCGACTTCTTTCGGCAATTCGTTTGAAAGAGGTTGACCGGGTTCCTTTCTCGCCCTTTCTTGCCTACTGGTGGGATTTTGCTCCCCAAAAAATACAGGAGAAAGGGCAGTTCCGCTTTATGAAAGAGATTGGCGCCGATCCTTTGCTGCGGGGTCAAACAGTCTGCTTTCGTTCCCAGGATATCCTTGGATTGAACTGGGGGGGGAATGGTGACGGGACCGGCAACTCTTCCCTGGAATTTAAAGGATGTGATATTCGGTACACCCGGAAGGATAGTAAACGGCAGGTAAGATGGGAGACTCCCATAGGCACCCTGGAGATGGAGCATACATGGGCGGAGGCTGCCAGGAGCTGGATGATAAGCTCCCATCCGGTTAAAACAGTGGAAGATTACAAGATTCTCCTCTATCTGATTGAAAGGATGACATTTGAAGCTGATTATTCGGAAGCGGCCGGAATGATAAAGGAAGTGGGAGATGAGGGCCTTGTTGTAGCTCAAGTATCTCCTTTTCTTAAAACCCCCTTCCAGTCCCTGATAGAACACTTTGTAGGAACGGTGCAGCTGGTATACGACCTTTACGATCATCCTGATCTTATTGCCCAGGTAACAGCGGTCATGAACGATAAGGCAAGGGAGGCCGTTGAGATATCGGTGGAGAGCCCCGTAGAAGCTTTTATCAGCTGGGAGGATAGTTCTACCATGAATGTCCACCCTGATCAGTTTGAAAAGTATATTGCATCTGAACTACGGAAATGGGGAGCGGCCCTTCATCGGGAAGGAAAACTGCTTTTGCACCATGCCTGTGGCCATATAAAGGACCTCCTTCCGATGATGGCGGAAGAAGGAGTCGATGCGGTGGAATCCATCTCTCCACCGCCTACCGGGAACACCCATATCTGGGAAGCTCAAAAGATCCTTTCACCTGCCGGAACAGCGGTGATTGGGGGGATTGATCCTGTTATGCTTGAAACCATGGATGAAGCGGCATTACGTACTTATGTGAGGGAAATCCTTCGCAACTGTTCTCGTAGAGGACTGGTCTTAGCCAACAGTGATTCCTGTCCTCCCGATGTTAAGATTGAATCATTCATGACAATAGTTGAGGAAGTGGGAGCAAGCGCTACACATCAGGAATAGAATGCTATAGTAGCGGGATTTAGTGGCTGCAAGGTTCATTCCAGCCAAAGCTCCCCAGATCCCTCTTCTCCGGATCAAAGATAATCCCCACCTCAAATACTCGCTTCCCTGGCTGG
>CAYMWV010000085.1:0-13917 GCA_964394395.1 uncultured Sediminispirochaeta sp.
ATCTCGGCCATGTGTGAGCTACGCTCACCCGCGGCTCTCGATTTCAGCGTCCGATCGGAATCGAACCGACATCATCAGCTTGGAAGGCTGAGGTAATAGCCATTATACGACGGACGCAAGAAATTTGGCGGAGGCTGTCAAGCACCGCTTTGTGTGGTAGTTTTTACGGGAAATCTGAAAAAATGTCAAGTCCCCGGGACAAGCTCTCCCTGTGGGACCCTGGGTAAGATCTCCCCCGGGGTAAGCCCTGTTCTGGCCGCCCTGTTCCCGGCTGGCGGCTTGAAAGGTTCCCCGTTGTACGGTACTATCGGTCCACCTGAAATGGAATAGATTATGAGTAAGGATAAGGAAGGATTATCATGGGATTACGGGGGGAAGTCTTTTCCACAAAGCTGAATACGGAAAAGCGCACCTACTTTTTCAATGTAAAAGAGAATCGCCACGGCGACCTCTTTCTTAACATTGTGGAGAGTAAGAAGCAGGGAGATATCGGCGGTTACGATCGGCAATCAGTTATTGTTTTTGAAGAGGAGCTGGAGAACTTCACCCGGGAGCTGGATAAGGCTCTGGAGTTTATTCGGAAAAAATCCTGAAACTGCGGCGGTGAATCTCCGATAGTCCCTCCTGGAGGCAAAGCTTTCGGTGGAGGGCTGTGGGATAACCCTTGTGGCGTCCGAACTCCCAGGCAGGTTCGATCCAGCTGTAGCGAATCATCCACCTGTCCCGGGCCTCTTTTGCCAGGATTGAGGCAGCCTGAATGTGAGGATGGATGGTGTCTCCCTTTATTACTGCCTCCACCGGAGCTTGAGCTATTTTGCATCCAGCCGGAACACTATCTGGCCCCGGAGCGGCGTTCCCCATCAGGTTCTCCACTGAGCTTCCCCGGGATGCCTTCTTTGGGGGTGCGGCCTCTTGGGGGGCCACTTCTAGCCTGGGAGGAAACTTTCCGTCTACCTGAACCAGGGAGACCTGGGCTCTTACATCCCTGGATAGATCAAACCAGGCCCGGGTCATAGCCAAAAGGGATGCTTGGTGGATATTGATGTGGTCGATTTCTTCCGGCCAGGCCCATCCTATTCCAAAAAAAGCCAATTCCAGAATCTCCTGCAGGGCGATATTGCGTTTTTTTGCGGAGAGGCTTTTTGAATCGGCCAGGAGTTCCAGGGGAAAATCCTCGGGGAGTACCACCGCTCCGGCGGTAACCGGACCGGCCAGGGGGCCTCTTCCCGCCTCGTCAATTCCGCAAACAGTTTCCATAAGTGCATTCTATTCCAGTTGGACTGATCTTGTATACGTGATATAGTCAGGGGTGCAAAAATCAGAACTTTCCTGCAGAACAGCGGGCAAGATTGGGAGAATCGGTGTTTCTAAAAAGCGTACAACTGTTCGGATTTAAATCCTTTGCAGATAGAAGTCGTATTGAGTTTCGCGATGGTATCAGTGCTCTTCTTGGGCCCAACGGCTGTGGGAAGAGTAATGTGGTGGATGCAATCAAGTGGGTCCTGGGGGAGCAGTCTACCCGGACCCTCCGGGCTGAGAAGATGGAGGATGTGATCTTCAACGGCACGGAGAACCGTAAAGCGTTAAATGTGGCGGAAGTAACCCTTACCTTGAGCAACGATGATGGTACCCTTCCTATTGAGCTGCCGGAAATCGAGGTGAGACGGCGGCTCCACCGTTCAGGGGAGTCGGAATATTTTATCAACTCCGCCCCGGTGAAGCTCCGGGAGGTGCGGGAGCTCTTTTTCGATACCGGTATCGGAAAGTCCTCCTATTCCATCATGGAGCAGGGAAAGATCGATCAAATTCTTTCCAACAAGCCTGAGGAGCGGCGCTACATCTTTGAAGAGGCGGCGGGGATTACCAAGTACAAGATCAAAGGAGCTGAAGCGGAGCGAAAGCTGCAGAAGACGGAAGAGAATATGCGGCAGGTTGAGGGTATTCTTCGGGAGGTGAAGCGCTCCTACGATACCTTGAAGGTACAGTCCGAGAAGACCGCCGCCTATCGATCCTTCCGGGAGAGAACTTTCGAACTGGAGCTTGATATCCAGCTCTTAAAGCTGAAGGGAATCTTGGAGGATCAGCATCAGAAAGAGGAAAAGCTAAAAGAGAAGAGCGGCAGCCGGGACAAACTTCGCAAAGAGATCGATTCGATAAACGAGACTCTGGAGCAGAGTCTGGACCAGGTAAACACCATGGAATCCCGGCTCATTGAGGCGCAGAAGAAGCTCTATGGTATCGATATCGAAAAGAACAACCGGGAGAGCCGAAGGCAGATCCTTACAGAGCGAAGCACAGAACTTGATCGGCAAGCCCAGGCTGCGCTTAGCCGGCAGACCGGGATCAAGGAGAAAATCCTCTCTGGAGAAGAGTCATCGGCCCAGAAACGACAGAGCCTGGAGGATTTCGAGAAGCAGATCGCCGAAGTAAAAGAGAATATTCACAGTTTTACCCGCAGTATTGATGCTGCAGGCGGCCGGATTGGGGAGAACGAAAAGGCTATCGCCAGGAAAGAGGGGGAGATAGCAGATCTGGAGGCGCAGCAGAGCGAGCTGCAGGGAAGTCTCCGGGAGATCACCGACGACATTGTTACCCAGCTGGACAGCAAGCTGAAGGAGACAGGCTATTCCCGGAAAGAACGGGCTGCCATGGAGGAGGAGATCCTCAAAAACCTGGAGGGGCTGCAGATTCAGCTAAAAGGGAAACACTCCATGGCCGATGACGCTCTCAAGCTTGCCGAGGCGGAGCGGGAGAAAACCCTCCTGGCTCTCAAGGAGGGGCTCTCTCAGGCGGGACTTCAGGCATCCCGGCTATCCGAACTCTTTGGCAACTACCGAAACGCTGTTCCCTCCTTTATCGACGAGTTTCTCGCACCTGAAGGGATTATCACCCGGAAAAGGGAGATCGATGCCCAAATTGAAACTGCAGCAACTGGGGTCTCCAAAAGGCGGCAGGAGATAACAGCGCTTCGGGAAGAGAATCGAACGCTTTCGGCAAAGATCGATGAATACCGCAAGACCCTGGAGGAGCTTCGTATCAGCCGGGCCAGGATGGATACCCAGAAAGGGGCTATGCAGGAATCCCTCTCCGGCCTGGAGCGGGAGATTCGGGAGCAGAAACGGCAGCTCGACGAAGCGGTTCGGGAGGCTGAGCGCTGTAAAGTCAATCTCAAGGAGAACTCCGGAAAAATCAAAGAACTTGAGGCGGAACAGAAGGCTTTGGAATCCCAGGAGAAGGAGCTGAAAAAGGAGCTCTCCACCCTGGAGTCGGGAATCCAGGACCGGAACAAAGAGCTTCTGAAAAAAGAGAGCAGCTTGAAACAGCAGATGGACCAGCTTGGAAAGGTGCAAAACCAGGTAGAACAGCTGCAGATGAGCCTTGCTTCCATTAATACGGAGATTAAAAATATTTACGACAATTTCGCTGACCGGCACAGCCGGGATCTGAATGACTACGACTCCCGGATGTTCGAGCTAAAGGCGGATTCCGGGGGGCTTCGAGAGGAGCTTTCCAAGGTTAAAAGTGACCTGAAGAATCTGGGACAGGTAAACCTTATGGCTCCGGAGGAGTTTGCGGAGGTAAAGGAGCGCTACGACTTCTTAAATGGTCAGCTGGAGGATCTCTACAAAGCAAGAGAAGATCTCAACCGGATTACCAAACAGATCCGCACCGAATCCACAGAGCTCTTTCTGGAGTCCTATGAGAAGATTAAAAAGAACTTCCACTCCATGTTTCGCCGCCTCTTTGGCGGGGGCAGGGGAGAGTTGCAACTCACCGAGCCGGATAAGGTGCTTACCAGCGGCATCGAAATTTTCGCCCAGCCGCCGGGGAAGAAGTTGGAGAATATATCCCTCCTCTCCGGAGGAGAACGGAGTCTTACCGCCGTGGGGCTTCTTTTCGCCACTTACATGGTGAAACCTTCACCTTTTTGTATTCTCGATGAAATAGATGCGGCCCTGGATGAATCGAACGTGGGGCGGTTTATCAATGTGCTGATGGAGTTTGGCAAGAAGAGTCAGTTTGTGGTCATCACCCACAATAAAAAGACCGTTGCAGGAGCACGAACCCTGCTGGGTGTAACCATGGAGGAGTCAGGAGTTTCCAGGGTAATTGCGGTCCGCCTGGCGGAGGATGGAAACGTGGTGGAAGAGGAGGTTGGCGAGACAGATGGAGTTCCTGCGCAGTAGATCATTTCGCATCTATCTTCTTCTCACCCTAGGTATTACCCTCCTTGCCCTGGTGATAACGCTCCTTATCCTCCTTGTTTCAGGATCCGGGAGGGATGATGAAGCAGTATCACCAGGGGATACGTTAGAGAGGGAGCAGGTGCTTGAGACCACACCTGCATCCATTGATCCGGAGACCCTCATTCTTCCCCACACCTGGGAGACCCCCGGTGAGGTGAAACTTCGTTTTTTTCGTCAAACCGATCTTCCCTGGACTGTTTCCAGGCTCTCTCCCTGGTGGACTCCTCCAGAGGAGATTCTAAAGGATGATGTGGAGGCAAACACCGACAGGGAGGTTCGAAAATTTTTGGAACAGATACCATGAGAGCCTACTACCTGATACTAGTAGCGAGTATCCTCCTTCTTGGATCCTGTGCGGGGTTCCCAGCTGCTAAAGGTTCAGAAACAGAGGATTCAGTTACGATTGCCTCTTTACCCGGGGGCTCCCGATCCCCTGGCGAAGATTTACTGCCGCAAGTGGATTCGGTTCAAAATCCGGGCACCCTGAATAATCCAGGCACCCTGAATAATCCGGAACAGTCGGATATCGAAGAAAGATTCGCCCTTCCTCCTCTTCCCGAGCCGGTGGGGATGGATGAAGCAGCAGCTATCCTCTCCAAAGCAATCCCAGGGGCCGAAAAGAGCTCTCCAGGGGCCAGGGCAGCTTTCTTTGACCTTCCCTTTGACCTTCCCGAGATTCCAGAACCCTCCCGGTCAGCTGGATCGGGAGAGATCCCTCTTCAGAAGGTGGGATTTAGCCCCTCCAGGAGCCTTGTTGAAGATCCCCCCCGTTTTTCAGCAGGGATCTACCGCCCTGTATCGGGGCTTACCGAGGAGTATGAGGAGTATGAAGAGGACTCATCCGGCCGCTCCACTCCGGCACCCACTCCCTCTGCTCCTAATCCTGCTCCTGAAGATAGCGATGAAGATCGCATTGAAGATCGCATTGAAGATCGAGCTGAAAAACAACAGCCTGCAGCGCCGGATAGGGAGCCGGATATCGATCCTTTAGAGCAGGACATTGATCCTGTAAAGCCGGATATAAAAACGAGCCCTGCCCCCAGGCAACTTCAGGCTATTCCCGGGGAGGATTTGGCGATTTCACTTTCAGGAGATGGCTGGTATTTCCTGGGTGATAATTCGGCTGCTTCCGGTTTTAGATTCCTGCAGCGTATATTCCGGGATGGGAACTCGATTTTTCTCTTTTCCATTGAAGATGCGGGAGAATGGATCATTGAGTTTCACCGTCAGGATCTGGAAAACGGCATCTCCGAGAGCAGAAGATATCTGATTTCATCCCGAGAGGAGCATCCCCTCTTTCCACTCCAGGGGGATACCGGCCAGGGGAATACCGGGGGTGCTATCGATGGGGATATTTCTGCTGCCGACGGGGAAGCCTTGGCCGGTGGTGAAGCCCCGGGGGAAAGAAGGGATGCAAGAAAACGTGATATAGCCCTTCTTTACCGGTCGGGGAAGCGTCTGGAAGCGCTATCAGCGGTGATGGAGGATCTGACCGGGAACGAACTGCCCGCAGGGATGGAGGAATTGCTGGGATTATCTCCCCCCGGCTCTGATGATCTTCCCTCATCTCTTCATGATGCCTCATGGGTGGAGAACTTCTCTTCACCGAAGGTAGATCTCGATTCAAAAACAGAAACAGCACTGGTGGCTTTTCTTGAGTGGCTCCTTCCTGTCATCTCTGATGATCTCCGGGATCGTTACTATTATCGCTTGGCAAAACTGCTTGAAACTTCGCCCCCGCCCCGGGATGAAAAACGGGCAGCTGCGTATTACCAGGAAATTCGAGACCACTATCCCTGGAGTTCCTACTGGCAGGAGGCGGGAGAGCGGGAGCGTTATCTCCGGCGCCACTATCTGGAGGTGCGTTGACATTCTGGGCGTAAATGCGGTATAACATCGGGAACTGTAGACTGTGGAAATGATATGTTAGAGAGAATTTCAGACAAGTTTTCGGACATTTTCAGGCAATTATCCGGTAAAACTGCTATCTCGGAGAAAAATATCCAGGATGCGGTGGAAGAGATCAAGGTTGCCCTTCTCGAAGCTGACGTTAACCTGAGGGTGGTACGCCGTTTTGTTAATCGTACTATCGAAGAGGCCAAGGGAGAGGCAGTTCTCAAATCGGTAAACCCCGGTCAGCAGTTTATCAAGATTGTTCATGACAGGATTGTTTCCCTTTTAGGGGATGAGCGGCAGGATCTTGCGTTGAAAGGTCCCGATACCCTCTCTACTATCCTGATGATGGGCCTGCAGGGTTCCGGTAAGACTACCACCAGCGCTAAACTCGCCTTTCGGCTGAAGGGGGAGGGTCGGAGAGTCCTTCTTGTGGCTGCCGATCTGGTCCGTCCAGCTGCGGTGGATCAGTTGACTGTTCTTGGTAAGCAGGTTGATGTAGAGGTTTTTTTCATCGATGGTGAAAAAGATCCGGTGAAGGTGGTTAAAAAAGCTCGAGCCTACGCTGAAAAAAAGAGCTTTAACACCATGATTGTTGATACCTCCGGTCGGCTTCATCTTGATAAAGAGATGATGGGGCAGATTGTTGATATCAACAATGCCCTGGAGAGCCAGGAGCAGCTCTTTGTGGCAGATTCGATGACCGGTCAGGAAGCGGTCAAGATTGCCAAGGAGTTTGAGGATAAGGTGGGGATCAGCGGTGTCATCCTCACCAAGTTTGATTCCGATACCCGGGGCGGTGCAGCCCTCAGTTTAAAGAGTGTTTCGGGCAAGCCGATCAAGTTTATCGGTGTGGGAGAAAACCCTTCCGATCTTGAGCCCTTTTTCCCCGAGAGGATAGCTGGCCGTATCCTCGGGATGGGCGATGTAGTTTCCCTGGTTGAAAAGGCCCAGGAAACCATTGACCTGCAGGAAGCTGAAGAGCTTCAGGAGAAAATGGCCTCTTCCACCTTTACCCTGGAGGATTATCTTGAATCCTTTACCCGGGTAAAGAAGATGGGGAGTGTTCAATCCCTGCTGGAGATGATTCCCGGTGCCAAGGGAAATATCAGCGAGGATGATATCGATGAGGGGGAGATGGAGCGGGAAGAGGCGATCATTCTCTCCATGACCCGGATGGAGCGGCGCAACCACCGGATTATCGGCCCCTCCAGACGGAAACGGATCGCCAGGGGCAGCGGCACCTCTGTCGCAGAGGTGAACCGGCTTTTAAAGCGTTTTGAGAAGATGAGGCTTATGATGAAAAAAATGTCGAGAAGCAAGAAATATCAGGCCCAGATGATGAAAGGGCTTGGAGTATAAAGAGCGAATAGAGGAGGTTCCAGTTGAGCGTTAAAATTCGACTGAAGCGGTTTGGGACAAAAAAGCGTCCCTACTATCGGATTGTAGTTATGGATTCCAGGGCACCCCGGGATGGAAGAACCCTTGAAGAGGTAGGTCTCTACCACCCCATTGAAGAGCAGGATAAGCAGCTCCGCCTTGAGGAAGAGAGAATCAAAGATTGGATTTCCAAGGGAGCTCAGCCCAGCGATACAGTTCGCAAGCTCCTCAACAGTCGGGAAATCCGGATCGAGCGGTAAGAGTAGTTACACCGGGAGATGATGATGGAAAAGGATCTTGTTGAGTATATTGCAAAGTCGCTGGTAGATGATCCTGAGGGTGTGGAAGTGAACCTGATTGAGGGAGAGAAATCGACTATCCTCGAACTTCGGGTTTCAAGGGACGATATCGGTAAAGTAATTGGAAAACATGGCCGAATTGCCAAAGCGATCCGCACTATCTTGAGTGCATCGGCTACTAAAACCGGAAAGAGGACTGTTCTCGAGATACTCGATTAATGGATTATCTTGTGGCAGGAAAGGTCCGAACCAGTCATGGGGTTCAGGGCTTTGTGAAAGTACACTCCATTTCCGGTGAAACGGAGCACTTCATGGCATTGAGCCATGTGGTGTTGAGAAGAGATGGCCGGGAACGGGAATTTGCTATTGAATCGGTGAAACCCTCCGGGAGAGACGGACTTCTGATGAAGCTGGAAGGGATCGAATCTCCAGAGGAGGGGAAAAAGTGGGCCGGTGCAGAGATAGTTGTCCCCAGGGAAGCTGCAGCGAAGAAAGGTGAAGGGGAGTATTATTGCTCTGAACTGATCGGATGTGCGCTTATGGCTCGGGGGGATGAAGTGGGAAAGGTGGTATCGATCGTTGAAAACGGGATATCTGACCTTCTGGAGGTAGATACTCCCGCAGGGAGAAAGATTGTACCTTTTCAGGCTGTATTTATCGGCAAGGTTGATATTGAGGCAGGGGAAGTGGAACTTCTGGAGCCGGGACTTCTTGAATGAAGTTTTCAGTTCTCTCCCTTTTTCCTGAAATTGCTGCCTCTTTCTTCAATACCTCGATCATGGCCAGAGCTGTTGATCGGGGGCTTGTTGATTACCAGTTGCTTGATATCAGGGATTTTGCCCTTGATAAGCACCGGACCTGTGATGATGCTCCCTACGGGGGGGGCGCCGGGATGGTTCTCAAGGCGGAACCCCTGGCGGGGGCTCTTGATTCGGTGTCGGGACGGGAGAAGCGGGTAATTTATCCCTCTCCTTCCGGCAGACCCCTGAACCAGAAGCTTGCCGGGGAGCTGGCGGCGGAAGATGAATTGATCTTCATCTGTGGCCGCTACGAGGGGATCGATCAACGGATTATCGATCTCTATGTGGATGATGAGGTCTCTATTGGAGATTATGTCATTTCATCCGGGGAACTGGCTGCCCTGGTTATTATAGATGCGGTATATCGACTTCTTGACGGGGTAATTAACGGCGAAAGCCTGGCTGAGGAGAGTTTTACCGGGGGGCTATTGGAATATCCCCACTATACGCGGCCCAGGGTATTTCGTAAAAGCGATGTTCCAGATATACTACTGTCTGGTAACCATGCTGAGATTGAACGATGGCGCCATGAAAAGCGTCTTGAAAAGACGAGGAAATATAGGCCCGAACTGTTGGAACGGGAAAACAATACGGAAGGGGAAGCTTTATGAATGTGATAAAGGAAATTGAAGCAGAACAGCTGGCCGAAGGTCGGGATCAATTCTCAATCGGTGACACCATTAAGGTTTACTACAAGATTGTTGAGGGAACTACTGAGCGTATTCAGGTGTATGAAGGTGTTCTTATTGCCTGCAATAACGGCGGGGTCAAGAAGACCATTACTGTGCGTAAGATCTCTTATGGTGTAGGGGTGGAGCGGGTCTTCCCTGTTCACAGCCCGAAGATCGAGAAAATCGAAGTGGTACGCCGGGGCCGGGTCCGAAGAGCAAAGCTCTACTATCTCAGAAACCGGATTGGTAAAGCAGCCAAGGTTCGTGAGCTGGTGGGTAGAAAGAACAAAAAAGCCAAAGAGGCCGGCCGATAGTAGAAGCTATGACCGGAATTTCCATATCAAAGCTGTCTGTTACGAAAGCCGGATTGTATCAAAAGATACGGTCCGGCCTTTTTCTTTCCCTCAAGGTAGGAAGAACCCTGTTATCGGGAGAGCAGGAAGTAAAGATCAATGGGAAACCTCTTCTCCTGCCTAAATCAACCGGACTTATTCAGGGCAAAAGCTACAATGTCCAATATACGGTAAAAAAAGATGGCTCTCTCCTCCTTCATATCCCAAAAGATGAGCCTTCCCCTTCCCAGCGGCCAGTATTGCATGAGGGAGAGAGAAGGATTTTTCCAGGAGCCGATAGAAGAGTTCTGGATCGACAGGTACTGGATATTCTTGGTAAAAGTGGAATACTCCCTTCCGGTTTATTGGTTGATACCCTTACCGCTCTGGTAAAAGAGAAAAAGCCGGGCCCCTTGGGGAAAGCACTCCTTTCCATTCTCTTGGGGAAAAAGATCCTCCCAAACAGGGAGATCTATGAGGAACTGCTTCCCCTCTTCTCTGGCGATAGGGAAGACTCCTCTTCGGAAGGGGGATATGGAGGACGATCTTCGGATGGTAAGAACAAGAAGGAGTCCGGATCGTCTGAACTCTCGCCTGATTCGCTTAAATCCGCAATAGCTCTAGAAACAGAACAGCCAAGACTGCTGCATCTGTTTAATGCTCTTGCTGCGGAAGATGGGCAATGGATCATCATTCCTCTGCCGGATCGGGAGCAGAACGGTGACATCCTTAAGGGGGTGATCCGGATGCTTATTGACCCTGCTGATGGAGGAAGGGTAAAACGGATGGTACTTTCCCTCTTTAGTGATGAGCATGAGGGCTTTCACTTCCTGTTTCGCTATCTACCAGGCAGTCAGAAGCCGCTGCTTTCCCTCTATCTGCCGGAATATGGGAGAGAAGGCTTAGAAGGTTCAGAAGGAGCAGAATTCTTGAAAAAAATCGATAACCTGGGCTTCAAAATTGACGATATTCAAAGAGAGGATTCTTTTACCGGGTATGACTCCGATCACACAATACCCGAAGGCATAGATCTGGAGGCTTGATTGGTGGTTGAAAAAGCAGTAGCCCTTTCCTATGATAGAGATGATAAGGCTCCCCGATTAAAGGCGAAGGGGCGTAATCTATGGGCAAGGAGAATGGTAGAGATTGCACAGCAATATGAAATCCCTGTTCTTGATGATCCTGGAGTAAGCGATGCACTCTATCAATTTGAACCGGAATCCACCATTCCGGAGGAACTGTATCAGGCTGTTGCAGAGATATATCGGTTTGTTTGGCAAATGCGGGAGAAAAGATGAATAGGTATAAAGTTGAAGAGCTGGTAGATGGAATGCAGTTTTCTGCCCCAGTCTATATCGATGAGGAGAGTCTTTTGGTACCCGAAGGGGTAGCTGTACGAGACAAGGATATAGAACGGTTAAAACGATGGGGTGTTGAGGAACTGAGAACCGAGGGGCATCCTGTTTTAGAAGCGCCCCTGGAAGAGCAGATTGATGCGATAAGTGAAGGGGTCAGTTCTCATCTACTTGATGTCTATTCAGAAGCGGTTGAGATTATGGATCTCTTTTTTTATGATGCACAGCAGGGACTTGCGCTTCAGGCTGATCCCATCGATCAGATCATGAACAAGCACTATCCGGAGCTTCGGGATGGGGTTGAAAACGCCATGGGTCTCACGTTTCGGAAAATGGATACCCGGAACCGTTATTCTGCCAGCGCTATCAATTGCATGATCCTTTCGATCGGCATAGGACAGAAGCTGAAACTTCCCGGGCATCGGTTAATGAATCTGGCGCAAGGCGCATTGCTTCACGATATCGGTATGACCCGTATACCCCATACCATTCTTAACAAAAATGGTTCCTTGACGGAAACTGAAATGAAGTCGGTTCAGGCCCATACAGTGCACTCATACAGAATGATCACAAAGGAGCTGGGCCTGTCAGAGGAAGTGGGAAGGATAGTGCTTCTCCATCATGAACGGTGGGATGGTAAAGGGTATCCGAAGGGATTTACCGGTAAAGAGATCCCGATTTCTGCCAGGATAGTTTCTGTGGCCGACGCCTACGAGGCGATGATTAGGGAAAGGCCTTATCGGGGCTCCATGATTGGTTATAAGGCGGTGCGGCAAGTGCTTAATGATAATGGCCGTCGCTACGATTCAGAGATTCTTAAACTTTTCATCAAAAGTATGGGAGTGTATCCACCAGGGAGCATTGTTATTTTAAACGAAGGTTCGGTGGGTAAAGTTGTGAAAAACCATCGGGATGTTCCGCTCAGGCCGGTGGTTCAGATCATGGTAAGCGGAGATGGAGAAAAGATCAGTACTGCCAAACAAAAGAAGATGGATCTCTTAAAGGAGGCCGATATGTTTATCGCCCGGGCGGTTCATCCAAACGAGATTGGAACATAATGAGTAAGCCTGCCCCGGGAAGGAGAGGCGAGGAACGGGCTGCTGAATATCTTTTGCAGCGGGGCTATGAGATACTGGAGCGGAATTTTCGGATCCGGGGGGGTGAAATTGATCTCATTGCCCGGAACAGGACTCTTATTTCCTTTCTTGAGGTAAAGAGCTGGAAGGTGTATGATATGGGTGAACTTGAGAGATCGATAGACGAAAAGAAGCGTTTGAGAATCATTAATGCTTCGAAACGTTACCTGCAGAGGCATCCGGAATTTGAGGGGATGGAGGTAAGGTATGATGTTATCTTTCTTGATGGTACCGAAGATGGGATAAGCATGATCCAGAACGCTTTCATGGGGACGGGAATGGTATGAGCCGAAAGCCGAAAAAGAGCGATCCAAGAAAAATTGAAGAGCTCAAGCATAAGATCAATGACAAGAATTACATTGCAACTGCAATCGATTCTTTAGCTCTCATCATCACCAAAGAGTTACTACACTTAAACGAAGAATAGGAAAAGAAGATGGCAGATAATGATAGAGGGTCAAAAGCTGGCCTGGAAGAGAAAAAAGGAAAGAAAAATAACCGCAGGCGCAGGGGTCGGAGGGGAAACAAGAACCGTTCAAAGCGACCGCCCCGGCCCGATATAGAGCTCAATTGTACCATTTGTGGGAAACCGATAAAGTATCTCTATACAGCTATCGAACATGGATCGGACAGATCCGCAGTTCACTTCGACTGTAAGCTAAAAGAGCTGGAAGAACAGGAAGAAGTGGGGCCAAATGAAAAAATTAGCTATCTTGGAAAGGGAACTTTTGGTATAATAAAGTATCAAAGCGGCTCTGGAGGAAAGAAATTCACCATTCGTAAACGTATAAACGTAGAAGAACAGAATGTGCAATCAGAATGGAGAAAAGAGCTGGGAAAACCGGTAAGAAGGTAGAGATACACCTCTTACCAAACAGCGAGGCACTATGTCATTAAAGTATGCAATCTTGGGTCTATTGGATGATCAGCCCAGGTATGGTTATGAGATCAAACAGCAGTTTGAACAAGCTATGGGGGATTTGTGGCCAGTCTCCTATGGTCAACTCTATCCGACCCTAAAACGGCTGAAGGAAGAGAAGCTTCTTACTGTCAGAACTGAGCAGGGGAAAAAAGCAATTGATAAGCATGTATACTCCCTCACCTCGAATGGGAAAGATGCTTTCAATGCCTGGCTGAAAGATTCTTCAAAAAAGCTGCAAACATCAATCAAGGATGAGTTCTCCCTCAGTCTATTCTTTTTCGATAAAATGAATAAAAAGGAATTCTGTGAAGAGTTGAACTCCCTCAAAAGGAGATCTCAGGAGAAGCTTGCCTTGATTCGGGGGGACATTACCCTTCAGAATGGCCAAAATGGGCAGGGACATCCATCGAAAAAGTTACTTCTCAGGAAGATGGAGCTCTTCCTGGAAGCTGAATGCCGCTGGATTGAAGAGGTACATACTGAGGTCTCAAGAGACTAAGCACGGCGGCCATGGGCAGCCGAACGCCCTCTTTCAGGAGGAATGATAAAAAACCACCGCCCCTTGCGGTGGTTTTTCCGGTGGTCGTTTTTTGGGAGAGCATCCCAGGGCAGCTAAATCCCCTGGAGCTTTCTAATAACTTCCTTCGCTTTCTGTTTTACCGGCCGAATGTAGTTGCCCGATGAGATTCTCACTAAAGCTCGATAAACGGTAGCCCCTTGTAAATTTTCACTATCACTATCGATCAATTTTTCAAAAGCAAGCAGAGATGCGAAGGCAAAATTGTTATCCGGAGTAAGAATGTCGTCG
Source organism: uncultured Sediminispirochaeta sp. (assembly GCA_964394395.1). Taxonomy (GTDB): domain Bacteria; phylum Spirochaetota; class Spirochaetia; order DSM-16054; family Sediminispirochaetaceae; genus Sediminispirochaeta. The sequence continues at coordinate 13,844 of CAYMWV010000085.1, forward strand.
TTCAAGATGGAGAAGGAGAGCGCTTCGGTAACCTGGCCATTATCATTGTATCCCAATTCTCCCAAAGCATAAGC
>CAYMWV010000086.1:0-13875 GCA_964394395.1 uncultured Sediminispirochaeta sp.
GCCTGGCGGTATTTACCATCTCCCCGCTCTCCGGTACGGATCAGAGGTTTGGTGAGCCGCCGAGTGTCGGAGACAAAGTCCATACCGAAGCGGCCCTTCACACAGAGGTTGCCGTCGTTGGGGACTACGCCCACCTCGCTGGTAACCCGGACGATGTTGCCGCTCTTTTTATGCACCTGAAGGTCCAACTGGCAGCCAACCCCGCAGTAGGTACAGGTGGTTCTCACGGTGTTGAAATCCTTCAGCTTACCGCCGAACTTGGCACTCCGCTCATAAAGGGCATTGGTGGGGCAGGTGCTGATGCACTGGCTGCAGGTTTCACAGACCGACTGCTTTAGAGGAACGTCGAAGCCGGTGCTAACCACCACCTGACCGGAGCGGTTTCGTAAGGTAAGGGCCTCAATCCCCTGCACCTCGGTACAGATGGACACACAACGGCCGCAGCGGATGCATTTGGAGGGGTCGTAGATGATCGCCTTCTCTCCGGCGGTGAAGTTCTTGCTCTGCAACTTGAAATCGATCTTCGGAAGCCGGTCGTCCCGGACCCGATACTCATAGGCGTAATCCTGGAGCTTGCAATCACCATCCACATCGCAGATACCACACTCAAAGCGGTGTTCGCTCAGGATCAGCTCCAGGGTGCGCTTGCGCTGGCTCCGTACCGCTTTCGATTCGGTGGAGATACGCATATCCGGCTCCACCGTCCTGGTACAGGAGGTGTGAAGCCCCCGCTGTCCCTCTATTTCTACCAGACAGAGCCGGCACGCCCCGATGGGCTTGCACCGGGAGTCATAACAGAGGTTGGGGATATCGATACCGGCAGCCACGGCAGCCTGCAGGATAGTAGAACCCTTTGGGGTGGTGACGGCCTTCTCATTTATATAGCACGTAATCTGTTCCATTGTTTACAGGCCTCCTTAGGATACCACGATGGCGTCGAAGGGACACACATCGAAGCAGTTTCCGCACTTGATACAAGCATCCTGGTCAATAAGATGGGGCACTTTCCGCTCCCCGCTGATCGCATTGACCGGACACGCCTTTTTACAGAGCCCGCAGGCCTTGCACTTATCCTCGATAATCCGGTAGGAGATGAGGGATTTACACACCCCGGCGGGGCAGCGCTTCTCTTTTATATGCGCCTCGTACTCATCCCGGAAGAAACGGATGGTGGTGAGAACCGGATTGGGAGCGGTCTGTCCCAGGCCGCAGAGGGAGCCGGTTTTCACCGTATCGGCCAACTCTTCAAGCTTGGCGATATCTCCAGGCTCTCCCTTCCCTTCGGTGATCCGGTTGAGGATCTCAACCATCTGCCGGGTGCCCACCCGGCAGGGAACACATTTTCCGCAGGACTCCTCCTGGGTAAACTCCAGAAAGTACCGGGCCACATCCACCATACAGGTGGTCTCGTCCATCACGATAAGGCCGCCGGAGCCCATGATGGCGCCGATCTCCTTTACCGATTCGTAGTCGATGGGGATGTCCAAATGCTCGGTGGGTACACAGCCCCCAGAGGGTCCGCCCATCTGGGCAGCTTTGAACTTTTTCCCGTCGGGAATGCCCCCGCCGATATCAAAAACGATCTCCCTCAAGGAGGTTCCCATGGGCACCTCCACAAGGCCGTTGTTGTTCACCTTCCCGGCCAGGGCGAAAATCTTGGTACCCTTGGAGCTTTCGGTTCCGATGGAGGAGTACCAATCCGCCCCGTTGAGAAGGATAGCCGGAACATTGGCCAGGGTCTCCACGTTGTTGATGGTGGTTGGTTTTCCCTTGTAGCCGCTTTTGGCCGGAAAGGGGGGTCTGGACCGGGGCATCCCCCGTTTTCCCTCCAGACTGGCGATAAGAGCGGTCTCCTCTCCGCAAACGAAGGCCCCCGCCCCTTTCCGGATCTCGATGGTGAAGTCGAATCCCGTTCCCAGGATATTTTTTCCCAGAAAACCTGCTTCTTCGGCTTGCTGCAGGGCGATGGTACAGTTCTTTACCGCCAGGGGGTACTCTGCCCGGACGTATATGATCCCCCGGCTTGCACCGATGGCGTAGCCGGCGATGGCCATCCCTTCGATGATCACATGGGGACTGCCCTCGAGAAGACTCCGGTCCATGAAAGCTCCCGGGTCCCCCTCATCTGCGTTACAGATGAGGTATTTCTCATCCCCCGGCTCGGAGAGACAGAACTGCCACTTGGTTCCGGTGGGAAAACCTGCTCCCCCCCGGCCCCGGAGTCCCGACTGTTTCACTTCCTCCACCACCTCTGAGGGCTTCATGGTCGAGATAGTCTTGGCCAGAGCGGCGTATCCCTCCTGGGTAAGGTACTCCTCCAGATTCAAGGGATCAGATTTCCCTTTTTTGCCAGTAATTATCCGTTGCTGCCCTGCATAGAAAGGAATATCTTTCTCTTTTGCCACCGGCTTTCCGGTAAGCGGATCCTTCAAGAGGAGTTCTTCAATTACTCCGCTTTCTTTTCCGTTCTCTTTTATCAAGGCCTTTACTATCCTTGATACATCCTCTTCCTTTATCGAAGGATAGACAAACGCTCCTGGAAATATCACCGCAATAGGGCCCTTTTCACAAAAGCCGTGACAACCTGTTTTACGCACCACAATCTGGTCATCCAGTCCCTGGCTTGTCACTTCCCTCTGAAAAGCTTCAATAATTCGGTCGGAGTGAAAGGCTATACAGCTAGTCTCTCCGCAGATATTAATTTCTTTCTTTTTCCCCTGAGAAGTCAATTTCTTTTCTTCTATATAGCTTTTCAGCTCACCTGCCGAGTTGAAAGTACCCATCATCATTGCTCCTTCTTGGTATTCTGAATAAGCTTTCGGACTTTATCCACATCCATGCGTCCGTAAAAGGAGCTGTCCACCACTACCACTGGAGCCATTGCACAAGCACCAAGACATGCTACCGTCTCCAGTGTAAATTCCATATCATCGGTAGTTCCATCACCGGAAAGTCCTAATTCATCATGGATGGCATCAATAAGTTTAGCAGCCCCCTTAACGTGGCAGGCGGTCCCCCGGCAACACTGTATGACGTGCTTCCCCCTCGGTTCGGTGTAGAACTGGGAGTAAAAGGTAATAACCCCGTGCATCCTGCTGGTGGGGATACCGGTTTCTCGGCTTACCCACTGGAGCACATCCTCAGGCAGGTATCCGTAGCCCTCCTGGATCTGCTGCAGCAGGGGGATCAGCTGGGCCTCCAGGGCCGCCCGTATGCCGCCGGAATCCGCCCCGGCCGCAGCCTCGGCATCGGCCGTAGCATCAGCTTTGAATTGATCTACTATTTCCCTGGCAATAGCAAGTTTCTCCTCCGAAACCCGCTCTCTTGTATCTCTCTTCATGACGCCTCCTTATCTATGATAACCGGCAGTTGTGCAAAGGTGCAGAACAATGTTACAAAACGAGAAGATATATTCCCATTATACGATATAGTCACTGAATGATAAACGCTTAACCGCCCCAGGTCAATTAAAAATCTTTAGAGATTATGCAATTATTTTTGAGCAATTTGCCGTAATACTAAGAAAATAAGCTAAAAGTTGCAATATTTACCGCTTGACACAAGGAGAGGATGTCGGTGGATTTTGCCCTGGAGCATCCGGGGCTATCCGAGGGGATACCTCATTGGGATGGATATGATAGAGTACTTCCATGAAGATCGATTGTCCTCTCTGCAAAAGAGAGCTGAAAACCTGCGGTGAAGAGTGGATTGTACCGGCAAGAGGAACCACTTTTCGCTACTTTCACTGCAGTTACTGTGACCTGGTTTTTCTTGATCCTGAACTTCGGCCCACTAGAGAGGAGGAAGAAAGCCGATACCTGGAGCACAACAACTCCCCGGAGGATGGTCGATATGTCCGCTACTTACGCAGCTTCGCTGAAGAAGCGCTGCTGCCTTATGTAAAGCCCCCGCAGAAGGTGCTTGATTTTGGAAGCGGCCCCTCCCCGGTCTTTGCCCGTCTCCTGGGTGATGCCGGATTTTCGGTCGATCTTTACGACCCCCTCTTCGCACCCCATTCAGCATGGAGGGATAAGCAATATGAGGCAATCACCGCCATAGAGGTGGCCGAACACCTCTTCGAGCCCCTTAACACATTCAGGGAAATTTCCCGACTTATTCGTCCTGGGGGGTATCTTGTTCTGCGGACCCTGCTCCACTATTCTGACCGGGGGCGCTTTGCCTCCTGGTGGTACCGGCAAGATCCGACTCATGTCACCTTCTATTCTCCCCGGAGCTTTGCGGTACTCGCCGAGCTGCTTCGGTTTGAACTGGTGACAATCAAAGCTGGCCGCAGTGTCATCATGCGGCGCTTAGCTTCCCTTTACGCCGAAGCAGATCCTCCCGGGCAATGAGAAAGAGCCCCAGAGCGATGGCAAGAAAGCCTCCGATTTTCCAGAGGGTAAAACGCTCCCCGAAAAGGAAGAAACCGAGGAGCACCGCAATTACCAACTCGAGATTGGAGAGAATACTCGCTTTTGCCGGAGAGATGTACTTCATCCCTGCTACAAAGAGATTATAGGGGATGTAGGTGTTTACCAGGGCCATCAGGGCGATACCGAGAAAGCCGATCCCGTTTATACCTGCAGCGTGCTGAGGAACAAGCAATAGGCTCAATGCGATCAGCACCACCCCACCCACCAGAAGGTTCCAGAAATTGACCACCTGCACCGAGTAGCTGTCCAGAGCCTTCCGGCCAAGGACACTCCAGAGGGCAAAACAGAAGCCGGCAGAAAGGCCGAAAAGCACTCCCCAGGGGTTAATATTCAGATCCGAAGAGCTTCCCATGATAAGGATGCAGCCAGCCAGGGTGAGCAGCAGGGCTGTGATCCTGCCGACGGTGGGCCGTTCCTTGAAAAAGAATATTGAGAGAATAGTAACCCAGGAGGGGGCGGTATAGAGAAGGATGGTTGCAGTGCCCACCCCGGACCAGAACACCGCATAGTTAAGGGAGATGTGCAGGAGGGCCACTGTAAAGGTGCCGAAGAAGAGGAAAAAAGGGTAGTGCCGGCGCTGCACCCGGAGGGATGACGGTTTGGTGAGCAGAATATGGATAAGGAAAAAGAGAGCCGCCAGGATGATCCGGGCCGCCGCAAGGGCAATGGGATGAATCCCGCTGTTCATAAAAAACTTGCCGATGCTGCCCTGGGTTCCCAGGAAGAAAACTGCGATGAAAACGAGGGAGTAGCCCTTTGTTGTTGGGTTCATCGGGGTACTGTAGGAGAAAAGAAAGGTTTCGGGAAGGGGGTGCAGGAGGGGGCTATCCTTATCCTTCCAGCCGAAGTCCCGGCAGAACCGAAAGCTCCACCAACCTGTCCAGTCGGGTTCCCCGGGGAGGACCAAAAAGCTCCCCCTCGAGCCGGTATATCATCAGATCCAGGGTCTCCGGATTGAGGGTCCAGTACTCGGCTACCCCGCACTTCTGGTAGAGGTTCTTCTTTTCGGTTTGGTCCTTGTAGGCGGTGGAAGGCGAGAGCACCTCCAGAATCCAGTCGGGAGCGCCGAAGATCCCCTCCTCCCTGCACTTGGCCGGATCGCAGACAATCATTAGGTCGGGCTGGACAACCGTTTCCTTTTCTTCATCAGATCCATCAGGGAAGGGGTAGAGATCCACCGGAGCGATGAAGGGCTCACAGGGTTTTCCCTTCAATTGATTAGCAAGCTGATTAAAAATCCCACCCAAAAGCCGCTGATGTTTCAGCCGGGGGGCGGGGCTCATGGAGTAGGCGATCCCGTAGATCAGCTCCCACCGCTCATCCTCGGGCCAGGAACGATAATCTTCCAGGGTGTATCTCCCTCCAGGTTTCAGGGCACTTGTTCCATTAGTCTCCATGGGGATCCTCCTCTCCTATAGTATATCCGCTTTTAGCCAATTGGGCAAATATTGGGTTTGGGAAACGAGAGCCCTTCGGGGGAAGTCCCAAAGGGCCTGGATTATAGGCATGCAATACTAATAGGTGAGGGTCCAAGCCCCCCGGTAATCTAACCAGCCTAGAGACTGTCCCCGAAATCGGCCCGGAACTTGCTCATCAGTTTTTCCGGCCAGTCGCCCTTCGCTTTCAGGCGGCCTACAAAGAAGCGGAGCACCTTGGGCTCCTTCTCCCATTCCAGGCCGCCCACCAGATCCCGGTTCTTGTAGAGCCACAGGAGCCGGTCGATGGCGTACTCCACCTGGCTTAAGGTGAAGACCCGCCGGGGAAAGGCGAGGCGCATCAGTTCGATATCCGCCAAGAGGTCGCTGCCATCCTCCAGCCGGACGCTGGAGATGGTGCCCCGCTCCATTCCCCGGATGCCGGAGATGAGGAAGAAGGCGGACACCAGGGCGCCAGCGGGATAATCGGTCTGGGGCAGATGGGAGAGGAACTGCCCCGCATCGATGTGGGCGCCCAGGGCGCCTCCGGGGGTAACCACCGGAATGCCCAAAGCATCAACCTTCTTGACGAAGTAGTCGATAAAGTCTGGGGACTGGCAGATCATCTGATCATCCAGGGTCTCTTCAAGACCCACCGCCATCGCTTCGATCTCCCGCACCGACATACCGCCGTAGGTGAGAAAGCCCTCATAAAGGGGCACCAGGTCCCGCATCTGATCGTAGAGATCCTCATCGCTGGTACAGATGATCCCGCCCCGGCTGGAGGAGAGCTTCCGGGCGGAGAAGTAGACCAGGTCGGAGAGGTCGCTCATCTCCCGGATGATAGAGGCCATGCTCTTGTGGTGGTAGCCATCCTCCCGCTGCTTGATAAACCAGGCGTTCTCGCCGATGAGACTGGCGTCCATCACCACGATGATCCCCGCCTTGTCCGCCACCTTGCGCACCTGCCGCATATTCTCCATGGAGTAGGGCTGGCCGCCGATCAGGTTGGTGGAAGCCTCCAGGCGGATAAAGGGAATGGCATCGGCCCCCTTCTCCTCTATCAGCGCCTTGAGTTTATCGATATCCATGTTCCCCTTGAAGGGGTGATCGCTCTTTATCTTCAACGCCTCGTCGGTGTAGATCTCGTGAAGAGTTCCTCCGTTGATCTCGATGTGGGCCTTGGTGGTGGTGAAGTGGTAGTTCATCGGGATGTGGGATCCGGGGCGTACAAAGGCCTGGCCGATGATGTTCTCAGCCGCCCTGCCCTGGTGCACCGGCAGAATAAACTGCTTGCCGAACATCTCCAACACCCGCTCTTCCAGCCGGTCGTAACTCTGGCTGCCCGCATAGGCGTCGTCGGCTACCATCATGGAGGCGGTCTGCCGGTCGCTCATGGCGTTACATCCCGAATCGGTAAGCATATCCAGAAAGGTGTGCTTCGTGTTCAAGAGGAAGCTGTTAAACCCCGCTCCACGGATCGCCTGAAGCCGTTCCTCAATGGGCAGGAGGTAGAGCTTCTGCACCACCCTCACCTTATGCAGTTCCAGGGGGATATCCTCCCCACTGTGAAATTTAACCTTCGTCGCAGCTGCTCCTGCCGATCCGCTCATAGATACACTCCTGTAAAATGGTATATGTATGCAAATTTATCCCTTGAAAGGCACTATACATAGATAATTTGTGAATATCAACCGGAAGAAATGGTGCTTTACAGGAGAAATAGCTATGTATTTAATAGAAGTATACACAAAAGCTTCTTTTTGCCGCTTTTACCATTCGGCTGGATAAAATCCGGGTTATCTCCGTCAGAGATATGACAAAGAGGGAGGCAAGGATATATGAAGAAGAGGAAAAACGAGATCCCCGATTTTACAAGTGAAGATGAAGAACGCTCTTTTTGGGCCGACAAGGATTCGACCGATTATATCGACTGGAAGCAAGGGGAAAGGATTCGATTCCCCCAACTGAAACCCTCCACCAGATCCATCTCCATTCGCCTGCCCCAATCACTCATTGAAGATCTGAAGGTCCTGGCCAACAAAAAAGATGTTCCCTACCAGTCCCTGCTCAAACTCTACCTCGCTGAACGGGTGGATGAGGAGTTCGGGAGGAGGGATGCGGGGTAAATACGACTAATCTTCACTGTACTTCCCCACCCCCAACAGCTCCACGTGCCGCCCCAGATGTTTTTCCAGAACCCGGTAGTGCAGCTCCTCCTCCCTGGTCAGGAGATTGAAGAAGGGGGCTTGAAGATCCGGATCGTGGAGGAGGCCGCCGTAGCTTACGTGAAGGAGCTGACGGCTCTCGGGGATATCCAGGTACCGGGGAAGCTCCCGGTCCGGGACCGCTTCCTGTTTCGGGATACGGCTTAAGTCAGGGGTGATGTGGTAGAGCTTTAGCGCCTGGGGGTAATAATCGTAGGCGCGACTAAGCATCAGACGGAACAGGGCGGGATCAGCCATTGCCACGCTCCGCAGCGACTCAAGCCAGCTGGTACCGGCGGTCTTCACGTGAACCCGCAGCTCAGTATGCTTACCAATCACAGGATAGGCGGAGAACTTGTCGCTGCCGGAGTGAATTGACACTTTGTATCCCCCGAAGGCTGATGCGATCCGGCAGTGGAGGGCGAACTGTCTTTCGAACTCATCCAGATCCCCGATGTAGTCGATCCCCTTCTGAAACTCTCCAATAAACCGGGGAGCCAGGGAGTTGACCGTCACCTGCCGTCGTTGTAGTTCCGCTGCGATGAAGAGATGGTGGGAAGGGATTGTAGGAGTGGTGGTCTCATCGATGCTCACCTCCAGGTCGTAGCCATCCCCCCGACGGCTTCGCAGAAGCTGGTCCACCTCTTCGGTAAAATCGAGGGCCTTCCAGTACATCAGGGCGCACCGTTTTGCTTCTTCCATGGATATGGTGATAGATCTTTCCCCCAGGGAGAAGGTTTTTCCTCCGTAGCTCTCCACGACCCGTCGCCGGACATGTTCGGATAGCCCCCCAAAGGCCTCATCCACTCTGGATTCACTCCACTCACCGGGCTCCGGGTGCATCACCTCGGTCAGATCCAGGGTGATCATGGGCATCCCCGCATCCACAGCCGTTTCGATGTCCGCCAGGGTCTTCAGATGATCCCCATCGGCCCCGTAGCCCCGGTCGAAGCCCTCCTGGAGTACCGAGAAGGCTGCATCCGCCACCACTTGAGGGTAGCTCCTGCCGGTCAGGCTCAACTCCCGCATGGAGAGCTGAGCCAGCACCGGGTAGACATCGTAGGGCAGAACCGCCCGGATGTGGCCGGGTCCGGCCAGACCGAGCCGGTCCCCGCAGCCCAGGGTGGTTCGGCGCTTTCGCAGGGAGACCGGGGCGGTAAAGGGGAGGTACTCCTTCATCACCTGATAGGTGGGCTGGTCGCAGGGAAGGTCGAGGATGTATCGGCCCGAGAGTAGCTCCCCGGCACTGCTGGCTTCTCCAGCGCCTCCGATCCCGCCCGGCCCGCCAGCCAGATCGGTAAAGGCTCCGGGTAGCTTATCCCGGGAGAGAAGAAAAAGACGTCTCTCCTCCCCTGCCCCGGGCCGGGCCAGAAAGAAGAAAATCCCCGAGGCACGGTAGAGGGATCCGGAATAGAGGGAAGCACCACCGGAAAGTTCCCACCGCCCCGGGTTCTCTCCCTTCACCCTCTCCAGGATCGTTTGCTCACCCTCCAAAAGTCCCCGTTTTTCCAGCTCTGCAATAAGCAATGCTCTGTAGTGGTTCACTGTTTCATTGTTCTTCTTCATGCCTCTCCTCCCTCTTTAACGGGCAGATCAAAGTAGCGAAGGGCATTATTATAGCTGATATCCTTGATGATGCTTCCCAACAGCTCCATATCCGCCGGAAACTCGCCCCCTTCCACCCAGGAGCCTAGCAGGTTGCAGAGGATGCGGCGGAAATATTCGTGCCGAGGATAGGAGAGGAAGCTGCGGCTGTCGGTGAGCATCCCCACGAACCGGGGCAGCAGCCCTAGGGCTGCCAGGGCGGTGAGCTGCCGCTCCATCCCCTCCTTCTGATCATTGAACCACCAGCCCGAACCGAACTGCATCTTCCCGGGGATACCCCCGCCTTGGAAATTGCCGATCATGGTGGCCAGCACTTCGTTGTCCCCAGGATTGAGACAGTAGAGGATCGTTTTCGGCAGCTGCTCATCCCGGTCCAGGGCATCCAGGAAACGTCCCAGAGGTTTTGCCACGGGATAATCGGCGATGGAATCAAAGCCCGTATCGGGGCCGAGGAGGCTGGTCATCCGGCTGTTTACTCTCCGAAGGGCTCCGATGTGAAGTTGCATCGCCCATCCCCGACGGTGGTACTCCCGGCCCAGAAAGAGAAGCAGAAAGCTGCGCCATTTCTCCTGCTCTTCTCTGGCCACCGGCAAGCCCGCCAGAGCCTTCTGAAAGATACCCTTCGCCTCCTCTTCGGTGCAGTGGGTAAAGAAAACCCGGTCCAGACCGTGGTCGCTGAGCCTGCAGCCAACGCCGTGGAACTCCTCCAGCCGCTGCTTCAGGGCTTCCAGAAGTCCCGACAGGGAGGAGACCTCCACCCCGGAAGCTTCGGAGAGGGAGTCGATCCAGCCGGGAAAGTCGGAGCTGCCTGCCCCGAAGGCGTTGTCGGGCCGGAAGGTGGGAGCTACCACCACTGGAAAGGAGGAGTCGCTTTGCAGCTGCCGGTGCTGCTCCAGGGAATCTGCAGGATCATCGGTGGTGCAGATGTGGGTGACCCCGCTTTGCACTATCAGCTGCCGGGCGGAGAAATCCGGGCCGACGATACGGCTGTTCATCTGATCCCATATCTTGCGGGCGGTGCCTGCTGAAAGGATATCATCGATATCGAAGTAGCGCTTCAGCTCCAGCTGGGTCCAGTGGAAGGCGGGGTTTCCCACCGCAGAGCCCACCGCCTCGGCCCACCTGCAGAACTTCGTATAATCATCTGCAACACCGGTGATCTCCTCCTCCGGAACGCCGTTGGTCCGCATGATCCGCCATTTGTAGTGGTCTCCTGCCAGCCAGATCCGGGCAGCATTCTCATACCGGGCGTCTTCGGCAATCTCCTTTACCGGCAGGTGGCAGTGGTAGTCAAAGATGGGCATACCCTTTGCAAAATTGTGGTACAAATCCCGGGCACTACTGTTTTGCAGCATAAAATCTTCATGGATAAAGGGCATGGCAAGCTCCTTTTCGCAGGGGATTATTATTTATTGTAAAAGAAAACCACCGCCTCTGGCGGTGGTCCGCCAGTTGACAAACTGGCGGCGATTCAGGCTCTGCCTGAATCCTCTTTTTCAACACACGACCACCGACAGAGGCCAACGGCCGCTGTAAGCCCCCTTCCAGGGGGCTCAGTAAAACCACCGGTTTTACCGGTGGTCGTTTATTTGTAAGTATAGTATACTTTCTCAATGATATCCGTCAAGAGAAACTTCCCTATCCACCATCCTCTCTGGTATGATTAAGCCATGCTCTACAGTGATCCCGAGTCGGCACGATATATCAACCGTCTGCGACTGCTGAACAGTGTCTATCGTCGGCAGAATCCCTCCCGGGCGGAACTGGCCCGGCGGCTCAAACTGAACAAGATGACCATATCCTCAATCGTCCAGGAATTGTTGGAGGAAGGACTTCTTCGTGAATCGGGGAAAATCTCCGGGACTCCCGGCAGAAGCGGGACGGCCCTCTCGATCAACCCCGATTACGGGAGCGTTCTCCTGATCGATGCGGGGCTGTGGAAAACCAGAGTGGGAATTGTCGATACTGCGGGAGAAACCCGGCTGCTTGAAGCCTTCTCTACCAAGAACCGGGACGATCCCTCCTACATGCTTGAGACCCTGGCAAAGCGGATCGGCCTGTTCAAGAAAAACCTTGCAGATGGACCGAAAGGAGTAAAGATCATCGGTCTGGCCGCCGCCATGAACGGTCTGGTGGACCGGCAAAGGGGGATGGTAAAACACTCTCCCAACTGGGGCTGGCATGATGTTCCGGCGGCAGAGCTTCTGGCCAGAGATACCGGCTTGCCCTGCACCATCGACAACAATGTTCGGGCCATGCTCTCCGGTGAGGAGTGGTTCGGCAATATCGAAGAGGCCCCAACGATCTTCTATGTCAACTGGGCAGAGGGGATTGGCTCTGCAATCATGCACAACCGGGTGGTGCTCGATATCGACAGCGAGTTTGGCCACATCCCGGTAAGCGATACGGGAGCATGCAGCTGTGGAAAGATAGGCTGCCTGGAAGCCCATGCGGCAGGCCGGGTTCTGCGAGGCAAGGAAGGAAAAGAACTCGCCCGGGGATTCCGCTGTGCCGCAGCATACCTGGGAAAGAGCATTGCGATTACCGCTAATCTGCTTTCCACCGACCTGGTGATTCTGGGGGGCGGGGTCGCTCTGGGGCTGGAATCACTTCTTCCCGTGGTGGATGATCAATGCCGCGGCCACACCATCTCCACCATTGCAGAGAAGATGAAGATCCGGCTCTCCAGCTTCGGCGACATGGCGGGGCTGATGGGTTCAGCCGCCCTGGGGCTGGATTATTTTATCTACAAGCGCTCATTTTTAGCTGCTTTGGACAGTACAATCTGATTTTTTTCCTCCAGGTAATGTATTTTTTCAGTCATCGGTGCTCTTTTTCTTCTTTCTATTGGTATAGGAGGAGGAAAAAGATGGAAGATACGCAAAATAGACCCCTTGCGGATGGGAAAAATGGGGCCTATAGTAAAGATGCTATGGCATTGGGATACAGAGCTGTTTCGGATATTCTCTTCAAGTTCATTTTCGGATCTGAAGAGAGCACGGAAATCCTGAAGGCGTTTGTAAATGCGGTGCTCTCCGATGGGGGATTCCCGCAGGTGAAAGAGCTGGAGGTGGTAAACCCCTTCAATCTCAAGACCTACCTGGACGAAAAGGTTTCGATCATTGATACCCGAGCCAGGGACGAGGCGGGGAACCTCTTCAACCTGGAGGTGCAGGTGCGCAGCCAGGCGGACTTTCAGGAACGGAGCCTCTACTACTGGGCCAAGGCTTACGCCGGACAGCTTCCGGAGGGGCATGAATACCGAATGCTCCATAAGGCAGTGAGCATCAGCATTCTCGACTTCAGCCTCTTTCCGGAGTATATTCCCTTTCACAGCTGCTTCATGCTTCGGGAGACCAGCCGACCCGATTATGTGCTGAGTCAAGACTGTGTGATGCACTATCTGGAAAGCCCGAAATTGCAGAAAGAACCGGTAACGGAGGTGGAAAAGTGGCTCTATCTGCTCCTCCATGCCGGTAAGGAGGATGAGAAAATGAAGGTTCTGATCGACCAAAATGATTACTTCAAAAAGGTAGTGGAGCGGTACACCTATTTTGTCAGCGACGAGCAGGCCCGGCTTGCCTACGAGGCCCGGCAGAAGTTCCTCCACGACCAGGCTTCCAACATCGGTGATGCCCTGAGACGGGGATTGGAAGAGGGGGAACATCGCAAAGCAGTGAAGATTGCAAAGAACCTGATTCCTCTCGGCCTGAGCCCGGAGGAGATAGTCCTGGCAACCGGGTTATCTGTGGAAGAGTTGAAAGAGATAGCCTCCCAGTAAGCTCTTTCTGTCCAGCAACGGAGGCTGGGCTCTGAGGATGCGCCAGGGGGCGAAGCGGTACCCCGCAGCCCCGGGCGGGACCCCGGCGACCGGAAGGAAGCCGAAAAAGGGGCCTGCGGACCCGGCCGGAAGGGCCGGGCCGGGGCGAGGAGTTTAGCGGAGCACCCGGTCCGGCCCTCGGAAAGGGGGCCGGAGGCGCCGGGGAGGTAAGATTTCTTGTCCGAGAAAAAGATGGCTTGATTTTTCCCTCTGCTGGTAATACTATGGTAGTATGAAAGTAAAGACTTCTATCACCCTGTCGGGAGATGTAATTGAGGCTGTCTTGCAACCTATTTCGAGTATCAGACACTGGGGGTCACTTCATATTGTCTACATATAATAGTGATAGAGTTGTAATAGCACCATATATGGTGGTTTGGACAGCCTCGATTCAG
>CAYMWV010000087.1:0-8972 GCA_964394395.1 uncultured Sediminispirochaeta sp.
TATGCTGCCCGGGCAGGATGACTACTCCGGATCTTCAAGGAATGGTATCAGTTCCCAGGATTATTACAAAACCTGGCACGGCAGCTACCGGATAGAGCGGTTGGAGTAGAGCGGCATCTTCGGGAGGGGGAGGGGCTTGTAAAAACGGTTTACTCTTTGCTGTCCGTATAAATTGTACGATATTGATACGTATAAGGAGTCTGCCTGTGACAAGAAAACTCACCCTCTCTGTGGATGATTCCATAATTCAGCCCGTCCCGAACATTAATCTTACTGAATCGTGGCTGTCCATATATATATGGGGGTGTTTTGCACCTGAACAGGTTGCGGGACAGCCTTGTATACTCGTTACGGATATATTTGTTCACCTCGACGCATGACCATATCAGAAAATCCTGAATGATCACCTTCAGGTATAATGATCACCGGTTCAATGAGGAGCATATCTGAAGTTCTTCGGATATATTGCAGTTTTTTCTCTGTCTCGAGGATATTTTTACCCATAGTATCAAGAATGATTGCCACATCGATATCACTTTCCTCATTTGGAACTCCATATACCCAGGAACCATAAAGCCAGGCGGAACGGACTGGAAGCGTTTGTCGAACTCTGGTGATATATCCTTTTGAAAGATTTAGCACATCTTTTTTATCCAACTTTGAAGCTCCTTTGTTCGGGCTATAAGCTTACCGCAATAATCCCGGTTAAGATATTCCAGAAGTGCCTGTTTATCCCTGGGATATCGTGCTTCGATGTTGAGGGGCTGCAGCTCGTCAATAATTTCTGCGTAGTCTTCGTGAAATTTCGTCCTTAACCCTGACTTTTCTATCAGCCGCCAAAGGTCATGAAGAAATGGAGGCTCCTCATTCAATTTACTTACATAACACGCTTTCAGGATCTTTTCTATGCACTGATGTGCCATAAATCCGACATAGAGATATCGTCCCTTTTCTAACATTGCAACTGCTGTTTCCAAGTCATAATCGGACATCTCTATCCAGTACTGGACTCTCTTTGAGTAAGCCATATATAGGTATAGTATAAGAAACTCAGAGAGCTTACAACAGTTATGAATAATGCCTGCCCTGTCTATCAGAATTACCGCTCTCTTTATGATCTTTCTTTTCATCTTCAATTTTTTTCACAAACTCACCTTGTAAACGTTGAAGGAGATCAAGAAAGCCCTTGGCGTTAATCGCATAGTAGAAACAGCATTCCCTGGAGAGGTCCAGCTTTATCAGATGCAGCTACCGGATAGAGCGGCTGGAGTAGGGCTGCTTTCTCAAGACGTCTCATGTGATGACATACGGCTGTTCATCGGCAGATCTTTTCTTCCTTTATTCGCTGCATCTGCGTGGTATATTGGCTCTATAGTAAAAGATTTTCCAAAGTATCAATTTCACCTGCAAGGTTTTCGATTTCCCGGGATAATGTTTCATTAATAGCAATAAGCCCCTCCAGTGTCACCGGCAGGGTATCGGTGGGGAAAACAGGAAAGCCAAAGGCTTCCGCCTCTTGTGGGTCATCTGCCAGCTGCCGCAGCTTATCGCTCCCCGCCTCCATCCCCTCGTCCACCCTGTCGAGGAGGCGTTTGATCGCACTGATGCTGTAGCCGGCGGTGCGGCAGGAGCGGATTACCAGGAGCCGGTTCAGCTCCTCGGTGCCGAGAATACGGTAGTCGTTTTCCGGTGCCCGAAGGAAAAAGAGAAGTCCGTTTCGTTCCCAGCTCAGGATTTTGTCCCGGGAAAGGCCGGTGATGGCAGCTGCCTCTTTCAGATAGACCATTCTCCTTAGCTTTCCTCCAGGGCCGGACTCTCCCGGCTCCTCACCGGTACTGCTGAAGGGGCCCCGGCCACCTCTCCACCGCTCTACCACTTCCAGAGCCCTGAGGGCCAGTTCCAGCTCCTGTTGCAGGAGCCGGTGTAGCTCCCGGTTTTCATCTTTCCCCCGCTCCAGGGCTGCAGGATCCGACAGGCCCTCCCTGCAGGAGCTCAATACTCTCCGGCCCAGCCGCCGGATTGCCCCGTAGATCCGTAAAAGTGGCTGGCTCAGTTTTACGATCCGGGCAAGCTGCAAATGGGCAGGTGAAAATTTTCGGTATCCCGCAGGAGTGCGGGGCAGGGTAGGCAGGTAGCCAGCCTCTTCGTACCACCTGAGGGTGTTGGGGTGGATCCCCACCGCTTTTGCAGCTTTGCCGGTTCCGATCCAGGATGTTGCAGCCATGGGCCTATTGTATTGACCGGGAAGGGGATGGACAAGGTGAGAAGCATCAAGCACTGATTGGGGAAATTGAAACCAAATGCTTCAAGAGTGCAATTTGATTGTAAAAGCAAACCACCGCCTCCGGCAGCTGGCTCAACTACTATTCCCGGTCGCCCCTGTCTCACGGCAGCAGCCGGTACAATCTCCCATTTGCAGCATCGGTCAGGATGTAGAGATACCCATCCGGCCCGGTGCGCACATCCCGGATCCGGCCCACCTTGCCATCCAGGAGCACTTCCTGATCGGTGATCATCTTCCCGTCAATCTCAATCCGTCGGAGGTGGGTCCCCGCCAGGGCTCCCACGAAGAGGTCCCCCTCCCAACCCGGATAGCGGCTTCCGGTATAAAAGGTCATCCCCGAAGGAGCTATGGAGGGACTCCAGTATATCTCCGGCTGCACCATTCCCGGCTTGCTTACCCCTTCGCCGATCTCGCCGCCCCGGTACTCCTCACCGTAGGTGATCACCGGCCAGCCGTAGTTGGCTCCTGCTGTTAGGATGTTTACCTCATCACCCCCCTTCGGACCGTGTTCGTGGAGCCAGATCACTCCTGTTTCCGGTTGTACCGCCAAGCCCTGGGCGTTGCGATGGCCCCAGGTGTAGACCGAAGTGCCGAAGGGGTTATTTGCAGGCACCGATCCGTCCAGATGAATCCGGTGCACCTTCCCCCGCTCATCCCCCAAATCCTGGGCCGAGTGCCTGCTGCCCCGGTCTCCGATGGTAAAGAGTATTGTCTGTTCATCTTCAAAAACAATCCTGGAACCGAAGTGGTGGGTGGTGGAAGAGGTGTCGCTCATCCGGAAGATATCCTGCACATTGTGGAGCTTGTCATCTTCAAATCTTGCCCGGGCAACGGCGGTACCGAATCCTCCAGGAGATGAGAAGGAGTAGGAAAAGAGCACGATTCTGTTGTTCTTGAAGTCGGGATGGAGGATGATATCGAGGAGTCCCCCCTGTCCTGCTGAGGCTATGGGAGGAAGGCCAGCAATCTCATGCTTACTCCCCTCCGGTTCGATCCGTAGGAGTGATCCTGTGCGCAGGGTCACCAGAAAATCCCCATCGGGAAGGAAGGCGAGGGACCAGGGCCGGGAGAGGCTTCCAGCTACCTGTTCAGGATTCAGTTCTGCGAACAGTTGAAAGGGAAAGATAGTAAGAAGTGTAAAGATCAGCAAGATGTTGGCTGCTTTGATTCCATTGGTTGTTATCATATCAATAAGATAATTCATAGTAATTTGATAGTCAAATCATGTTTTACTGGTAATTCAGGCCGTCCCGCAACATTAATCCCACTGAATCGAGGCTGTCTAAACCGCTATATATAGTGGTGTTAGCGTTTTATAACCACTATATGTAGCGTGCATAAAGCTCAAGAAAGGTTGCGGGACAGCCTCAATGACAGCAGCTTCTTCTGGGATTGTCGCCAGGACTTTCTCCGTCCACCCTTGTGTGGTATGGTGATTTGTGATGATCATCATGAAAAAAGCAGGAGGTTACCAATGACAAAGGAGACCATCAAAACCTTAATCATCAACGGTGAAAACTCCGGTGTTGAATTCAAGCGTGATGATATCCGTCCGGAACAGCTGGCAAAGGAAGTGGTTGCTCTGGCCAATCTCAAAGGGGGGTACATCCTTTTGGGAGTGGAGGATGATGGAACGGTAAAGGGGATTACCCGGCGGAACCTGAGTGAATGGGTGGCTGATACGGTTTTTAGTCGATACATACACCCCATGATCCTTCCCTATTATGAAGAGATTCAACTGGATGATGAAAAACGGCTTGCTGTTATCACCATCGGACAGGAAGTATCCAAACCATATGTTGTGCGCCACAAGGATACCGAATCAGCCTATATCCGCATAGGGTCCGTCTCCCGTCCTGCCACCCGGGAACAGTTTCTCATGCTGGGAGCTTCTGGTAAATGCCCTGGTCCACCGGGACTGGTCCCGATTTGTTGATGTGGAAATCACGGGCTACCGAAACCGCCTGGAAATAACCAGTCTCGGTCCGTTACCCAATTCCATGACCATTGAAAAAATGGTGGCGGGACAGCGCTCTGCCCGTAATAACCTGATCGTCGAAGTGATGCGGGATTACGGCTATGTTGATGCCCGGGGAATGGGAGTTCGAGTGAAGGTCTTACCCGCCCTGAAGAGAAATGGGAACAAACCGACCTTTGAGGCTACAGATGATTATGTTCGCTTCATAGTATCCTCCACCGGCTATGGCAGTGACAGATATAGTGAAACGGTGGTAAAGGAAACAGAGAGCCACTTATCAGGTCACAGTGACCTGTTACATGACCTTTTAAACCTGTTAAAAGGTCAGCCCGATGCAGGGTATCGCACCCTGGCCCAATCCCTGAATGTGAGTGAGGCGACGGTAAAGCGGAATATCCAGAAGCTTAAACAGCAGGGGAGGATCCGCAGGGTTGGTTCAAAGAAGAGCGGCTATTGGGAGCTTATGACTTGACCTCTTTACATGAGTATTTTCAGGTAGCGGCTACGGTGAGGGATGAGGATGCCCTGCTTGACTGACAAGCCCCTTCTTGCAGAATCTTGTATCCTCCTCGAAGGGGCTGAATCCATCTCCCTGGGAATGTTAGGCTCCACCCCCCAGACCAAGCACCCTGCTGATCCAGGGATTAATCACATGGAGTACCATGTCGGCCGAAAAATGGCTTACCATGGCAGCGCTGAGGCCCCACTTCCAGAAAATCCAGCCGAAGACCACACCGGGGCCCAGGTTCAGCACTATGGAGCGGATCGCAAGAAAGGGAGTGATGTCGGTGACAGCCTTGATCGCCGGCAGGTGCCCTATTCCAAAAACAACCCCGATCAGGATG
This sequence comes from uncultured Sediminispirochaeta sp., assembly GCA_964394395.1. Lineage (GTDB taxonomy): Bacteria > Spirochaetota > Spirochaetia > DSM-16054 > Sediminispirochaetaceae > Sediminispirochaeta. The sequence goes on from CAYMWV010000087.1 coordinate 5,108, forward strand.
TTGATGATCCAGAATGCGGCGGTCACCGCACCTCCCTCCGGGCTGTGCCAGAACCGGGTGACAATCCAGAGGAGCCCCGAGAGCATGAAAAAGCGCATCAAAAGCTCTTCGTTGATTCCGCCGTAGAACCCCGCCAGCAGCCCCTTCCATGGAGCAATATGACCTGACCGTCCTACTGCGGTAAGGGCCTCCGGAAGATTGGGAAGAAAGATGAAGAGTTCCAGCAGCAGCACCAGCACTCCCGCACCAACACCAAGAAGGATTGCTACAGGAAAGCGATTCGGATCTGACCAGATGATAAGGCCCAGGGAGCGGGATGCGAGCATACCGACAAAGATGGCGATTGCCGAGATGATGATCCCCTGCAGAATCGAGATGAGAACCAGGGCAGGAGTAAACTCCACGGTGCTCTGCATCGCCATCGCATAGGGCATGATGGCCACTGCACCAATTGCTCCCATAAAAAGGAGCAGGAAAAAGTGAGAGAGATTAAGATTGAGACTCATGGTCTACCTCCGGAAATAGTATTGTGGTAAATGCAAAATCAACGGCCTTTGATGAATCTTTTGAACCTCCAGGTTCATTCGCCGCTTTTTCTATATATCGTTGCAGCAGTTCGCCAAACTCCTGCTGGAATTGGGGCAGGTCCGCAGGACGCATTCGAACAGGTATGGTCCCGTAACCCATCATCTCAAAGAGTTCCGTTCTGGCTTCCGCCTTTCCGGTAAGGGAGAGAAACTGCTCATAGAGCCCGGCGATAAAGGAGGCGAAGAGGGCAGTGTGCTCCTCTGTGGAAAGCTGCCGGATCTCCTCGGCTGAAAAATGGCTCTTCTCACCGGCCCCTGCTGTATACACCTTCTCCACTGTGCCCCTCACCTGATGGGTTTCGGTGATCCGGATAACCCCTCCCTCCTCAAGCTGTTTTATGTGCCTGTAGAGGGTTGCCTGGGGCACCTCCGGAAGCCGCTCTGCTATCTCCAGGCTGGTCAACTCCTTGCCGGTAAGAAGGGTGATGATGCGAAGCCGAAGCGGATGGATCACCAGCTTGGCCCGTTTCTGTACACTCATCTTCTGTTTCATATCAGTTTAGATAATATTATCAATAATGATAATAGTCAAGTAAAGGGACCACTTTTTAGCAGTTTTGATAAGAGGCACACAATGTGTTATTATTGGAAAGTGAAGGAAATAACATGGAATCAAGAAAAAAACAGAAAATTACTTGAGGAGCGGGGTGTCTCGTTTGATATTGTAGCTCGCTACATAGAAAATGAAGAAATCTTTGGGGATCGATATGGAGAATAAACATGAGCTTGACCGGGAAGAGAGGGAGATGCTTGAGTCCTTTGAAAGGGGCGAGTGGAGGTCAGTACCCGATAAAGATGAGGAAATTCGTCGCTACGCTTCCTATGCAAGGGGTTCTTTGAAAAAGAATAAGCGAATTAATATCAGGATTGCAGAAAAGGATCTGGAATCGATTCAGAATATGGCTGTGGAAGAGGGTATTCCCTACCAAACCCTCATCGCAAGTCTCATTCACAAATATGTGACCGGCAGGATGGTGGATAAAAAGCAGGCTTCCTAACGCTCCTCTCGATGGAGCCCCTGATACACATCGGTGCGCCAGAAGCCGTAATCGAGTTCCTGGTAGTAGCTGCTGCGCCAGCTTAAATCAAGGTCCAGCCGAACCTTTCCGAACGCTTCGGTAAACTCAGTATCCTGCCCCTCCCGCACCTCCCGGGTGATGAGCCGCTCTTCACCGTTTGTCCGCAGGCTAAGGGTGGCCCTGCAGAGCGGATCAGGACCATCGATCCGTTCCCAAAAAACATCCACTTCGATCATTTGCTCTTTCCCTTCCCGGTCGGTAAAGCCCAGGCTATGGAAGGCTTCCTTCCGTCGCTCTTCATCGGGGCTGAGCCGCAGGGAGCGGGAAAGCAGCTTCTGCAGATCGTAAAGGCGATCATTGAAGTGCCGGGAAGGGTCTTCAAGTACAATCTCCTCTCCCGGGGCGATAAAAAAGCGCTCTTCCCAATCGGAAAAGAGGATCTCCGGCTCCTTGATCACCCCGAAATCACCAGTCAGATGGGTTCGCAGTTTGTGCTCCCCCGGGGATACTTCAATAATAAGAGGGCTCCTGGGATCTCCGGTGCTGTAGCCCGCAAACTTTTCATCCAGGTAGACCCGGGCATCAATCAGGTAGGAGTAGAGTTTCACCCGCCCGGGCTCCTGCTGCTTGAGGGCGATAATCGATCCCTTTCCGTAATCACCCCGCAGCACCACCGGCTTTCCGGTCAGATGCTCGACCACCTCCTCGGATATTGCATGGATACTATTCTCATCGTGCCCCCGGCCGGTAAAACTGCGGCTCTTTCCCGTTTCCACATCTATCAGAGAGAGACTGACAAAAACATCGGTGCCCAGAAATACGTAGCTTGCCTTCACCATGGTCTGTGCCCCGGAGAGCCGGCCCGCTTTCCGCACTTGGGCGTCGTCCACCAGCCCCGAGAGCTGCAGTTGCTGCTCCTGGAGGATGTTCTCCAGATCCTGCCGTTCCAACAGTTCGATTCCATCTACACCGGAAAGATCCTTCTCAAAGATCGACCCGATGATCCCGGCCAGGTAATCCTGATCGGCCTGGTGGTTCAGGTTTTCCACCGGGAGCAGGGCGAGCTTGTGAGCATCGGTCTCACTCTGGGCAAAGAGGGAAGGGGCCACACTGGTAAGCAATAGAAGAGCCGATGACAGTAATAGAAGGAAGTGCAGAAAACCCCTAGGTCTTTTTTTCTTTACCATAAATAGAAACAAACCATGCCTCACTTCCTCAGGTAGCTTTACTGAAAACAGTATCAACGGTTTTAGTATAGCCGTAAGTGTTAGCTTTGTCTTGCTAAAAAACATTTCTCTATAAAGCCCTTTTACGGAGACGTTTCATTGTGCTATACTCCTGAGAGTATAGAGCTATAATTAAAAAATGAGATATCAGGGGAGGAACTCTGTAAGGCAGTTCTCCTCCGGGTGTAAAAGGAGTTTAGTAATGACAAATGAAAAAGAGGTTCCCAAAGCTCTCAGGACATGGTTTATCATTCATTTTGCGGTGGATATTCTTTTTGCAATTCCCCTTCTCCTTTTCCCTGTTTATCTCTTGACGCTTCTTGGCTGGCAGAGCGTTGATCCTGTTTCTGCCAGGCTGGTTGCAGCAGCGCTCTTTGGGGTTGGTATTGAATCCCTGCTCAGCTATAAAGCTCCCCTTGAATCCTATGGATCCATGCTGAGCCTGAAAATAATCTGGTCCCTCGGAGCAATAGCAGGACTTGCACTTTCCCTAATCCAGGGCGCTCAAGGCAGACCAGTAGCGGTGTGGATTCTCCTGATTGTGTTTTTGGCGTTTAACATACTGTGGGTTTACTGGAAGTGTAGGGTTTCCAGGATGCAGCAGACTTAGGCGAAGAGGTTCTGCATTAATACAAAGCTTAATGGTATGTTTCTCTTTACCAGTACGTTTCGTGAAAGGACTGTTTTAATGGCCGTGGCGTTTCAAAAATTGTCGATTTTTGAAAGCGCCTCCGGTAATAAATTCAAAGAGGGAGTTTACCATGGCAGTTTTTGATTTTTCGACGGATATACTGAGAACTTACAAGGGGACCAACCCCAAACCGGAGGATTTCGATGCTTTCTGGGACAGGAGCCTGACTGAGTTATCACAGATCGATCCGGATGTGAAGCTGGAGAAAAGTTCCTTCAAGACTCCCTTTGCCGAGTGCTTCCACCTCTATTTCAGCGGCCGGAAGGGGGCCCGAATCCATGCCAAACTCTTGCTGCCCAAACCGGCAGCTGCGGAGAAGGAAAGTAGCGGTTCGGCAGCTGC
>CAYMWV010000087.1:9072-13816 GCA_964394395.1 uncultured Sediminispirochaeta sp.
CGGCAGCTGCGGAGAAGGAAAGTAGCGGTTCGGCAGCTGCCGAAAGTGCGCCTCCTTCCCCGGCTCTGATTAAGTTCCATGGCTATACCATGAACTCCGGGGACTGGTACGATCTCCTGCCTTATGCAGCCGCCGGATATGTTGTCGCTGCCATGGACTGCAGGGGCCAGGGAGGCTTATCCGAAGATGTGGGAGGTGTGAAGGGTGGGACCCTTTACGGTTTTATTGTAAAAGGTCTGGATTCGGGACCCGAGGAGCTCTACTATCGAAATGTCTTTCTGGATGCTGCCAGACTTACAGGGATCATCATGGACCGGGAGGATGTGGATGAGCAGCGGGTCGGTCTGTTTGGCGGCTCCCAGGGAGGCGGAATATCTCTGGCCTGTGCCGCCCTGGAGCCCCGGGTCCGGATGGTCTCCTCACGATTCCCTTTCCTCTGCGATTATCAGCGGGTGTGGGAGATGGATCTGGCAGAGAAGGCGTATATAGGCCTCCGGGATTACTTTCGTCGATTCGACCCAACCCATGAGAAGGAGGGGGAGATCTTTACTACCCTGGGATATGTGGATGTGCAGCATCTGGTAAAACGAATAAAAGGAGAGGTGCTGTTTACCACCGGTCTGATGGATACGGTTTGCCCCCCCTCCACCCAATATGCAGCCTTCAACAAGATCGAAGCAAAGAAGCACCATGTGCTCTACCCCGATTTTGGACATGAGGATCTACCGGGACATGAGGACAGGCAGTTTCAGTTCTTCCGGGAATTATTGTGAAAACGAGCAACCTGCAAGCAACTTGTTTTGCCGGTTGACCTCTGCTACAGTTCCTTCAATAAATTTCAGAAATGACAGAGCTCCCTGTTTTCCTCTATCGTCTTGTCAGGATAGGTGATTTCCTATAGAACTCTGCTTTCTGATGTGATACAATTTTTGCATGCCTGTGATCTGTCGTTTTTTTGGCATCATTATTTTCATGAACTGGGATGATCATAGTCCTCCACATTTTCATGCAAAATATCAGGATCATGAAGTACTCATTGAAATTCAGAGCGGCAACGTTAACGGGAACATGCCGGGAAGAGCACTCGAGATGCTCCAGGAGTGGCGGCGGGACAACTTTTCTCAGCTAATGGAGAATTGGGATTTGGCTGCCGATCACAAGCCTTTGAAAAAATTACCTGTTTTGGAGTAGATTACATGTTGCTACATATTAGAGAGGCGAAACATCTTCATGATTATGTCATCTGGTTTCGTTTTAATGATGGAGCTGAGGGGGAGTTTGATTTCAAAGACCAGTTGTGGGGTGAGGTCTTTGAGCCCCTAAAAAAGATTGAGAATTTTGTTAAGTTCCATGTGGATCCCGATATGGAGACCATTGTGTGGCACAATGGAGCTGATTTTGCACCTGAATTCATCTACGAACGAATGAATGTTCTTGCGTAGTTGAGTACCTGATCCTCTATAAGGGGTGCGGGACGGCCTGAATCACCGCTTCCACTTAGGCAGCTTCACTTCCCCGACAGCTTTTTCAGCCCCTGCCTCACCTCCATCTGCCCCTGCCTCAACATCAAACTGAAGCAGCAGGATCATCCCAGAAGCGATCCTCCGAATTCAGCCCGTCCCGCAACATTAATCCCACTGAATCGAGGCTGTCTAAACCACAATATGTAGCGTACATAATGCTCAGGAAAGGTTGCGGGACAGCCTCAATTTGCGCAAGGGAGGCTGTTGAGGGGATGCGGAATTATCTGAAAAATGCAATAAAGGATATAAACAACTATACTGAAGAGAACTGAATAAAAAGGAGCAGACCAATGAAGATAGTCCTGGCAGCAGATTCCTTCAAAGGGAGCAACTCGAGCCGTAATGTAGGGGAGGCCCTGAAGCGGGGCATGGAGAGAATCTACCCCACCGCAGAATATCTGATCATTCCCATTGCCGACGGGGGGGAGGGCACTACCGAGGCGGTGCTGGAAGCTGCCGGAGGGGAGCTTCGCAGCTTCACGGTTACCAGCCCCCTGGGAGAAACGGTTGATGCAGGGATCGGTATTTTGCCGGGGAATCGGGGGGTGATCGAGATGGCAGCGGCCTCTGGGCTACCCCTGGTGCCGGAGGATAAGCGGGACCCCTCGAAAACTACCACCCGGGGTACGGGAGAGCTGATCAAGGCTGCCCTGGATGCGGGATGCCGGGAGATAATGATCGGTATCGGCGGCAGTGCCACCAATGATTGCGGTGTGGGAATGGCTCAGGCTCTGGGTATACGGTTTCTTGATGCAAGTGGGGCTGAGATAGGCCCGGGAGGCGGCGAGCTTGCACGGCTGGAATCGATCGACCCTTCCGGGCTTGATTCGAGGATTGGGGAGACAACGATCCATGTGGCCTGTGATGTGAACAATCCCCTCTGGGGGCCCAAAGGCGCTTCGGCCACCTATGGACCCCAGAAAGGGGCGGACCCAGAGATGGTAGAGCTCTTGGACAAGGCTCTAAAGCGATGTGCCGGGATAATGAAGCGGGATCTGGGAAAGGAGGTGGGGGATATTCCCGGCAGTGGAGCTGCCGGAGGGCTGGGTGCCGGTCTGGTGGGCTTTCTTGACGGGAAGCTGGAAAAGGGGATCGATGCGGTACTTACCATCCTCCGTTTTGAGCAGCTGATAGCGGGGGCCGATCTGGTGATCACTGGAGAGGGGAAACTGGACTATCAGACCGCCTACGGGAAGGTTCCTGCCGGAGTAGCCACCTGGGCAAAAAGGGTGGGTGGTATTCCCGTGATTGCAGTGGTTGGCGATATCGGCGAAGGTTTCGAGGCGGTTCACGATGTGGGGATCGATGCGGTTATCAGTTCGGTAAACAGGGCGATGCCCCTGGCCGAGGCGATGGGAAACAGCACCCGGCTCTTGGAAGAGACCGGGGAGCGGGTGGCCCGGCTTCTGCAGATAGGGTCCCGGCTCAAGGGTTGAGGGGCAGAAGTATACTTACCCTGGCCCCTTTTTCCGGATACTCCGATGGTTTTACATCACCGGTATGTTCCGGCCAGCGGGAGCCGATGGATAGTTCTGCCCCAATCTGCCGGGAGAGCATTGTCAGCAGTTGAAAGCCGAAACCGGTGCCAGCATCGGGATCGAAACCTTCAGGAAGGCCGACTCCGTTATCTTCCACACTGATGTGGAGGGAACTTTGATCAGCCCCGGTGTGTATCCGGGCGGTCAGGAGAATCTGCGGCGGCTCCAGGCCTCCCCACTCTTCGGGAAATGCATATTTCATGCTGTTGGTGAGAAGTTCGTTCACCATGATCCCCAGGGGGAAGAGCTGTTTTGCATCAACCTCCGCCGAATCGAGGCTCCGTTCTATCCGGATCTTCTTATCGGAGTTGAAGAGGGTCTCCACCGAAGCGGCCAGATCGGAGAGAAAATCGGCTATATCAGCTTTTCCCGAGGTATCTGTGACAAGCATCCGCTCATAAAGGTGGTGCATACTGCCGACTCGTCCCACTGCCTCTCTCAAGACCTCTTTCGCCTCATCTCCGGAGACTTTGCTCAGTTGCAGCCGCAGAAGTGATTTGATGGAACCGATATTATTCTTGATTCTGTGGTGGGACTCCCGAAGGAGAAGCGCCTTTTCAATCAGTTGCTGCTCCAGGGCTCCGGAGCTTTTTCTCATATCGGTGGTGTCTGAAGCGAAGCTGATAAACCGATCCTCCGAGAGCTTCCGGGCGTTAACCCGCCACCATCCGGGCTCACCATCTTTCCTTACAAAGGGAGTCTCTCCATCCGCCGTGCCCGATTCAAGGAGCGTTTTGAAATGGCGCTTTCCGGCCTTTTGCGCTTCCGGTGGGAGCAGATCGGCAATTGACATTTCCTGCAGCTCTTCTTCCGAATAGCCGGTAATCTCCGATGCTGCAGGGTTGGTTTCCAGATATCTGCCCTTTTCATCGGTAATGAACACCGCATAAGGGGCGTTGCGGATATAACTCTTCCACTTCTTCTCGCTTCGCCGCAGCTCCAGTTCCATCTCCTTTTTATCACTGATATCCCGAACCCATTCTACAAAGAGATTGATTTCCCGGTCCCGGTCGTAGAGAGGGAGTACCCGCAGCTCCGCCCAGCTTCCGTCGGGCATGTGGACCTCCTCCTCTACCGGCTTTTTTGTAGCGAAGACCTCCTTCGCCCGGCAATCGGGACAGATATCATCAAAATCGCGGTAGAGCTTGAAGCATGTTCCTCCCCTGCGACGATCCTCTGTTGGAATTCCGGCCAGTCCTCTCCAGTTGCTGTAGATAATGTTGAAATCCCGGTCGTGGATCGAGATCATATCGGGGATTGCTTCCAGGGTTTTCTGAAATCGCTCCTCATTTATCCGCAGCTCATCCTCCGCTCTCTCCTGATGGACCAGCGCTTCCCGCAGATGTTCTTTCTGCAGCTGCAGCTCTCTATTTGCCTGAGCCAGACGAAAGGCCATCTTGATTGAGGCAAGGAGTACCGTATCTCCGGAGTTCTTCACGATATAGCCGTAACTGGTAATGCCCTCGGTTTTTTTGACCACCCCCGGCTCGGTGTGGCTGGAGAGAAAAACCAGGGGGATCCTCCTTGTTTCGAGAATGATCTGGGCAGCTTCGGTGCCATCCATGCCGGAACCAAGGTCGATGTCCATCAGGATCAGATCGATATCATCCCCATTGGCCCCGGAAATGATATCGATCGCCTTCCTGCCCTTCGATGCGGTAATTACCCGGTACCCCGCCTTTT
>CAYMWV010000088.1:0-13786 GCA_964394395.1 uncultured Sediminispirochaeta sp.
CGGAAAGGTCCAGGCTCTCCCCCCGGTTGGCCAGGGGGATCCGGCCGCCCACCCAAAAGAGTTCAGGATCGGAGGCAGCCAGATCGTAATGAAAAAACAAGGCATCCCCATCAGTCTCATCCCCGGTAGTTGCCACCGTGGGGCCGATCCGGGCTCCTGTGCCGGTGTAGGGGTATTGTTGATCCGAAGGCACCTTCCAGTCGTAGCGCTGCAGAACAGGCTTTCCGAAATCGGAGTGGAGGTGGTAGTCGTGGTAGTAGAGCTTACCTCGTTTCCCAGCAATATCATCATCATCATCATCACCATCAATAGTTCCAACACAAATGATTCCATTTCCATCAAGATCAGCGTCCCCCGCCGCCGGATAGACCCTCCCGGGAGCAATTGGGACTCTAATCGAATCCTCGTTCATTCCCAGAAGCCGGAAATAGCCGGTGGTGTCCGGGCTTTTCAGGGAGATTCCACCTCCAATCCGGGTAGAGAGGGATGAGCTCTCACCCTCGGTTTTCCAGCCGAGCTCTCCCCCGGCGGCCATCATTCCCTCGGCCTGGCCGGATGAATTGGTGTAGCCCTGACCGGCCAGGTTCCACCGCAGCCCCGCATCCACTCTGGCAGAAAGATTCTCAGAGAGAGAAAAGGTGTTGGAGCTGGCCAGGATCAGATCTCCCAGGTTTCCACCGCTTCTGGTTCGGTAGCTTATTTCTACCCTGTCGTGGGGAGCCACAGGAAAGAGGGGGTTGAGAACTCCACTCTCGTAGTCAACGGTGAAACGGTATTCATCCCGGCCGTTGAGGCTTACCTGTACCGAATCTTTCAGAACCCCCGGTTCAAGGATAAATCGGCTTGTGGGAGTTAAGGTTTCCACTGAAAGCTGCCAGGGGAGGGCAGCTCCCCCTGCTCCGTCTGTCCCCCGGGAGGGGCTGTAGATATCGCTGTTTTCTGCTTCTGCGATATCTGCGAAGGGGTAGCGGCTATAAAAAGATCGCAGGTTTTCGAAGCGATACTCCTGTGGACCTGCCACCAGCAGCTGAGCTCTCTGCTGCGAGCCTTCTGCGGGGATGGAGAGGGGGTGGGCAAAGAGGTCAATATCACCCTCCGTGCCGGTACCATCGACCCCGCCGGAGAGGGATGCAAAAAGCTTTTCACTCCCTGCCGATTCCGGAAGCTGATAGACTCCCCGGTGGGCAAAGGGGGACCAGCGGCCGGGCCGGTGGAGGAGGAGGGCGGTTTTCCCGGAGATGGTGGCTTCTAGGTTGGAGAAAAGGATTGAATCTGCGTAAAGGGTACCATCAAATTGGAAATCGATCGGGATGGCATCTGGGTCAAGATAATTGCCAGTAAAACCGCAGAGCGCATCATCCCCCAGCTCGGAATCCCCCACAACCGACCCATTTTTTGTATAATGCACCGCCACCAGCCCCACCGGCGCCTGAAGCAGCAGCACCGTCCCGGTCTTTGCGTCGATGATCACCTCGTCGGGGCCTGCCCGACGGAACTGGGCGGCATGTGTTGGATCATAGGCTGGAAACTCGCCTGAAAGCCCCCCCTCCGGATCCTCAAGATACACCTCTACGCTCTGAACATCACCATCCGGCAGGATGAAGAGGCGGTCATCAGAATAGCCGGAAAGGGGGAACAGCTGCTCCTCTACCTCGTTCATCCCCCGGAAACTGCGTTTCGAGACTTGAGCGGGATCGTAGCGGAGGGCAATTTTGTGCTCCGATTCCTCCGGCGACAGATAGGCCCAGGCGCCCAGGGAGTCGATCCCCGCCTCGGGCAGGGGGAAGAAGGGGGATTTGAAACTGCCGATATCGATGTTTCCGATTCTCACCTCCTGGATTGTCTCATCCTCTTTGCCCTGATAGCCGGCAACGATGGAGTTGAGTTCGTAGCCCTCCTTTACCGAGAGGTCGAAAAACCATCGATCTTTTATCCAGAGGGAGATAATGAGATCGGGATATTGGGTAAAACGGAAGCCGTCATCTATCTCGGGGATGGAAACGATTTGCAAGGTGGGGGAGATGCTGCTCCAGGAAAGGGCTGTTCCTGCGGAGAGCTTTGCCTCCCAGATACCGGAAACAAAGAGGTCCACCTCTTCATCTTCCAGGGAACCGAAAAGGGTAGGCGGCGCCTCTTCCGAGGGAAGGGGGGGTAACTTGTCCCGGGAAAAAAGTAAGGCCCCGGGAAACAGCAGGAGTAGGAGAAGCAGGTGGGCAAAGGTTTTTTCCCAGAGAGTCATAAACACATTATAGCGCAGAGCGGAAGTTTCGTGTACAATAGTAACATGGATCAGAAAGCATGGTCGTAACAATGATGCAGTGTCTCTTTGAATTGCCGGAAAGCAGCAGTCTCAAGGAGAAACGGAAGGTTATTAAGTCAGTAACGGCCAGGCTGGGGAATAAATTTCGTCTCTCTGCGGCGGAGGTTGATCTGCAGGATAGCCTTCGCTTCGCGCAAATCGGTGGAGCCTTTGTTTCCACCAGCAAGGAGCATGGAGAGCGGGTGATGAATAAGGTTATCCTCTTCCTGGAAAACGAGATACCGGGAAGAATCCAGCATTACGGTATACACAGCGAACGGTATGATTGAGGCTCTCCCGCAACATTGAGCCCACTGAATCGAGGCTGTCTAAACCGCTATCTGTAGCGTACATAATGCTCAGGAAAGGTTGCGGGTCAATTAAAAATCCTCCACCCCCATCTCCCGCTGCTCCTTCTCACTGGCCAGGTCGAAGAGGTGAAGGTTCCCGATCTTATGGGCGTGTTCCATGCTAAAGGTGTTTATAAAATGCTCTTGGGCAACAAGGGGGAATTCAATATAGTGGCTCACCGGTTTGAAACCTTCCAGTTCCGCCCGAATCTCAAAGCAGAAGGTCCGTTTCTCCCCCTTCCGGGAGGCTGTAACCGGTCTGGGCCAGAAACTGAAGCTTCCCCGGGTACTTCTTACAACAAAATAGGGGTTTTGCCAGCTCCGGTCCATCATTGCAACGGGTTCTTCTCCATCCAGAAGAAAAACATTGACATTCTCTGCAGGTTCGAAGGTTTTACCGTTTAGAATGGTTCCCAAAATGGCGGGAAAGTTGAAAAAGGATCCCTTTTCCGGTGCCTCGGAGTCACTGGCTTGAGAACCCGGTTCAGAATAATAGGGTCTCTGGGTTTTGGTGATGATCTCTATCCCCTCATTGACCAGGGCAACGATATCGGCCCGTTTTTGAAAGTTCTCCCGTAACTCGTTTTCAACATGGACAACCCCTCTTCCGGAGATCAGGTATTCAGGCTGAAGCTTATTTAGAGCGAAACAGGCAACATCGAGGCGGCACTGATCGCATTTTGCCAGGGGAAATCCAGCCTCACCCTTCTCCTCAAAAATTTCATTAACCGTTTCAATAACAAGGTCTTCCATAACGTTGAAAATTTTCATTTCCCCCTCCTTCTACTCTATATGGTATTCAAGTACGGAGCTACATGCAAGCTATTCTGGCCCTGAACTTTGGCGCTTTTCCAACTTCTGAAGGGCGGAAAAAACATGCTCCCGGGCGTAACGATCAATGTGGGAGAGCTCCTTAACAATCGGTTTGATTTTTGCCCTGATATTTGTCCCATGGTAGGGGCAGTCCGGTTTCACCACCGGAAGATCGAGGAGCGAGATAAGCCGTTTTATCACCTGCTCTTTCACCTCGCTCATGGGGCGAATCACCTGAATTTTTCCGGAAAAAAAATCCTGCACCGGTTTCATACTATCAAAGCTTCCCCTGAAAAAGAGGTTTATGATTGTCGTTTCCACAAGATCATCCAGGTGGTGACCCAGAGCAATCTTTTTGACTCCCATATCCCTGGCGGTCTCGAAAAGGATGCGCCGACGATTTCTGCTGCAGAGGTAGCAGTTAAAATCACCCTTGAAGGAGTCGGGAAACATGGTGGTCGAGAGAGATTTGAAGGGAATATTGAGGATGGAAAAGAAGTGCTTCAACCGCTCTTTTTCTTCAGTCGGAACGGGATACTCCTTCCAGTCAATATGAAGGGCATGAATCTGGTAGCTTATGGGAAGCCATTTCAGACGCATTGAGAGGGCCAGAGCAAGAGCAAGGGAATCTTTACCTCCGCTAATGCCCAACAGGATCGTCTCATCCCCACCAATCATGGAAAATCGGTTGATGGTTCGACCGGTCTGTTTGACAAAACGCATTATCCAGGGGGGGATGGAGCCATCCATTACCCTTTCCAGGCTTGTTTTGGGGATGCCTTCCGCTGCGTCATTACTTTTCACAGAAAGAGCTCCAACATATCACGGGAGCAGAGTCCCGCTTCACAAGATTTTTCCGCCAGACCCGGGGGAAGGAAAATTCGGACCTTTCTCAAGGTGTGAGAAAATCCTTTTACCAGCTCGGAAGAAAAGACTGTTCCCGACTCAGGAAAAGGCAAGGAGGCTTGATCCTCTCCGCTCCACACAGGTAGGGCTGTTTCAAAACTGATCGGTTCAGGAATATCAGCAATGATCTCCTCGGGACGTACCGGTAAGCCCAATTTGGTGGAGAGCCTGCCTGCCGCCTTGATGGAAGCTTCCAGGCGCTCTTGGGGATCAGAGGGCAGGTGAGTAGTATCATCCACCGAACCTTCGAAAACGGTCTTAAAGAGTCGGCGATGAATAACCCTATCCACCAGGGAGAATGGGGGGTAATCGCTGTCGGAGGTGCGGCGGAAGAAGGTAGCATCATCCACATAGTAGAGCATCTCCGGTTTGATTTTCCCCTCCGTAAGGGCCAAAAGAACAGCTTGCTTGATCATGGCTGTGGCGATACGAACGGTCCTGTGCCAGTAGACCGACCGGTACATCAGGTATTTTGAAAAAAGCAGGTTCTCTACCGCCATGGTCCCCACTTGATCTACCCCGATCCGGCCGAAATTATCTCCCTCAAGGGAAGGAATGTAGCATGTTCGAGCAAGGATATTATCCACATCCTGATATCCGTAGGGCACTCCGCAAAAGAATGCGTCCCGGTTTAGATAGTCGAGTTTATCCGGATCAAGAACGCCCGAGAGGAGGGAACGGAAAAAGGTGATCAGTTTCCCTTTCCTGTTCTCCGGCAGGGGAAGATTCTCATCCACCACCAGGGCCACATCTTCCCCGCTTATACCAAGCTGCTCGGGGATCATCCGGGAAAGCTCTCCCTCCGAGACAATCTCTCCGGTGAGGGCTTCATGGTCGGCCAGAGGAAGCTCTTTCAGGGAGTGGGCGAAGGGAAAGTGACCTAAATCGTGAAAAAGGGCAGCAGCGAGAAAGATATTCATCTCCTCCTTTTCCAGAAAGAGCTGATCGTTAGACCGGGTGAGCAGGAGAAGAAGTCTCCGGGCCATGTGGAAAACTCCCAGGCTGTGGGCCAGCCTGGTATGCACCGCCCCGGGATAGACCAGATAGGCGGGGCCAAGCTGTCTGATTCCTGCCAGATGCTGGAAGGCGCTGCTGCCCGTAAGGGCTTTGAAGGGAAGGCTTAAAGCTATATCACCCCAAACCGGATCACGAAAGGGTTCTGAGAAATCCCGTTCCAGATAGTGCATCATTACGCTCTTGTATGCCATGAAACCTCCCATTGCATCATAAGACAGTAAAGCAGTCTATCTTGACAGCGTAAATGGTGTCCATACTGAAGCTCTGTCGGAAGGACAAAGCGGTTTGACAAAGCCTTGCTCCTAGGATAAAAAGAGATGATGGTCGGTAAAAAGTTGATAACCCTACCTGTTTTCCTTCGCGTCCTCTTGTTTCTGATATCCGGGAATATCTTTGGGGAGGTGAATGATTATCTTATTTCATCACGGGAAGCTATCTATCCCTATGATTACCGGATTGGTGCCCTTCACCCCTTTGACAGGCTTGAGAGTTCTGTAGATAGGGCTGCAGAGATGGTGAAACAGTTTTTTACCGATCTGAAAGCGGCCGGAATGGAGATCTCTTCTCCGGTGGAGCTGGAGGGTGAAAACTTTCGTACCTATTTTACCGAGCAATCGTTCTACATGCAGGAAAAGATGGCATCACTGATCGAAGAGGAGAGAAATATCTTCCCACAATATGCGAGGATTGGCCGAGGAATTGAGGAAGAGAGGAGTGGAGAAAAGGTGTTAATCCGCTTTCCTGTCAAGCTTGCAGCATTTTATCGGGGAAAACTATACGTACGAACAGGAACCGTTCTCCTGGAAGATGAAAAGATCAGTGGTGCAGATTTTTCTCTTTTCGCTCCTTTTCCACAGGGTTCCGCAGTTCCTATAGTGTTTGAAGCAGATACCACCGACAGGAGTTATCATGGGCAGTACACTTGGTAGGATTGAAAGGGAGTTTATTCTCCAAAAAATGGAGGAGGAACATCTTGAGGTTGAACTCCACGGGGATCGAAAGATGGGTAAGGGGAATGTCCTCTCTGTAAAGGAGAATACGGTTTTGCTTATAAGCTTGGTGGAGAAGCCTGAAACTCCTTTCGAAAAGGATGACAAAATTCGACTCTTTTTCAGTTTTTTTGACCACACGATGACCTTTGAGGGCGACGTTGACGAGATCGGCGAGGCTATTGGAGTTACCATACCCGACTCGGTAGTTAAAAATCTGGAGAGAAAATTTGAACGGGTCCCCCCGCCGGAGGGAGAAATCCATCTCTCCTTTGATCTGGAGAGCAGTAAAATAGAACTCGATTTTCCGAAGGCAAAGGGCTACAGGGGAGATGGAGGGGAGGGCACTCTCGTCTACTCTTCCCGGTTTGAAGCTAGCACCCTTGCAGACCTGATTGGACAGTTCAACCAGGTTGCTGAGGCCTACGCTGATTCTTCCCAGATCGTAATGTTTCGGGAAAGAAAGCCTTCAAGTTTTCAGGAAATAGTTTGCTCCTCCAGCGGTAAAGCTCTCTTCATTCCCGATACTTCCGGATATTTCCCCAATATGGATGAGGCAGAGGGAAGAAATATTGTGGTATCGGAACAGCTCCCGGAGAATGATGATCTGGATGAACGGTTTTTTGGTAAGAGTTCCTCGGAGCTCAAGAGCTGGCTGGTCGACCTGGGAAGGGAAGGGGTCAGATCTGAACTGGACTTACCAATCTGCTATCAGGAGTATGTGATTGGCATTATCCAGCTTCGATGTGGTATCGCCTCCAACCGTTCCATCACCCTCGACGCCTACGATGTGTGTAATGAATTTGCCTCCGTTTTAGTCCATGTACTGGAATCAAAGGGATACTTCGCCGGTGGCCGGCACAGCCACACTTCATGGAAGCCGCAAATTATCGATATCAGCGCCTCAGGATTGCTTTTTACTCACCCCTCCACTGAACTTTCAAGCCAAATAGGGGTCTACACGGATTTGGAACTGCAATTGACTATTAACTCCCGGCCGATGAAGATTTTTGGCCGAATCATGCGTAAATACCATGAAGGGAGCCACTTTCTCTATGGCATTCAGTTTATGGAGATGAAACCTGAAGATTTTCGATACCTTTTCGAAGCAGTTTACGGTCGTAATTTTACTGAACGGGACGATCGACTCTGGGAAGGGGGAGCAAAGCCTCCGGAAGTGGAGCTTTAAGGATTTAGTGAAGTTATGTATCGGGGCTTCCCTGCTCAGTTCCGAAAGGGGGCTTGAGTAAAACCACCCTCAACGGCCGTTCATTAAAATTTCAACTTCCGCCAGAGCCTCTCAAATCTTCTGAAATGGCGCTTACTCCCGGGACTTACGAATCGGCTTATCTCGATGCCGATACTTCTGGTTGGGGGGTTTTCAGCGGTCCACTGTATCGCCCCCTCCAGGGTAAAAGGGGGGAAGCGAAGCTCTTCCTGGGGAATAAACACCACTTGTGCTTTGGAGATGGTTCCAGGGTCCTGTCCCGCAATTGCTTCCATCCGGAATCCCGTTTTCGAGACATCCCGAATATAACCGATAATATGGTGATCCGGTAGAAATGCTTTTGAGTAACTCTGCTTACGGTTGTCTCTTCTCCGATCATCCTCAGATTGACCCATTATTCCAGGCTCCTGTTTGATAATTCTATCACCGTACCCCGATTCCCATTTTCATGATAAAAAGAGAGTTTGAAGCCGGGAAATATCTTTCTGGCAAGTAAAAGCCCCATACCGAAACGGCGATATTGGTGTTTTTCCCGGTACCCCTCAAAAGAGTCGCTGGCGGTATCGATCTCTTCCACTGGAGTTGTGATATCATAGGGTAACGCTTCAAGGTTGAATCCGCCTCCCTTATCCTGGAGGCGGATATGAATTCGTTCATCCAGGGCCCGCATATGAAGAATAATCTTCTCCTTGACATTTTTTTCCCGGTGGGCTCGCAAGGAGTTGTTTACCAATTCCAGAATCGCATATACGGCCTGTTCATCATTATCCACACTTCCGTTGAACTCCACTCTGTTTAACGTATTGAGAATGCGTTGAAATGAAACATCCTTTGAAAAGGAGAACTTAAGTTTGTGATAGCTTTTTTCCCTATAACGTATTTGTACCATCGCTTTTCTCTTTGCCAAAACCGTGATCAAGGTTACAATATGAATAATGATAGATGTTGTAATAGAAATCAATGGTCTGAAGCAGCTTAATGTAGTTGAACCAGGATTAATCGAGAAGCTAAAGGAAGAGATAGGAACAATCTTTAGTGCTCTTCCCTGGGAAAGCTCTCTGCTTCACGATACCCTTATCATCTACCGTTTTTCATTGGGAAAACGGGAGACCAGAACGCTCTTTGAAGCGGTTGAAAGGGTGTGGAATGCGATTACTTCCAGGAGTGAGAAGCTTCGGGGTTTTACCCTATTGGTAGACAAAAACAGTTTCAAGGATGAAGAGATAGGGGAAAAAGTTGAAGAGCTTCTGCTTAAAGTCCCGGAAGATGAAACCTTCTGGTTTAGTAAAGAGGCAATATCACTTTTCTCCCCTCATGCAAACTTTGAAGAGTGTGGCGGAGGAAGCATATTTGTGCATTCCCTTGATGCCCTGGAGGAGCATTCAAAGGATCTTACCCTTTTCATGGATAGCCACCCATCAATTGATGCTTTTATGGAGCAGTTTTCACTGCTGATGCATGGAGAAGAGGAGGGCCTTATCTTTCTCAATGGACCTGCAGGGAGTGGAAAACGGCATCTGATACGCCATCTGCAAAGGGTGCTTTCGGCAAGAGATAATTCACCACAGTTTCTAATTATAGAATCAGCTCGAGGGTTTACGAGCCCGGCAGTCCCGCTTCTATCAGCAATCAACAGATTGAATTGGAATGAGATCGCCGAAACATTAATGGGGCTAGAACAGATATCCTGGCAGAAACGATCCCATCTTTTAAGCATCGCTTCGGAGATGGTTTCCAGGGAGGATGGAGAGATCCTCTTTGCCCTGTTCATTAAGGCCTATGCGGATTTTATGGAAAAGAAGCTTCTCCCTCCCATTGTTATCATTCAGGATCTATCAGAACTGCGGCCTGAAACAGTAAGAATCATTGCTCGCCATATCGGTGATGATGTAAACAGAAGCCGGTTCCTCCTGATATTATCAGGGAGAAGCAATATCATTCCGGCGGAGTTTGCCTCTATTACCATTCATCAGTTTCGTCTTCAGCCCTGGACTCCAGAACTTTTACGAAAATGGGTGGATGATAGTGATCTTGATGGAATCGATATGGAAAAAGAGCTCTATTCGGTTACCCTTTTCCATACCCTTCAGTTGCTTCGGGAGGGGAAGGGATTATCCCTCTCTTTTAAAGCTAGTAAAAAATATCTTTTTACCCTCTCCTCGCTCCATAAAAAGATTTTGTTGCAGATCTCTATTACCGACGGTTTCTTTACCCTGGAAACCCTTCATACTGCCTTTGGTAACGACTTAATCGAGAGGGGCGACTTCTCTACCATCCTCTCCGACCTCATTGATTATGGATTTGTCAGGGATGAACCATTCTTGCGCCCAATAATTCCCCAACTTGCTGAAATAGTAGAGAAGGAGTATCCGGAGGAGAGTAATGGTTGGAAGGAGGAGTATGCAAATATCCTCCTTGATCAGCTGCACAGCTTCTCTGCTCCATTCTACATTCCCGGGGAAGCCTTTTTCGATAGTGCCCCTTTCGGACTCTTATCTATTGAATGGGTTCTGGGAAGGATTGAACGGCTTCTTGCCTTCGAACAGGGACAACTGGCTGCCCCCTGGTTTGAAGAGGCGACAAGGCAACTGGCTGGAATGGGAAATCCGCTCCCCTGGCTGAGAGAATCGCTTGACACTTTCTATCTTCTTTCTGCAGTACGGGAGGGGCGGGATGGTTTGGCCTCCGAAATAGCAGGGCGCTTTATGGAGCGGGCAGAAGTGTCCGATTTCTATGTAAGAAACTATCAACGTCTTTCTCTGGCTGAATATCTGTTGGCAATTCATTCTTACCGGAAGGCCCTTGATCCTGCAAAAGCGGCGCTTTTAGAACTTCAGGACCCTGATCTGAATCGGAAGGGTGAAATCGGAGAGGTTGGCGCGAATCTTCTCCTTGGGCGCATTCTGCTGGCAATGCACCGGATCGACGAAGCCAAGGACTATTTTCTCATAGCCCGGGAGAGTTCATCGGGGAGCAGAGAAGTGGACAGGAGGCATGAAATAGCGGCATTTATGGGGCTGAGCTACTATCTTGAAGGCAACTATACAGCCGCCTTGAGGGAGGCAGAATATTGTGTGGACCTGGCAGATCAGCGGGGCTTGAGGAGATGGGGAGGGTACGGCCTCTTTCTTCAGGGCCGAGTACTTTTTACCCTAGGCAGATATGAGCAGGCGGAGCTCTGCTTTGCCTCCGGATTGACCGAGGCTACGATCTATCAGTTTGAGGGGGGAGAGGAGCTTTTCCGGGGCTGGATGTGCAGATCCATGACATATCAAGGAAAAATTGCCTCTTCCATCGTGAGGTTAAGGGGTTCCCGGGAGAATCCTGAACACCGCTTTTTCCTGGCTGAGGCACTCTTCCTTGACGAAAACTACGCTGAAGCTCTAAGCGCTATCGAAGAGGCGCGAAACCTGGAGCGGGACAGGTTGAAGCTCTTTACCCGTCCTCTTCCCTGGAATCTGGAAACCGGTTTTGACACTCTGGAAGATCTCGCCTTTGCCGATCCGGGACGACACGGTATGCTTTTTCAGATGATCCGGGCGTGGTATGGTCTTATCCTCAGCAGAAATGGAAGAACAGAGGAGGGGCAGCAGGAATTGAGCAGATTAACCCGGGAAGAGAAGCTCGCCGAGCAGGATCCTAACAGTCACCTCTATCTCTTCTTTCAAACCCTGGTACTTCCGGAACGGGATGGGAGTTTCGGAGCCCATTACCAGGATGAGGAGTCAGGAGAGGGGCTGGATACACTTACCCAGCTTTCAAAGGCGCTCCGCTTTGTTCAGGGGATTGGAAGCAGAATCGAAAAGTCGGCGGACCGCAAGGACTTTCTTGGTAGAAACTACTGGAACGCCAAACTGACAGCCCGGGGACGGGCTGCAAAACTTATGTGAAGCGATATACAGCCACCAATGAAAGGTATCAAACCCCAGGGCAAGCCCTGGACCCGGGACGGGGCTCATGGTTCCAGCCAGGGGCCATCGAACTCTTCCGGCAGAGGGACCGGCCGTCCCTCCCGGTTTACGCAGCTCCATTTCACCTCCGCAGAGGCGAGGAGGGTATCATCCCGCTTCACTTCCTGGAGAAAGGTGCCGGAGAACCGTTTTCGTCTCAGCGGGCTTGTTTCGATGCTTAGGCGATCACCGAAAAAGGCAGGCGCCTTGTAACTGATATTGATATTGGCAACAAAGAGAGCATATCCGGCATCCAAGAAACCGTCATAGTCGAAATCGGAATCTTCAAGAAACCCCATCCTGGCGGCTTCCAGATACTGTAGATAGATCGCATTGTTAACGTGTCGATGCATATCGCATTCGTAGGAGCGTACTGCAAGTTGATATTTGTGTTTCATGAAATGATATTGACACAAAAAATACCGATTGGTATAGTAGGCCTCGTTCCTTATGGTGGCGTAGCTCAGTCGGTAGAGCAAACGGCTCATATCCGTTTTGTCAGGGGTTCAAGTCCCTTCGCCACTATATCGGGGTTGTCTTTCCAAAGGCAGCCTTTTTTTTTGCTTTCCTTCCAGGGCTTTGCTTCTTTGCTTCCGATGGTTGGACTTTTACGGGCAAGGAGAAGCCTTGTTACGCTTTTTGGTTCTGCGGCCACTGCAGATACCCGCCACCCTGTTTTCTGCCACGGAGGGTTGCCCAATGGCTTCTTTTAGAAGAGATGTACAGTATTGGAAGTTTTCATGTTATGGATTCCTGAAAAGCCTGCAATTTTTTGACCCCTTTTTAATCCTTTTTTTCAGGGAGATGGGGATCAGCTTCTTCCAGATAGGGATCCTCTATTCAATCAGGGAGATTATCACCAATATAACCGAAATCCCAACCGGTGTAATCGCCGATACCTTCGGAAGGCGAAGCGCCATGGTGCTCGCTTTTATCACCTACATCATCAGTTTTCTCATCTTTTACCTCTTGCCCTCTTTCCATGCTTACATCGGAGGAATGTTCTTTTTTGCCCTGGGAGAGAGTTTCAGATCCGGTACCCATAAGGCGATGATCATGGAGTACCTGAAACGCAACAGCATGGGGGAGTATAAAGTTGATTATTACGGCCATACGAGAAGCTGGTCCAAGATCGGTTCTGCCGTATCCGCTCTCATTGCGGCCGCCCTGGTCTTCTTCTCCGGTTCCTATAAGACAGTGTTTCTCTGGTCGATTGTTCCCTATTTCTTTGGTGCTCTTTTGATCCTCTCGTACCCCCGGGAGTTGGACTTCTCCAGTGATGAAGAGGAGCAAGATCCCTGCACAGCAGATGAAATGCCTGGACGAATCGATAAAATGAAAAAGACCCTGGCAGATTTTTTTGCCCTCTTCAAGGACCCTTCAGTGAGGAAGATGCTTGTCAATTCCACTCTTTTCGATGCCCTTTTCAAGTCGGTAAAAGATTATGTGCAGCCCGTCTTGCGATCCCTGGCGATCTCGCTCCCTCTTCTGGCGAGTCTTGACCGGTTCGGAGAAAACAGGAAGGTTGCAATCGTTACCGGAATTACCTATGCCATCCTCTACCTGCTTAGTAGTCAGGCCAGCGGCAGAGCTGGTTCTTTTCATGAACGCTTCTCAAGTCCTGAAAAGGGACTGAATGTGAGCTACTTGATGGGGGTAGGATCGGCAATAGTGGTTGGAATCTTTCTTGCCTTTGACCTGAGGGTGGCGGCGGTCACTCTTTTTATCATCTACTACCTGGTGGAAAACATCCGCCGGCCCGCCGCCCTGGGGATATTAAGCGATCGGATCAGGAATTCGGTCATGGCCACCGCTCTTTCAGGAGAGAGTCAGGTAAAAACGGTGCTGGTTGCTATCTTTGCCCCCCTCTTCGGCCTGGGAGCGGACACCATAGGTATCGGTTATTCCATGGTACTCTTGGGATTGTTACCCCTTCTCCTCTATCCATTCCTACGGCTTGGAGCGGAGACTTGAAAGGGGAAGAAGTAAAGGATAGGATGGTTTGATATGACAGGACTATTTGTTAAAAAGGCGTTTTTTGATGGTTGGGATAACCTGCTTTTTCTGATTCTACTCAATATCGGAATTGTTATCATCATAGCGGTAGGCGCATACCTGCCGATACTCTTTGGAGAAGCGTGGCAGGCGACTCTTTTATCGTTACTCCTGGCCCTTATCCTTCTTTCTATCTATGAAGGCGGCACCTCCCGTCTGGCCTCTGAAATGGCATCGTA
>CAYMWV010000089.1:0-2392 GCA_964394395.1 uncultured Sediminispirochaeta sp.
ACCCTTTTCTCGGGTAAGATCGATGCAGTGCTCTTCGACATGGATGGGGTACTAATCGATTCAGAGGATTTTATCGCCCGGGCGGCAATTGAGATGTTTCGACAGACCTGGAACATCAAGGTGAGTCAGGAGGATTTTCAACCCTTCATCGGCGCCGGGGAGAACCGTTATCTCGGTGGGGTGGCGGAGAAGTACGGTATCCCCATTGATATTGAAAGGGATAAGGAAGAGACCTACAGAATCTATGGTGAGATAATCCGGGGGCAGCTGAAGGAGCTTCCCGGGGCAAAAGCCTTTGTTGAGGGGTGCAGGCAGCGGGGATTGAAGATCGCTCTGGCTACCAGTGCGGACCGGGTCAAGATGGAGGTAAGTCTTGCTGAAATCGGGCTTCCCCTGGAGCGTTTCGATACCCTGGTGAATGGTCTCGATGTGGAGCACAAGAAACCGGCCCCGGATATCTATCTGGAAGCAGCCCGGCGCCTTTCGGTTCCCCCGGAACGGACTCTGGTGGTGGAAGATGCCCTGAACGGGGTCCAGGCTGCAAAGGCTGCAGGGGCACTTTGCCTGGGGATCACTTCCAGCTTTTCCGCTTCCCGGCTTATTGAGGCTGGAGCAGATTTTACCGCCCCGGATCTTGGGTCTCTGGCTTGACACCTCAATAGAAGCGTGTGAACATTGAGTCATTGAATGACTTGGAGGCGGAGCATGGCAAAGATAGTGATAAAAAACGGAACGATCCTGACGGTGGACAACAAGGATTCCATCTATAAAACCGGCTATGTGGTGGTGGAGAACGACCGGATCAGTGCGGTGGGAGAGGGGGCTCCCGGGGCAAAGGTTATCGAAGGGGCCGACCGGGTGATCGATGCATCCCTGAAAGCGGTGATGCCCGGAATGGTGAACGCCCACACCCATCTTTTTCAAACCTTTATCCGGGGCCTGGCGGATGACCGGCCCCTGCTCAAGTGGCTGGAGACCGCTATCTGGCCGGTGGCCCAGGCGATGAATGGAGAGAATGCCGAGATGGCCGCCCGGCTTGGTTTGGTGGAGAACATCCGGGGAGGGGCCACTTCGGTGATCGACCATCAGTATGTACATACTGAACCGGCGGTGGACGACGGGGTTTTTACCGCTGCAGAAGAGACAGGCGTTCGTTTTCGCCACGCCTTCGGCTGGGCGGATATGAACTACCACCCCTCCCTGCAGCTAAAAGCGGACTATATGCTCAGCGAGACCGAGCGGCTCTATAAACAGTGGCACGGCAAGGCTGATGGACGGCTCACCTTTGAACCCGCCCCGGTGA
Source organism: uncultured Sediminispirochaeta sp. (assembly GCA_964394395.1). Taxonomy (GTDB): domain Bacteria; phylum Spirochaetota; class Spirochaetia; order DSM-16054; family Sediminispirochaetaceae; genus Sediminispirochaeta. The sequence continues at coordinate 1,304 of CAYMWV010000089.1, forward strand.
TCCCCTGGGGCTGCACCGACGAGAGTATGCGCCGGAACTGGGAGCAGGTGAAGAAGTGGGGGGTAGGCTTCCACATCCATGTGGCGGAGACCCGAGAAGAGATCGAAATGAATCTGAAGGACCGGGGGAACCGGCACATTGAGTGGCTCGACTCCCTGGGGATGTTAGGCCCGGAGCTGCAGCTGGTCCACAGCGTCTGGCTGGAGGATAACGAACTGGAGCTGGTACAGAAGAGCGGCGCCACGGTGGTTCACTGTCCAGTTTCCAACATGTACCTCGCCTCGGGGGCAGCCAGAATCCCGGAGATGAAAAAGCTGGGTATCCATGTGGCCCTGGCTACCGATGGTCCGGGGAGCAACAACAATCAGGACATGATGGAGGTGCTCAAGACCACCGCTCTGCTGGCAAAGCTCTCTACCCTGGATGCCATGGCCCTGATGCCCAACGATGTGATCCGCTTTGCCACCCGGGGGGGAAGTCACGCCATGGGCTGTCCCGACCTGATCGGCTCCCTGGAGCCGGGGAAGAAGGCGGACATCATTCTTATCGATCTTGATTCCCCCTTTGCCATGCCGGTGCACCACCCCAACAGCGCCATCGTCTACAACCTCTCCAGTGCAGCGGTGGACACGGTGATGGTGGATGGGAAGATCCTCCTGGAGAAGAAGGAGTTTACCGAAATTGACGAGGAGAAGCTCCTGGCAGAGGCTCGGCAGAGCTGTGACAGGCTATTCAAGCGGGCAGGGGTGAGCGTTTAGCAGACGGAGCAAGGGCCGGTCAGGACCACTTCTGCAGCATCTGCATCTTTACGATATCCGGGTTGAAGGCGACCTGCACATAGGCAAGAGGCAGATCCCTGAAGCTGTAGAACAGCTGATTCCAGACAATAATTGGAGCGGGGGCTTTCAAACCGAAGGCTTCCCGCTCATTTTTGTCCGCCAGTCGGGGTTCGATGGTCACATTTGCATGGGTCACCTTCTCTCCGGTGCTGCGCCAGAGGAATTGCATCACGTTTGAATCTGCCTGGATCAGCCCGGCATTATCCCGGCTTTGTCCCGGGGCATTGCTCCCCGGTGCATTGTTCCCCGG
>CAYMWV010000089.1:2492-13752 GCA_964394395.1 uncultured Sediminispirochaeta sp.
TTCCCCGGGGGTGGGCCCTGAATCAGCTCCAGAGGTACCAGGTTGATGGTACGAATGGCTGTTTTTCCGTTTGCCAGGTAGAGCCAGTTATAATGGAGGAAATCTCCCTGAATGCTGAAGAGTAATTGCTCTTCCCTGGTGGCTTTTCTATATTGCTGATCCTCACATCGCTGATCGACCTGGAACCCTCCATCTTTAAGCAGCTCCGTGAAATCGATGATGGTGTCTATCCGCATGGAGAGCCCCATGGCGCTGGTGTGATAAAAGTTCCCCCTGCCGTGCCGCTTTGTGATAATGCCTTCCCTCTCCAGCATCCGCAGCGCCTCCCGGACCGTTGCCAGGCTCACCCCGAGTCGTTTCGAGAGCTCCTCCTCGGCAGGCAGCCGGTTAAGATTATCGGTGCCGGGAGTGGGGAGATTGCGGATAATATTGAGAAGTGCCTCTTTGGCCAGGCTGTATCTGGCGCTACTGTTGATGAACATCATACCGATCATCATAACCATGAAAGCCTTTATCATCTACGGTTAATCTGCAGGATAGAAGGCTCTATTATGCCACTCCCTTTCTATCAACTCATCAAGAATTCGGGCAGCGGCGAGGATAACTTTGCTGCAATCTCTCTCTTTATTTCCGTGATCCGCTTTCAGGGGTGCACAATCACTGTTGCCCATCTCGTCCATAAAGCGGGAAGTAAGTTCCCGGTTCAGGTTCTCTACATAGTCGCTTTCGTGGCCCTTCTCATGGGTAAAGAGAAGGCCGAATACCATCACCGAACCGGTGAGAGCGCCGCAGTGCTTCTCCAGCCCCATCCCCCCTCCAAAGCCGGAGGCTATTTTCAGGCTCTGTTTGCTTAGCTCCAAATCGAGAACCTCGTTTGCGCCGTAGAGGATGGTTTCAGCGCAGTTCAAGTCCAGTTTCTCTCCCTCCCCGGCTTCTATCCATGCGGTAATTGTGTCGTGTTGTTTCATGGACGGATTGTAAGATATTGAGTCTGGGCTTGCAATAACGTAAAAGCCCCAAAATCTATTGTTGAAAGTAGTTGTTCAAATACCAACAAATTTAGCTTGCGAATTCTACTTGCACCCACTATACTGACAACAAGGGGAGGGGAATGGATAGTTTTAAGGAATCAGATAAGAGAATAATCGATTTTCTCCTCTCAAATGCAATTCTGACTGAGGAGGAGCTTCATCGTATCCTCGAACATCGGATTGGAGAGGTCTTAAAACGGCAGGAACAGCGTCTCCATGATGCAGAGTTGCATGATAATCCCCATTTTATTACCTTGAATTATGAAAAGCGGTTTGCCCAGAGGTACGGAAAATCTTCGAAGGGTCTTAAGTACTATCGACGTTATCACCGCTACCTGGATAACTGAGTAATTGATAGAGGAGGTCAAAGCGCTATGAATGAGAAAAACCGCAACAGCGGCCGGGATTTCCTGAAAAGTCGATGGCCGGAATTGAAACAGATCGAAACCGAGAAGGCAAAGGGCGTCGATGCTCCGCCCTTGCAGGACCCGATTCCTTCGGATGGGGCCGTTATTTCTCTTCCTTCGGCGGCCGAACCTTATCGGGGCAGGATTGACCTGGTTGCCGCTATGGAATCCAGGAGTTCCCACCGCTCTTTTTCCGAGGCGAGCCTCTCCATTGAGGAGCTCTCTTTTCTTCTTTGGGCTACTGCCGGAGTGCGAAAAGTGGGAAAGGTTCACACCTTGAGAAGGGTCCCCAGCGGTGGAGCGAGACACCCTATTGATACCTATCTTTTTCTTAACCGGGTTGACGGGATTGATCCTGGGGTGTATCGGTATCTTCCCCTGGACCACGCTCTGGCAGAGGTGTGGAGGAGCAAGGATCCTGCTGGAGATGAAAAGTTGCTTGATGATGTACTGATGGCTCACAACTTCGGGGGTGCTGTAAGCTTCCTCTGGGTAGCTGCTCCGGAACGGGGGGAGTGGAGTTACGACTTTGAGGCTCACCGACTTTTACTCCTGGATGCGGGCCATATCTGTCAAAACCTCTACCTTGCCTGTGAGGCTGTGGGCTGTGGAACCTGTGCAGTAGGTGCCTACGATCAGGAGAAATGCGACCAGTTCCTCGGTCTTGATGGAGTCAATCGTTTTCTGGTCTATGCTGCTCCGGTGGGGAAACGGTAGAGGCCGGCTCTTTTTTTAAATGCTTCGGGGTGATCCTGTTTACCGCCACCCGGAAGGCAAAACGCATGATTGTCTCGATAGAGACCTCTGCTCCGTGTCGTCGCTTCATCAATAGAACTATTGTTTTCAGCGCATCCTCACTCAGGGTCAGGTAGATAAATCTGTCCCGCTCCTCAGGAGTCATCTGCTCCCAGCTGACCATAGGCTAAGGGTAGGGGAAAAAGTGCTTGCATCAAATACTAAACAGATGTATAGTATTATGTATGGATGTTCATATCTTTGCCTACGACGGTAGCTGGAAGGGTTTCCTCTGTCTCCTGGAACGGGTGGATGCTCTCGATGTGGCTCCTTCGGGGGCACACCCCCAGGTACGTTCCTTCCGGGAGGGAGAGGGATCGCACTTTCGGGAGGATGAGCTGGTTGTTACCATAGAGGAGGATGCCCGTCGAATGCATCAGCGCTTGAGGGAGCATTTTGGTAAACGGGATTGCTGGATATTTCGCCATGGCCAGGCGGCGGGAAGGGATGAGGTGGACACCCTCCTGGTAAAGCTCTGGCTGCAAGGTTCCGAAGCGGTCACAGTCGACGAACGGTACCTGCTATTGCAGTGGGCAGGAAGGGTCTCCTTTGAAACTCACCGCTACCAGGGAATCTTGCGGCTTTTTCCCCTGCAGGGCGGTTTAATGTATGGACCGGTTTCTCCGGATTACCGGATTCTTCCCTTCTTGATGCAGTGGGCGGTGGACCGCTTTCCTGATACACCGCTTCTGCTCCACGACAGACCCAGGGGATACTTTCGGTGGAATTTACCCGGCCGGGGGGGCTTTCGATGGAATCTGCCCGGCCAGGGGGAAGGGGAGGGTGATTGGCTGAAAGTGCAGGACGCTTTTCCCGATCTCCCCTCCCTTGAGGAGCTTCTTCGTCGTACCGGAGAGGGGGATGAAATTGAGAACCGATGACGGGACAGCCTCGATTCAGTGGGATTATTGTTGGGGACGGGCTGGATTACACCGGGCCTAGCTGCCCCATATATATCGCACCTGGCTTCCGGAGTTCCGATGAACCTATACCGATCCGGAAGAGTTCCCGCAGGGACTTCATAGTTCCACCTGCTGCCAGGCGCCCTCAAGAAGCATCAGGGTCGAGGAGTATCCTGCCTTGTTCAACATCTCCCGGCAGAGATCAAAGCCGTAATCGACCCACTCGGGCCGGTGGGCATCAGAGTTGATGATGATGGGAATGTTCCGCTCCCGACAGTGGGGGAGAATCCAGCCGGAGGGGTAGGGCTCATCGGTGTAGCCCCGGCTCAAGGCGCCGGTGTTCATTTCTATTGGCAGGGCAGCTTCAGCAACCCTCTCCAGGACGGTGATGATGGCCCGTAGGTACCAATCCGAATTCTCATCGAATAAAAAGAGCTTGCCGTTGAGCTTCTTTATCAGATCCAGATGGCCCAGGAAGCTGAAGCCTCCTGCTGAAATCATCTCCCCGACTGCGTGGTAATACGCCTCCACAACCGACCGGGGAGTTCCGAATCGGGGGGAGCTGATCAACTCCCGAAGCTCCTCCTCTGGGCCGTCTATTGAAAGGTATCGGCCGCTTTCCGGATCTATCAATCCATGGACCGAGCCGATGGTGTAGTCAAGCCGAAGCTCCTTCTGCTGACTGAAAAACGAAGGTTCGACCACCTTCTTAATGTAATCTGTTTCCAATCCGATATAGATCTCGATCCGTCCCCGGTACTCCTTTTGGAGCACCCTTAGCTCCTCCAGGTAAAGCTTTAAACTCCCTTCGTTCATTGTCCATTCATTGGGATAGGGCAGGGGGGCGTGGCCGGAGAAGCCGATTGCTCTCAGCCCCCGGATGATGGCCTCTTCGATATAGGCCCGCAACTCCCCCTTTCCGTCGCACCACCGGGAGTGGGTGTGGTAATTGCTCTTAGTGGGGTAATTGCTTTTAGAGGATGAGTTCATCCAAGCTCCGTTTGGGGACATGGTGAACCCCTTCCGGGTCTCTCCAGTATTCGATACTTCCCTTAGCTTCGGAGATATCTTCGATGCGAATCTCCTCAATCGGTTTCCCAAGAGCAATAACCAGAAGAACCTCGTAGCGACTCTCATCAAGCTCAAGGATGTTGGCCAGCTCCGGTTTTCTTACCGACGCGATCATGCAGGCCCCAAGCCCCATTTCAACTGCCCCCAGGGTGATGCTTTGAGCTGCTATTCCCTGATCCACCCCGGCGCTCTGGCTGATGCTTTTATCTAGAAGGATGGTAATGTAAGCGGCAGGTCGCTCTCCTTTTCCGGGCCCCGGCCAATCCTTTAGATATCCTGCCCAGGCGAGGGTGGAAAATATCTTTTCGTTCAAGGATGTTTGGCAACTGAGGTGAAACTTCAAGGCTTGGCGGTTGGCTCCACTGGGACTCACTCTTGCGTAGGAAACCAGCTCTTTCAACTGATCGATTGTGATAGCTGCCGACTCATCAAATCGACGGTAGCTTCTGTTCTTTTTTACCAGATCGTTAAAATCCATAACATCTCCTCCTTCGTTAGTGCTGTTTTCTCCAATCAGCTGCCTCCATACTATCCGTTTTTCTCCAGAAACAAAAGAAGCAAGGGCAATGTGATGTGATAGAATCATCTTGCAAGAGATCATCTTGCAAGAGGAGCCCCTCCCGTACTATAAAGGAGCAATGATGCCCCAGGAATTAGAAAACCGTGTAGAGAGAGTTTCCCAGGAGCTTGGTCGTATCCGCAGTGAAATGGCCAAGAGAATCATTGGCCAGAAAGAGATGATCGACGGCATGCTGATGGCTCTTATTGCCGGAGGACATGTGCTGCTGGAGGGGGTGCCGGGCCTGGCAAAAACCTTGGCAGTAAGGACCCTTGCGGAGATTATCGATGCCGATTTTAAACGTCTCCAGTTTACCCCGGATCTGCTGCCCGCAGACCTTATTGGTACCCTGGTCTATCGCCAGAACAGTGGTGAGTTTGTACCCCGAAAAGGACCGGTCTTTTCCAATATCATTCTGGCCGATGAGATTAACCGGGCACCTGCCAAGGTGCAATCTGCCCTTCTAGAGGCGATGGAGGAGCGGCAGGTAACTATCGGTGATAGTACCCATAAGCTTCCGGTTCCTTTCTTTGTTCTGGCTACCCAGAACCCAATAGAGCAGGAGGGAACCTACCCCCTTCCTGAGGCGCAGCTGGACCGTTTTGTGATGAAATTGCTGCTCCATTACCCGGGGAAAAAGGAGGAGCTTGAAATTCTTCGTAGGATGGGTCTGGGCAGGCCGATCTCTGTTCAGACGATCCTTAAGCCTGATATCCTCTCGGCCCTTGCCAGGATTGCTGAAGCGATCATGATGGATGAACGGATTGAGGAGTACATCGTTGATATCGCTGCTGCCGGAAGGATCAAAGAGAGCAACCCCAGAAGCCACAGCCGCTTCATCGATTATGGTGCCTCTCCCAGAGCCACCCTGGCTCTTTACCGGTGCAGCAAGATAGCAGCCCTCTTCGAGGGGCGTACCTTTGTCATTCCTGATGATGTTAAAACCGTTGCCTATCCGGTGCTCCGGCACCGGCTGGTACTCAGTTATGAGGCGGAAGCGGAAGAGATGAGCGCCGATGATGTAATCAGGCTGCTCCTCAAATATGTACCTGTTCCCTGATTCTCATGGACAGCCTGGAGCTTTTTGCCCGGATTAAACATCTTCCCCTTCTCTCTTCAAGGCTGGTGGAAGGGGTCTTATCCGGTAATTATCGAACCCTCTTTCGGGGTCCCGGACTGGAATTTGATGAGGTTAGGGATTACACCGATGGTGATGATTCCCGGTTGATCGACTGGAATGTCTCCTCCCGGATGGGCCAACCCTATATCAAAACCTTCCGGGAAGAGCGGGAGATGGCTCTCTTTTTGGTAATGGATGTCTCTGCATCCCTCGGTATTGGAACCGGAAAGTACAGTAAGCAGGAGGCGGTGGCGATTCTAACCGCCCTGCTTGCCCTCAGTGCTGTTCATAATAACGACCGTGTGGGAGCTGCTTTCTTTTCTGACCACATTGAGAAGTGGGTACCCCCCAGAAAGGGGCGGAATCAGATCTTCCGTCTCGCCAACGATATTCTTGGCTGGGAAGCTAAGGGGAAAGGCTCTAATCTGGATCTGGCCTTGCGGGGAGTTCACGAATCGGTAAAACGCAGGGGAATATGTGTCATCATCAGCGATTTTCGGACTCCCCCCTGCTGGAGGGAGATGAGTCTGGTGGCCAAAAAGCACGATCTTATTGCTATCCGTCTTCAGGACCCGGCGGATACGGAATTCCCCTTTCACGGCTTCCTTCGTCTCACCGACCCTGAAACCGGGAAACAGCTCCCCGCTTTTGGCGCTTCTCCCCGTTTCCGCCAGGAGTATCGGGAGTTCTGGGAGACCCACCACATCTACTGGGAACGGGAGTGCCGGCGACGGGGGATCTCCACCTTCTCTGTCTCCACGGATAAAGATCCGGCAGAACAGCTTCTCGCATTCTTCCGCAGAAGGAGGAGAGTCCGGTGATCCTCTTTCCTCTTCCGGGGCCGAAAAGTCCCCTCAAGTCACTCATTCCTCTTCTCCTTGCCCTTTTCTGGCTCTGCGGCCTCTCTTCGCTCTCCTTTTCTCAGGAAACAGATACCATTAATGTGGAAAAGCAGCTTTTTCTTCCCAGTGAGTACTATGTGGGTGACCGGGTGGAGCTTCGCTTGACGGTTTCCCCGGGAGATGCTAACTATCGCCTACCTTCTCCCCTCCCGGAGAGTAGCTGGATCACCATCCATGAAATCCATATCATCCCGGATCGGGAGCGCACGGAGATTGTAATGGAGTTTACCTCCTTTATGCCTGGGACCAGGACGCTGCCACCCCTCAATTTTGGGGGAGCCCTTTTAGAGAACGTGAAAATTCATACATCTTCTATTCTGGAGGATACAAGTGCTCCCTTTGCCGAAGCCCGGGGACAGATACTCCTCCCTGGAACCCTGACCGGGCTTATCTTCTTCGGTTTTGCTCTCTTCTTTGGCCCGGTTATCCTTCTTTTTGCGGCCAGCCGGGGAAGGGATTGGCTCTATCTGCTGCGAACCCTTCGAAGGGACAGGCAGCCTCAGCGTCGCTTTTCCCGCTCTCTGAAAAAACTGGAAGAAGAGATGGCAACCCTTACCGGTAGAGAGTTTTTCTTTACAATGGATGAGCTTATCCGAAGCTATCTATCAGCCTCTATCAGCAACGATTTCTCATCCGCCACCGGCAAGGAGTACCGGCAGCTGTGCCGGATTCATTTTACAAGGAGCGCCCACCTGGAGGCTCTGACAGAGATGTCGCGACTCTCTGAGTTGATCAAATTTGGCGGTTACCGGGCTCCCTATCGGAAGAAGGAAGAGTACCTCACTCTTGGACGGGCTCTGGTGGAGGAGCTCGAGCGCTCCCGAAGGGAAGAGCGGAAAGCCGCCGGGAGGAAGAGGCAATGATTACCTTCGATCATCCGGAAATAGTGCTTCTTCTGGCCCTCATCCCTCCGGCACTCTTCATCAGTTTCGGGTGGAAAGGTGTGGGAAGCAGGATCCCCTTCCCTTTCCTTATCTGGGAAAACGACACCTTTGATACCCCTTTTCTGTTTCAGCGATTTTTGCTTTTTCTCTCCGAGCTAGCGCTCTGGGTGGGAATAGCATCACTGATCCTTGCTCTTGCCGGTCCCCGGCTGGTGGAACGGGAGAAAATTTTTCTTCATAGGGGTGCTGATATCGTTTTTGTTTTAGATCAATCACCCAGCATGGCGGTGCAGGACTTTGGTGAAACAAACCGGTTTGATGCTGCAAAGCGGGCAATAAACAACTTTATCTCGATGCGGGAACACGATCCGGTGGGCCTTGTTGCCTTTGGAGACGAGGCGGCTCTTTTGGTACCGCCAACCCTTGATTACCACACCTTTCAAAAGCGGCTGGAGGAGTTCTCTCTGATGGAGCTTGGTAAAGGAAGTGCCCTGGGCCTCGGTATTGCGGTAGCTTCGGTGCATCTGGAAAAAAGCAGCGCAGAGCAGAAAATTATCCTGGTAGTTTCTGACGGGGAAAACAATGCCGGAGAGATTACCCCCCGATCTGCTTCTCTGGTAGCTGCCTCATTGGGGATCCGTATCCACGCCATCGGTGTGGGTTCCGAGAATGGTGGTCCCATAGAGTTTACCGATCCTGACTCGGGAAAGCTCTTCCGGGGAAGCTATCAGGGCTCTGTGCAGATGGATCTATTGCAGGAAATCAGTGAAGCCACCGGGGGAAGAGCGTTTCTGGCAGGCAATGAGGGTGCTCTGGAGCAGATATTTCGGGAACTTGACACCCTTGAGGCGGTGGAGCAGAAAGTGAGTACCGAGATACGGTCAAGGATTCTCTACCGGGAGATGATGCTTTTTGCCCTGGGACTTTTTCTCTTTTTCGGTTTCATCCGTAGATTCATATTTCAGGAGGTGCTTTGATGGTGAAATATCCTGACAGCGCCTATCTTTTCCTTCTCTTTATCCCTCTACTCTGGTCGATCTTCCATCAGTTATACCGGGGGAGGAAGGTTTTTTCCAGAATTAAGGGCAATAGAAGTGCTCAATCACTCCATGACTTTTTTCTGGTAAAGTGGTTTTTCTCTTCCCTTTCCCTGGCTCTGTTTCTGCTCTTCCTCCTTCTCGGACTTCTGGGATTTCCTGGAACGAAGATTGAGAGCTACCCGGAGTCGGTAAAACAGGATGTCATCTTTGCTGTTGATATCTCTCAAAGCATGCGGGTCGGGGATGTAGAACCAGACCGCCTTTCCAGGGTAGTTAGCTTGATAAAGAGTGTGCTTGATGATAGCGGAAACAGTCGGTACGGACTTCTCGTGTTTACCCACCGGGGCTTAATGATGATTCCGGTTAGCGAGGACCTTCAAGCCCTCTCCTTTGCAGTAGAGTCTCTTGATCCCTCCCTCATGTCTGATAGTGGAACAAACCTGGAGGAGGGCCTTAAACGGCTCTCGAATGCTTATCCGGAGGGAGAGAACAGAAAGAGAATAGCTCTCCTCTTTTCTGATGGAGAGCACCATAGGGGTGAACCGGTAAGAATCACAGAGCGGCTGAAGAGGGAGAGAATTAAGCTCCATGTGGTGGCCCTGGGAACTGAAGAGGGAGGAGAGGTCCCGGGGCCTGAGGGAGAGGCACTGCGGGATGAGAATGGGGAAGTGGTTATCAGTAGATTAAACACGCTGGTTTTACAGGCCCTTGCGGAAGCAGCAGGGGGTGAATATCTTCGTGGGGGGAGAGTAGAGACTCTGGATAAGCTGCAGGAGATCCTGGGTGGAGGTGGTGAAAACGTGCGAATGGAGCAGGAGGTCTTGTACCGGCCCTTCCTTGCTATCGCCCTCTTTTTCCTCTTTTTTCACGGTGCGGTAAGGATGATACCATGGCGAAAAAATCATTAATACCCTTATCTCTTTTCTTTCTCCTTCTCTTCCTCTTTCTTTCGATGGCTGGATGCAGCAGAGTAGATGTGCATTACGCAGTCCTGGAAGGAAACTACCGGTATAGCAGGGGAGAGTTTCAGGAGGCAGTCTGGTCCTACCTGCGAGCCTCTGAATCGGAGATCTGGGAGGAGCGTATCCGCTATAATCTCGGGAATGTATACCACCGCTTGGGAGAAGATACGGGGGCCTTACAGGAATGGGAAAGGGCAGAAACGGGAGCAGGGCAGGAGATAGCCTTCAGAGTATTCTTTAACCGGGGAGTTCTTTACTATGAACAGGGAGAGTTTCTGAAATCCTATGAGGCCTTTCGAAAAGCCTTGGAGATAGAGAGTGCGTCGGTGGATGCAAAGATCAATCTGGAACACGCTCTTAGAAAGGTGAACAGACAACGACAGGAGACTCAGACGGAGAGTGCTGATGGGGGAGGATCCCCGGAGGGGGAACCGCAACGCATCCTGGAGTATATTCGGCGTAATGAGAGCAGAAGCTGGAGCTCTTCTCCCCGTCCGGATTCAGACAAGGAGGGGAAACAGTGGTAAAGCGGTTAATCCTCACCTTTTTCCTTCTTTTTCACATCAGCTATGCTGCCTACAGTGGAGACGCTCTCACGGTTACCTTTGAACCCAATCCGGTTGGAGTGAGGGATAATAGTAACCTTGTCATCGATCTCCCTCTCGATTCCTCCGCCGGGGTGGATCTTTTACTCCCTGATCTTCCTGAGGGGGTTCAGCTCTGGCGGGGGCCCTACATTCGGAGTTATACCGGTCAGGATTATGCCGATCAGGGACATCTGAGGTTTGTTCGGGTGAGCATGACCCTCCGCTCTACAGATCCGGGAAGAAAGGTGATTCCCCCGGTGCTTATTGAGAGCGAAACAGACACCTTTTCCGTCGGCCCCTTCCTCTTCGAGGTTGGTCTTTACCGCTCCGGGGCTCTGCAGGTACCCCTTGAGCCCTATTGGGAGGTGGAAAGCAGGGATGTCTACCAGGGGCAGACCGTTTCTCTTTTACTGATGGTCCCAGACCGCAAGGAGCTGCTTTTGGTTGACGAGGTGAGAACAACAGCTCCCAGGGAGGGTATTTTCGAGGAGGTTGAAGGTATCGGGAGCCTCCGGAAAGAGGTGCGGGGAGGATTCTCCTTCTACACCATACCAGCTGCCGCTTTTCTCTTCACTCCTGAGCGTGCAGCATCGGTCCTGATACCCCGGGGAACTGTTCGGATTGGAGAGGTGACAGACAGCTTTGAAGCTATCCAGATCGATGTAAAACCGGTACCGGAAGCCATCTCTTCCACCGGTGCAGTTGGTCAATTTCGATATGAAGCGGAGCTTTCAATAGAGGAAGATATAGAGCGGGGGGAGTTCTTTAGTGTATCCTTGCAGGTAGAGGGGATAGGGAACCTCCCCTATCTCTCTATACCGGTTCCTGAGCTTTCTGGAGCCGATCTCTTAAGAGTGGAGAGGGAGGAGCAGATTGAAGCTGACAGGGGAGGATATAGGGGCTGGCGAAGGGAGAACCTTCATTATGTGGTCACTTCGTCAGATAAGATAGAGATCTCCTATCCCCCCTTTCCCTTCCTGGTTCCAGAAAGCGGCAGGGT
>CAYMWV010000090.1:0-13707 GCA_964394395.1 uncultured Sediminispirochaeta sp.
AATAGTACCACCAATCTGGTTGACTTGCGAAGCCTCCTTCTTCTACCCTTATGGCCCGGGGTAAAATAGTCCCAAAGGAGGCCGTTTTGTTTAAACTAGTTTTTTTCTCACTTCTCTGTATAACAGCTGTAATGCTCTTTTTCTCATCCTGTGCCACCCCCATAAGCAGCAGAGACAGGGCGCTCCTGGTCCCCCGGGTCGATCTGGAACGATACACCGGGCTTTGGTACCAGGTGGGGCGTTACCCCAACAATTTTCAGTCCGGTGACTGCGCCGTCTCTACCGCCGAATATCGGCTGGATGACAAGGGCCGGATTCTGGTGCTCAATCGCTGCTGGGAGGCGCGGTACGGGGGAGAGTGGAGCAGTCAGGTGCGGGCCGTGGGCCGTCCTGCCGACGAAACCGGCAGCCGGTTGCTGGTCACCTTCTTCAAGGTATTTACCGCAAATTACCTGATCATTGAGCTGGATGAAGTGGATTACCGCTGGGCGGCGGTGAGTACCCCGAAAAAAAAGAACCTCTGGATTCTCTCCCGCAGCCCCTCACTCCCGGAAGAGACTTTTCAAATGATCCTCAGCTCCCTGGAGGAGAAGGGCTTTGATCCTGATCGGGTAATCAGGACCAGTTTGCAGTAGACGGGAATTTTTGACCAATCCCTGAATATGTGGTTCAATATATCCATGCACAGGAGTGTTGTTCTTGAAACAGAAAGGGTGTTGCTCAGAAGGCCCAAGCCCTCTGCCGCTCAGGGAATCCTCGATTTTGAACTCCGAAACCGCAGCTTCTTTGAACGGTGGATGCCCGTCAGGGATGAAGCCTTTTTCACACTCAATGGCCAGATTAACTTGATTGCAGAGGAGCTGCAGGAGATGAAAGCGGGACGTAAGGTGTCACTCTGGCTTTTTCCCAGGGAAGATGATTCCGGGAGCGGGCAGGCTCAATTTCAAACTGCCATGCCCATCGGCAGTATCATCTTTTCCAACATCGTCAGGGGAGCCTTCCTCTCCTGTTTTCTTGGTTACCGGCTGGATGCAGGCTTCACCGGCTACGGCTACATGCAGGAATCCCTCTCCCGGGCTGTACGGTACATCTTTGAGGATGTCGGGCTTCACCGGATTGAAGCAAATATCATGCCTGAAAACGCTCCATCCCGAAAGCTTGCAGAGAGCTGCGGATTCTGTTATGAAGGTTCAAGTCCATCCTACCTGAAGATTCGAGGGGTGTGGGAGGAGCATATGCATTATGTACTGCTCAATAAGAGCTCGGACCTGGGATGAAAGAAAATCAACCTAAAGAAAATCAACCTATTGATGATTTAGAACATCCCTTCCAGGAGACCTGGGCTGAAGATGTAACCGAACTTCCGTACAGTATTCTGATAAACCGCTCGGTTCGTCAGGTTCCCTCCCATTGGCACGAAGCTTTGGAGATTGTGGCGGTGGAAAAAGGAAGGGTGACCGTCGCTGCAGCCGGAGTGAGCCGGGAATTGCACCGGGGTGATGTTATTCTCCTCCGGCCCGGAACGGTGCACCTCTTTACCGGCGACGGCACTGCCGATTGTCTGGTGGTAAAATTAAAAAACAGTGCCTTCAGAACCCTATCCGGTAATGAGCCCGGAATGAGATTTCTTTTTCCCCTCTTTCATAACCGTCCAAGTGAGCCCTGGATTGTTGGAAAGGACAGCCGCCTTTTTGATGCAATCTCCGAAATGGTGGATGCTTTTACCCGAAAAGCTCCGGGTTTTGAAATGACCGTGCGGGGTAACTTTCTCCGGCTCACAGGAAGAATGGCTGAGCTTGAACTCATCGCTCCCCCCCTGCAGCTTTCCGATCGGGACCGGGGGAGAGTTGATCGATTGATGGCTGTCCTTGCGGAGGGCTACGCCCAAGAGTGGAGTGAGGGTCGGGCAGCTGACTTGGTTGGGGTCAGTTACTGGCACTTCAACCGCCTCTTCAGAAGGCTGACCGGTACCACCTTTTTGAAGGTTCTTACTTCTCTCCGGGTTCGGCATGTGCAGCGTCTCCTGCTGGAAACTGACCTTCCCATCGGTGAAATCGTCGGTAAAACCGGATTTTCAAGCCACGACCACCTGCTGCGGGCCTTTCGAAGGGAGGTGGGGATGGCTCCGGGGAGATATCGGAAGGAGGGGAGGAAGCTGGAAGCTTGCTCTTAGTGGTTGTATCAGAAACATTACAGAAGTGTTACCGGGTATTTTGCAATATCCCCATCCCTGCTGGCAAGGAGAAGCTTCTCTTCCCTCGCCTGAGCGATAAGGATCCGGTCAAAGGGATCCCGGTGAACCGGTGGAAGGGTGGATATTGCCCGGGCATGGTTCCAGCTTATCGGAAGGGGGATAAAACCCTGACCTTTTAGGGTATCCAGATAGTTTTTTGGAATGGAAATCTTCCCCAGGTCGGCTTTAATGGCGATTTCCCAGACACTTGCACTGCTGATAAAGCAGTTGTTCTTCAGTTTTGAGAACTCCTGTGCCCATATTCCAGGTAATACGGGACTATCTTCGAGCCACCAGATAATTGCATGGGTATCCAGGAGGATATCCATTCTCTAAGTTCCCATTCCGAATGCTTCTGCAATATCTTCAGGAAGGGTGTCAAAATCATCTTCCACCTGAATCCGGCCTTTCAAAGCTCCGGGTTTTCTGGGCACCCCTTTCTCCCGGTAGGGATGAATGACCGCTACCGGTTTTCCTGCCCGCTTCAGTATCACCTCCTCTCCTTCAATGACTTTTTCGATGATGGCAGAGAGATGGGCTTTGGCATAGGTTATGGTATCTATTATCATACATACTCCTAACCAGACCAGATCTGGTTTTTATAATTTATTCCATCTGTTTCCCTTTGTCAAGAAAGAGCAAAAAATGACGAAAATCGGGCAAAGATTCAGGTAGTTTTGCCGGTCGAAGCGTTAGATAATCATCACCATGGAAACCAAAGAGACGAAAACAGCTATAAGAACAGAAGCTATAAGAACAGAAAGAAAGCCCGACTTCGGTCAACTGGAACGGGTCTTGAGAAGGGAGATTCCGGACCGGCCGGTACTCTTCGAGTTCTTTTTTGACGACCCCATCTACGAACTGTATGCGGGGGAGAAGTTTCCGGAAGGGTGCATCTGGCCCCGGCTGGATGACCTCGACAACCGGGGTAGGATTATCGCTAAAGCCTTTGCTGCGGCGGGCTACGACCACGTAACTATCCGCGGTTCAGCCTGGGATGTCTTCCACAATATCATACGGGAACAGCGAAACGCCGAAACGGTGAGCCTGAACGAGGGGGAGCATATCTGGGACAGGGCAAGCTTTGAGGCTTTCCCCTGGTGTGATCCCGACAGTTTCGACGACAGCCATCTGGATCGTCTGGCCAGAGAGATTCCCGAGGGGATGAAGCTCATCGTCCACGGTCCCATGGGCATTGAGGAGATCGTCTTCCAGTTGACCGGCTACGAACGGCTCTGCTACCTGCTTTTTGATAAGCCCGACCTGGTGGAGGATATCTTCAGGAAGGTGGGGGAGCAGTTTGTCAGCTACTACCGCCGGGCGGTGCAGCATGAGAGTGTGGGGGCCATTATCTACAACGACGATTGGGGCTTTAACACCGGCCCGATGATCAGCCCCGAGGATCTGCGCCGGCTGGTCTTTCCCCATGTCCGGAAAATTGTACAGATGGCCCACGATGCAGGAAAACCCGCCATCCTTCACTCCTGCGGCAATCTATACGGGGAGATCATGGAAGATATCATCGAGGATCTGAAGTTCGATGCAAAACACTCCTATGAGGATCTCATTATGCCCGTGGAGGAGGCGTATCAACTGTTAAAGGGGCGCATCGCAGTGCTGGGTGGCCTGGATGTGGATTACCTGGTCCGTCACAGCGGTGAGGAGATAGAAAAGCGTGCTGCCGCTCTTGTGGAGATGGGGATGAAAGGGGGCGGCTACGCCCTGGGCAGCGGGAACAGCATTGCCAAATATATTCCCGATGAAAGTTTTCAGGCCATGCGGAGGGCTGCAGGGGTGATTTAGTCAGGGGGTTCACCCCCGCTCCAATTCCCCCTTCAAGCTTCGCCGCATCATCACCTCGTAGAGCCTCGGGGAGATTCGGCTTATGAGATGGGCCAGCTTTCCGGTACCGGTAAGCACCACCATCCGCTTCCTGGCCCTTGCAGCACGGAAGAGACTTTTGGCCACCTCCTCCGGCTCGGCAATCTTGCCCACCGTCGCTTTTGGGTGCTTTGTGATGGAGCCGTCCGCATCCAGGGCGGAGTGGGAGAGGGAGGTGCGGGTAAAGCCGGGACAGAGGAGGAGCACATCCGTCCCGGTGCCGTGGAGCTCCGCCCGGAGGGTGTCGAAAAAGCCGTGCATCCCGTGCTTGGCTGCACAGTAGCCGGTCCTGCCCAAAAGGGGGGCGAAGCCTGCTGCTGAGGATATCCCCACCACCAAACCATTTCGCTCCACTATGCTCCCTATAGCTGCAGAGGTGCAGTTGATCGATCCGAAAAGGCTTACCTCGATTACCCGGCGTACCACCTCGGGACTGGTGTCGATAAAGGCGCTTCGGTGGGTGATCCCGGCGTTATTAATCAATAGGTCAATCCCGCCGAGGTCCCGGATAACCTGCTCCATCACCATCCGGCACTGCCCCTCATCGGTGACGTCGCAGTCGTAGACCCTTGCCCGGCCTCCAGCTCTTCCGATCTCTCCGGCAAGGTGATCGCTTTTTTCCCGGACTCCGGGAATATCCAGCAGGCAGATTCGGGCTCCAGCCTCAGAGAACCGGCGGGCAAAGGCACTGCCCATCCCCCCCGACGCTCCGGTGATCACCACCACCTTGTCCCGGAAATTGCGCTTTTTCACCGGTCAGCTCCTGCTCCAGGACGCTCCTGCCCTCTTTGACCAGCCTGAATAAAGTATTCCCACACCTGGCGGCTGCTCTTTTGGGGCACATAGCCAAACGCTTCCTTCAGCTTTCGGTTGTCCAGCACCGGCCGGTACCGCAGAAATTTGAGCTGCTCCGGGCCATAGGGGGAAAGCCCCAGGGGGTGAGCCACCGCCAGGGCGGCTTTGACCATCCAGGCGGGGAGTTTCCGGGTCCGCTTTCCCATCATGGCCGCCATCTCCCCGATCTCCAGCGCCCCATCCCCGGCCAGGTTGTAGATCCCCTCTTTTTCGGCTCGAATCCCGTGGAGGATAGCACCCACCACATCCTTGTCCCAGATCAGGACAAAGGGGGAGGAGGAACCGGCTATCTGCAGAATCCTGGGTTTATCAAAGAGCCGGGTAATCTGGTTATCCGTGCCCTCTCCCAGGATGGTTCCTGGACGAAGGATCAGCTGCTTCAGCTCTGGATAGTCCCGGCGCCACCGGGTGAGCATCTCCTCCACCAAGCGCTTGTGATCCGAGTAGGCAAACTCGGGATTCCCCCGCAGGGGATCATCTTCGGTGATCCACTGGGGATTATCCGGGTGATACCCATAGGCTGCACCACTGCTGCTTACCACAATTTTGGCAACACCGCTTTTTCGACACCCCTCCAGGACGTTCTCGCTCCCCAGAACATCGATAGCGTAGAGCAGCTCTTGGTCACTTTTACGCCCCGGGGTGACGACGGCGGCCAGATGAACCACCACATCGGTTTTGTACTCGGTGAGGATATCAGCAAGTCCCGGATCCCGTACATCTGCCTTCAGGTAGGTGATTCCGGGAAGCTGCTCTTCCAGTCGGGGCAGCCGGATGTCCCCGGCAATAATCCGGCTGAAGGTTTCCGGCTCCCCGGCCATCGCCTCGGCCAGCTGCCTGCCGATGTATCCCCCCGCTCCGGTGATAAAAACCGAAAGCCCCTTCCCGGAACCCCCCGTTTCAGCCATCTATTTCCTCGGGAAGCTCTCCCATCCTGCTATCCGCCTCACCTTTCCCTTCCCGGAACTTCTTTTCCCGGGGTTTCTCTTCCCGGGCATCAAGAATATTCCACATCATCGCCATGAAGAGTCCGGCCAGAATGTGCCACACCCCCCACCAGGCGGTGATCACCGCCATTCCTCCCATACCGCCGAAGAAACCGAAGACCAGGGCCAGTCCCAGGGCGGAGTTCTGAATTCCCACTTCCACCGCCACGGCCCTCCGGTCCCGCTTCTCAAGTCCTGCTATTCTGGCTGCTGTATAGCCGATCCCCAGGGCCATGGCGTTGTGAAGAAACACTGCAAAGGCGATGAGACCGACAACCTGGAGAAACTGCTGCCAGTTACCGATAAAAATGATGGCCACCACCGCCATAAAAATCACTACCGAGGCAATCTTGAAGGGCTTTCTCACCTTCCCTGCCAGAAAGGGGAGGAACTTGGCCGTCAGCATCCCCAGGGCCAGGGGAACACCAAGAATGAGAAAGACGGTCTGGAACACATCCACCGGATTGAGGCTCACCTGTCGTAGAATTGGCTCTGTGGCAGGGTTGAGGCTGCCCCATATGGAAAGGTTCAAGGGGGTCATGATGATTGCTGCTATGGTGGAGATCCCTGTCATGGAGACCGACATGGCGGAGTTCCCCCGGGAGAGGTAGGTAATGATGTTGGAAAGGTTTCCTCCGGGACAGGAGGCAACCAGGATCATTCCCAGCATCATCGACGGGGCAATGGGAAGTATCAGGGTTAACAGGAAGGTGAATGCCGGAAGGAGAAGAAACTGAGCCGCCAGACCGATCAGCGGCCCTTTTGGGGCTTTGATGATCCTGATAAAATCTTCCCGGTTGATGTCCAGGGCCATGCCGAACATCATGATTCCTATTACGATGTTCAAGGTTTGAACACTATTCTGGTTGAAGTTTAATTGTATCGCATCCATTGCCGCTGGGCTCATCGTTTTCTCCTGTCGCCGAAATGTTTACGCTTTTCCACGCTTCTCTATGTTCCCTTCGGTTCCTGGTGCATCGCCTTGAAGTGGATCAATCCGGGGGCCCACATATGTTTGACCGGGTCTACATCAACATGGATCACCCCGCAGCGCCCCGACTCCCTGGCCCGCTGGATTGCCCCGGTAAGCTCATCGGGAGAGGATACCCGCTCGCCGTAAGCTCCCATCGATTCTCCCAGCTTGTCCCAGGCTATCTCTCCCAGCTCGGTGTTTATAGTCTCCTCAGGGTTGAGGGATTTTTTCAACATCGTTTTTACCGGCTTCAGGGCGATGCTCTGGGTCAGTTTCACCATCCCCCACTGCCGGTCCGAGCAGACCAGGAAGATCACCTTCAGATCGTTCCGCACCGCCGTCTCAATCTCCTGGGGATGGAACCCCATAGCTCCATCGCCGATCATGCAGAACACCTCCCGGTCAGGAAAAGCAGCGGCGGCACCCAGGGCCTGGCCGGGGCCAGCTCCCAGGTGGCCCATGTGGTTTGTGGTCAGGATGGCTCCGGGGCTTCGGATATCGTAGAAGAAGTTGCCCCACACAGCGGTGTTCCCTCCGTCGAAAACGGCGATGGCATCTTCACTGAAGCTTTCCCGGCAGGCCCTGCCCACGTGACCGGTGAGCAGGGGAGCACTCCGGTCCTCCAGTTTTTTGTCCAGCTCCTGCCGGTGTTTGCTCTTTTCGGCAGATAGCTTTTCTACCTCCTCTTTTCGGCTCTCCGAGAGAATGAATTCTCCCTTCGCTTCCAGTTCCAGCAGCCGGGCCGTTAGAAGCTGCAGGAAGGGCTTTACATCTGCCACGATCCCCAGATCGATGGGCCGGGTCCTTCCCAGGGCACTCGATTCCAGATCTACCTGGATGAAACGCTGCTTCTTCGGAGCTGCCCAGTAGGGCGGCTTACCCCACCAGTCGGTCTCGCCAATTCTCGTTCCCAGGGCGATAACCAGGTCTGCGCCATTGCGAAGGGCGTTGTTTGCTTTGATATGGACCATACTCCAGGCAAGGGGGTCTCTTTCATCCATCACCCCCCGGGCGGCCCAGCTGGTGCTCACCGGAGCGTGGAGGAGATGGGAAAGCTCTTTCAGCTCCTCAAAAGCCTGGGCATGAACAATCCCGCTTCCAGCATGGATCATAGGAAGCCTGGAAGAGAGGATCATCCGGGCAGCTGCCTCAATATCCTCTCTTGATGGAGCGATGGGAGCCATCCTGCGGTAGGAGCTGGGGGCAGGGAGGGCAACCTTATCAGTATCACCGTTCATGATATTCTCCGGTACATCCACATGGACCACTCCCGGGCGCCCTTCGTAACACCTTCGCAGGGCCATCTTCATCAGTTCAGGGATTCTGGCGGCATCGGGAATCAGGATCGACAGTTTGGCGATGGGACCGATGGCTCCCACCTGGTCAAAGATCTGGTAGCTCCCTCCCCGGTCAGGGTAAGTGATTGCTTTCCGCCTGGAACTGGTTATCAAAAGCACTCGATTCCCCTCAGCGTTCTCCACCGCCACCCCCGAGAGGGCGTTGGCCACCCCGGGTCCGTTACTGGCTATGGCCACCCCAAGACTGCCAGTAAGCCGGGCGTAGGCTCCCGCCATGTGGAGGGCACTTGTCTCATGTCGGGGGGTATAGAGCCGGATCCCCAGCTTTTTCATGGCAACGATCAGGCCCGTATAGGTCCCGTCGATGATACCGAAGTACTTCTCTACCCCCTCATGTTGCAGCATCCCGGCAATAATGGCTCCGCCGCTTACACTCATGACACTCTCCTTTTCCAGCTCCAATCCCGGCTGATCTCTCTACCTTTTGTTACCCAACATGGTAGAGCCCCTGGGGGGATAAGTCAATAAAAAAGCTGCTGCAGCCTCGAGTCTGCAGATTGGAGCCTGCAGATTGGAGGCTGGAGTTTGCCGCCTGCCGCCTGCCAACTGGAGGCTGGAGGCTGCAGGTTTGAGGCTATAGAACCGAGGTGGTAGAGATGGGGTCAATGATCTTTCATGTCCCGGACCGATCTGTTATGATCTAATCATGTACAGCGCCATGGCGCCCTGGTATGATCAACTCTTTCCCTTAAGTTCGCAGCAGCTGCATTTCGTCTCCGAAACGGTTGACCCGAAAGCCGGGCCTGCGATTCTCGATATCGGCTGTGGAACCGGCGTTCTGGCAGAGGCTCTGGCACAGAAAGGAGCCCGGGTCACCGGCATTGACCTGGATGAAGGGATGATCAAGGAGGCGAAGCGAAGCCGGAATGGGCCGGAGTTTCAGGTGCTGGATATGTTGCAGATCGCCGAAACCTTTGCCCATAGAGAGTTTGATGCCATTCTCTGTATGGGAAATACCCTGGTCCATCTGCCGGGGATAGAGGAGATGGAGCTTTTTATTCGTGCAGCAGCTTCGCTCTTGAAAACGGAGGGGGTTCTGATCCTGCAGCTCCTCAACTATGATCATATCCTGCATAGACGCCCGGAAGAGCTGCCTCCTCTTGATGGCGGTCCGGTTAGCCTCCACCGCAGTTATCAGTATCTGGAAGATGGGGTGATCTTTACTACCCGGCTGGAGAGGAAGGATCATGGCACGGCTAAATCCTCTTTGGATGACCCTTCTAACGGGGCAGCTTCTTCCGGCTCCCTCCTGGCTGAAGCATCGGTGCGGCTCTACCCACTGCTAAGGGGAAAGCTGCTGGGGCTTTTAAAGGCGGCAGGCTTCCGGGAAAACCGCCTTTACGGCTCTTTCTCCGGTGACCCCCTGGTTGAAGACTCTTTTCCCCTTATCGTTGTTAGTAAATTTTAGCTCCATCGTTTTGGCGGCGCTTTCAGCAAGGGGATGTTCCCGTCTCTCTGATCCATCATCCTCAGAGAGACGAGACTACTGTTTTTGCTATTTGATTTCCGGCAAACTGGGCCGGAACCGGGAATAATCGGGCACCTGAAAACCGGCAGGGAAATCAGCGGGGTAAAAACGCTTCCAGGTCTGGTTCCGGCCGATAAAGGCGATCTTCCCCCGGACGGTCAGGTCGCTTCCCTCCTGCCAGATGGCACTGCCGTACTCTTTTGGCTCCTTTTCTTCGTCGTTACCGGGGTCGAGAATCCGCCCGCCAAGCCACTGATCCTTCCGGCTGTTATATTCCAGGTCCCAGATGATATCCAGACCGGCAAATGCAGGGTTGCCTTTAAGGTAGGGACTTCTCACTTCCTGTTTGTAGATGTGGTCTTTAACGCTGCCATCTTCTTCGTATACCAGTACAATCCGGCCGTGGAGCTTTCCGTTGTAGAGGTAGAGGGCCACCACCGATTTGGGAAGGCCCGTTTCATCATCGATGGTCTTCCAGAATCCGGTAACATCTTTTACAGCAAAGAGGCTGGTACTTACCAGCAACAGTGCAATTATCAGAACGACCAGTTTCATATGTGTTTTCATAACATCTCCTCCTATCCACTTATATACCCTTGGAGCTGGTTTTGCAAGAAACTATTGAGGCTGTCCCGCAACCTTTCTTGAGCTTCATGCACGCTACGTATAGTGGTCATAAAAACGGTAATACCACCATGTATAGCGGTTTAGACAGCCTCGATTCAGAGGGATTATTGTTCGGGACAGCCTGAATTATTTATCGTGAAAGGTTGCAGCGGTCCCCATCATTGCTGGAGCCTGTCCGGTCTCTGCGTCCATCTTCTTGTGAACCATGGCGGCCACTCCGGTAGATAGTCCGTAGAGGTTGATAAAACCGGTAGCATCGCCGTGGTTGTAGCTGGTGGCGCCAAAGGATGCCAAATCTTCCTGGTAGAGGGAGAAGGGTGATCTCCTTCCGTTCACAATGATGTTTCCCTTGTAGAGGGATAATTTCACCTCTCCACTCACATATTTAGACGCTTCGGCCATAAAGGCGTCCAGGGAGTTTCTGATGGAGGTAAACCATTTGCCGCTGTATACAAACTCCGAGTACTTCAGGGCCAGCTGCTGCTTTATAGAGAGAACATCCGGATCGATGGTGATCATCTCCAGCTCCTTAAGGGCTGAAAAGAGGATGGTCCCTCCGGGGGTCTCATACACTCCCCGGCTCTTCATTCCCACCAGCCTGGTTTCCACTACGTCGGAGCGGCCGATTCCGTTTTCCCCACCAATGGCATTCAGCTTCTCCAGGATCTTGAGAAAACTCATTTTCTCACCGTTCAGAGCTACCGGTTTACCTTTTTTGAACTCCAGGGTGATCTCAGTCTCCTGATCCGGGGCATCCTTGGGACTTTTGGAAAGTTGAAACATCGATTCCAGGGGCCGGTTATAGGGATCTTCCAGTTCTGCTCCCTCATGGCTCATGTGCCAGATGTTCCAATCCCGGCTGTAGATGTTCTTTTTGCTGATATTCCCCAGCGGTACGTTGTGGGCCTGGGCGTAGTCGATGGCCTGCTCCCGGCTGTTGATATCCCAGACCCTCCATGGGGCAATTACCTTCAGCTGGGGTGCGAGAGCTTTGAAGCTGAGCTCAAACCGTACCTGGTCGTTCCCTTTGCCGGTACATCCGTGGGCCACCGCCTGGGCACCCTCAGCCAGGGCAACCTCGGCAATATGCTTTGCTTGCAGGGGTCTGGCAATTGCGGTTCCGAGGTAATATTTACCTTCGTAAATACCTCCCGATCTCAGCAGGGGGTAGAGGAAGTCGTCGCAGAACTCCTCCCGCACATCCCGGATATAGAGTTTGCTTGCCCCCGAAGCGAGGGCCTTCGCCTCCATGTTTTCCCAATCTTCATCCTGTCCAACGTTGACACAAATACCGACAATTTCGCTGCCCGGGTAGTTCTCCTTCAACCATGGGATGATAATGCTGGTGTCCAGACCACCTGAATAGGCGAGGGCTATTTTCTTTATTCCTGTACTCATTAATTTCCTCCGTTTCATATGTCCCTTTCATATGTCCGTTTCATATGGGTGTATATTATGTGTTTTCATGAATAGCTTAAAATTAGCTACGTAAGAACCGACCCCGGTGCTGGGTCTCCGTAAGAAAGAGAGCTCTGTTGCTGTTTGCTTCTGCGAAAAGGATCATACGCCTGCCTCGGTGATTCGTTCTTCAGGAATCCGCTTTTGAAAGGATTCCAACAGCTCTTCCTTGCTTGCCCCCTCCCGGAGAACAAGAAAAATAGTATCATCCCCCGCCAGGGTCCCCAATAGTTCGGGAACATTGAGTTTATCCAGAGCGAAAGCCACACTGTCTGCATGACCAGGCCGGGTTTTGACTACGCCGAGGTTACCGGAAAACTCGATAGAGAGAACCCCTCGGTGTACATCCTGAATATACCCCATTTCAGATTCTCCCGTATTCTCCTCATCCGGAAGGGTATAATAGTAACCGGACCAGCCGTCGGAAACCTTGCTAACCTTGAGATATTTCAGATCCCTGCTCAGGGTAGCTTGGGTAACACTGTAATGTTCACTCTGCAGTAAATCCAACAGCGCTTCCTGGCTTTCGATGCGCTTTTCCTTGATAAGATCCTTTATTTTTTTGAGGCGCTGGGTCCTTTCCTTCACGATTAGTACCCCAATTTACGTATATTTATACTAAAAACTTGTATAAAATTACGCTAAAAGCACCCTTTTGACAAGTCCTTTGGGGGGAAGATTGCGGTAATTGTAATTATTTTTTTCCTGGTTTACCCTGAATGGGTGATCAGGGAACTGAATGTGGAAAACCCCTTCGGTGGAAGGGTTCTCAAAAGTGGGTCCACCGAATCTACTATGGATTTGGCCAGGGAGCTGGTGACAGCCGGGGAAGCTCCCGGTTGTGTGATCCTTGCGGATGTTCAATCAAAGGGGCGGGGCAGGGTGCCGGGGCGTCGCTGGCTTGCACCTGCCGGATCGAGCCTTCTGGGTACCCTGGTTTTAGACCGGAAAGCGATCTCCTTTCTTCCAGGTTTGGCCCCTCTTCTCACTGCTCTGGGACTGGCCCGTTGTGTGAAGGAGCTTACCGGTCTCTCCTGCAAGCTCAAATGGCCCAATGACCTCCTGATAGAGGGGAAAAAGATAAGCGGGATTCTTTGCGAGTTCTCCCGGCACTTGCTTTTTGTGGGTATTGGTCTGAACTTGCTGCAGGATCGGATCGATGGGGATATCAAAGGGGATGGGGCCATCAATGGGAGGGAGAGCTTTCCCGCTGCAAGCATCAAGATGGTGACGGGATTGCAATTTCGACCGGAAGATGTCCTTCCGCTCCTTTTAGGTAATCTGAAGATTGCTTACCAGGAACCACATTGGAAGCGGTCATGGGAGGAGCTTCTCTACGCCCGGGGGGAAAGAGTGACCATGCTGGTGGGGGACCCTTCAAAAGGGAATACCCAAAGCGGTACAATCCTGGGACTGGGAAACTCTGGAGAGCTTCTGCTTGATACTGAAGAAGGGGTGATATCCCTGTTTAGTGCGGAGTCTGTGATGGATGGATGATAATAGAGAATAAGAGAGGAGAAAAGAATGGGAAAACCAACTAGAGAGGATGGCTGGAGCTTCCTGACCAAATTTACCGATTCAGAAAATCTGCTGCGCCACGCCCTGGCCGTGGAGGCGGTGATGCGCTATCTGGCCCGAAAGGCTGGAGAAGATGAAGAGAAGTGGGGCGTGGTGGGCCTTATTCACGATGTGGATTACCAGCAGTATCCGGATCAGCACTGTGTGAAGGTGCGGGAATTGATGGAGGCTGAGGATTGGCCGGAGGAGTATATCCGGGCAGTTCAGTCCCACGGCTGGGGGATCTGCACCGATATCGAGCCGGAGAGCAGAATGGAGAAGAGCCTCTACGCTATTGATGAGCTTACCGG
>CAYMWV010000091.1:0-13706 GCA_964394395.1 uncultured Sediminispirochaeta sp.
TATGGCAGTTTCTTTCCGCCGATACGGCGGTTGCTCCCCTGGCCGGAGAGTCCCGTATCTATCTTCCTACCCGGTCGGCAACAGTAACCGGGGTGAGCAGTGATGGTATTCTTGAATGGGAGATCCGTCTTGACGCTTCCGCCCGCCTCTCCGCCCTGGGAGGAAGTAGGGGAGGAAGGGGGGGGGGAATCCTCCTCTTTCTGGTTGACCAGGAGAGTGGGGTCTACTGTCTGGATGGTGAAAAAGGGACTCAGCTCTGGAAGCTGAAAGCTGAGAAAGAGATAGCTTCTATTGCCGCTCTGGGGGAGTATCTGATTCTCTCTTTCTATGAAGGGGGGCTGCTTTGGTTGGACCGGGAGGGAGAAATCTTCGACCATCTTGAGACCACCATTCCCTCCGCCGCCATCTCACTCACCCCCGGTGGGACCGTTCTCTTTGGGGGGAGAAACTGGATATTTTCCCTCTATCCTTCCAAGGTGGCTGCTCCGGGCCCATTATTTTGGGAGAAAACGGCAGTTTCTGCAAAGGTATTTTCTTACACCATCTTTGAAGAGATCGCTGGAGGGATTGATATTCGGGAGCAGTTACAGACTATCGAGAGGATAGAAGTGGAGCTGGAAAAGGGAAGGGCCCCTATCCCGCAATATCTTCCCAGGGCTCTGGAGAATTTTGCCACCGCCGGGGTTTTTTCCTCTATCCGCCGGGATGGGAAGGTGATGAACGATTTCCCGGAGGTGAGGATAGAGGCTATCAAGCTCTTAAGCCGCTTCGGCCGGGCCTCTACCAGCTCTCTTGTGAGCCGCCTGCTTTTATATGAGTGGGATAGCAGTGTAAGGATTGCCGGGTATCAGCTTTTGGGAAGCCTCCTTTCTGACCCGGATCGTTCTGCTCTGTCACTACTGCGGGAGCGGCTTTCCAAGATATATCGTAGCGCCGATGCCCAGCAGGAAGTCAGCGCTGCCAGTGATGCTCTTATCCGGATCAGTTATTACCATGGCGGACCTTTTGAGGAAGATTTGGAGCTGCTATTGGGAGTTGCCTACGGCCCTTTTAGCAGAAATCTAAGAAGCAAGATCCTAAATACCCTTCGACAAGGAGAGAAATTCAGATTATACTAAGAGGGAATAGTGTTTTACATGCTTGTGAAGGAGTGATAGATGAAAATGAGATTTCGAGGGAACGCTTTTTGTATATCTTTGGTGCTGTTTTGTTTTGGAACCCTCTCTGCCTGGGGCCAGAGTGTAGCTACCGGAGAACTTTTTTCGGTACAGCGGGGGAGTGTGGAGTTTTTCAACTATGAGGGGCCCCATGAGACCATCGAAAGCGATTCCCAGATCCGGGGAATAGGACGTGCCCTTTCAACCGGAGATACTGGTCAATATGTGGGAAAATACCGGATAAGCCACATTCCTCCTGAGACCAGCGAAGCCCTCGGTGCGGATGTTTTAGAGATTCTCTCGTCTGCCAGGGTTGATCACATTGATAATATCCGGCGGATCATCTCCGGCTATGTTGCAGAGCGTTATGGCTATAGCCGAACAGAGGCTGATACCATCGCTCTTTTTGCCACCTTCTACAATGCAGTATATCGGGGCGATATGGAATATATCTCCGGAGTGTATAGTCAAAAACTGGTAAAGGCACTTGATTCTGCGAAAGCGGGTATTGCAACCAGTTACCGGGAGTGGGCAGGTAATACCCAACTGCTCATCCCCCTCTCTCTGGATGGAAAGGGAGAGGTAAGAATTTCTGCAGACACGGTAGGTGATGAGACTGTGGTGGAAGAAATTCGCAAAGAGGAGAGCGATCGGGGTACAGATGAGCGAAAAGGAATGGTGGAGCTGCGGGAAGAGCAGCTCGAAGAGGATAAGACACTTTTATCTGAACAAGAGCAGCAGGTTGAAGAGAAACAGAAAGAGGTTGAGGAGAAGGAAGAAGAGATAGAGGAACAGGAAAAAGAGCTCCAGGAAAAAGAAGCTGAGATAGAAGAGGAACTTGAGAAGGCTCCAGAGGGTAGCGAAGAGGAGAAAAAGCTGCAGGAGGAAAAGAAGCAGGTCGAGAGGGAGCAGGAGAGACTTGAAGAGGAAAAAAAGGATCTTGAAGAAGATAAGGAGCAGGTGGCCGAGGAAGAGGCCGCAGTAGAAGAGAAGAAGGCAGAGACCGAAGAGCGGGAAGCTGCGGTGGATCAGGAGCGGGAAAAGATCGCCCGGGATGAACAGGAGGCGATAAGCGAAAGAGAGGAAGCGGCAGGAAGGGCGGAAGCACAGGAAGGAGAGAAGGCTCGCTTTTCCTATATGAGGGTGAGAGATGATCAGGGTGTTCTTCTTTCTACCCTGATGCTTCTCAGCTCGAAGGATGGCAGTGAGCTTAAGCGATCAGGGATTAACACGATCCGGGGACGCCGGGTCTATCCTGTGGAGGGAGGATATGTTGCAGTGGCTGGACTGGATGAGCCTCCCCAGTCGGTACATCTTGTTCTTCTTGATGAGAATGAACTTGCAGTGACCGCTGAAAGCAGTGAGAAAGTGTATGGAGAGTCCTGGGTCCTGGTCTATGAGAATAGCCTGTATGCAGCAGTTTTACTGGAGAATAACTGGAAGCTCGGCCGTTTTAACGCCACCGATTTGCGGATGATCGACGCCAGTATCAGCTTCATCGATCCAAATGCAGTGATCGAGCAGGCGGCGGGGGCCATAATTGTGCAGGATAATCGGGGTACTCTTATGCGCTTGGACCCGAAGAGCTTGAAACGGCTGGAACAATAGTGTTTGTTACTTTTTCCTTGAGAAACGTTTTCCGATCCGGGCGAAGAAATTGGCGATTGCCCTGAGAATCCTTCGAAAGAGGGAGGGGTTTTTCAACCGTTCCAGCCGGTTGTAGGCGTCGGCAAGCTCATCTGCCGCCAGGTTACGCCGGTGGAGGTTTTCCTCAATCTCCAGTTCCATCATTACGATCTCGTCTGATGCATCCACTATCCGAACCTCAATGCTTTGCCAGCCCAGTTTCCTGGCCGATTCCAGTCGGCGATGGCCAGCAATCAGTTCATTATCATAATTGATAAGCACAGGATTCATCAAACCGTGAAGGCGAAGGCTTTCCATTAAGGGGTCCAGGTTCCCCAGATCCTTTCTGATCCTTTTACCAATGCTTATTTCATCAATTTTTTTCGTCATAACTCCTCTCCGTTAAGATAACTGCTCCTTTCTTAATTCAACAGGGGGTTAAATTCAGGAGTATCATCTCCTTCTTCTACGTTCCAGGATTCTGTATCCTCCCCATCAAAATTGAGGGGCGGCAAAGAATCGTCCAGTAAGGAACTGTCTACACTGAAATCCTCAATCAGGAGAGTATCCTGCAGTCGGCGTACCAATTCATCATCCCGGGCTTTTTTAAAACTGTGGATTTCACAGAGTTGCTTCGGTTCGGTTCCGGCAATGAAGATCTCTTCAATGGTGTGGGGGCAGTCCCGGGTTGGAAGCATCCCGGAGTCGGAACAGACACGGACAGTCACTATACCGTCTGGACGCTCAAATTCTACCTTCTCAAGGCCTGCGTGAACCTTTTTCATGTATTCAGCCCAGATCGGTCCTGCCGCAGTGGCTCCAGTCAGTTCTCTTCCCAGGGAGTTTCCAGGAGAATCAAAACCGAACCAGACCGCCGTTGTCATGTATGGGCTAAAGCCAACAGTCCAGGCATCTCCCCAGTTCTGGGTTGTACCGGTTTTACCCGCCATGGGCATCCCGTCAAACCCCCCCACATTGATCCTGCGCAACCGGAGGGTTCCAAAATCTACGGTGCTCTCCAGGAGGTTTACCATAATATATGCAGCTTGGGGAGAAAGGATTTGCAGCTCCTTCCCTCTATCTTTCTGGATCTCCCGCAGTCGTTCCTTCTCCGGCTCCAGAATGGTGTTGCCATTTCTGTCAAGTACTCTTGTAATGGCCAGAGGCTCTATCCGTTTACCCTGGTTGGGGAAGGTTGAAAAAGCTTGTACCATATTAATGGGGGATACACTGGTAACCCCCAATCCCAGGGGGTAGGATCTGGGAAAGAGTACCCGGTCCTCTTTCAGATTTTCCATTCCCAACAAGGCACTGGCTCTCTCGATGGCTCTCTCAAATCCAACACCCTCCAGAACTTGAAGACTTGGTACATTCATCGAGGTGGCAAGGGCATGTCTGAGCAGGACACTCCCTTCCCAAGCTCCAAGATAGTTCAAGGGCTGATACGGATTTCCCATATCATCATAAAAAACAATAGGACCGTCATAGAGCCTGGTAGCAGGGGTATACTCCCCGGAACTTATGGCAGCGGAGTAGTAGAGGGGTTTGAAACTGGATCCGGGCTGTATTTTCGCATCCGTTGCCCGGTTGTACTGCTTGGTTTCATAGTCGCTTCCCCCTACCATGGAAAGGATGTGCCCATTACGGTGGTCCATGGTGATCATTGCGCCTTCGATGAAGTTTTTCTTTGCCCGGGTCCTGTTCTTTTCTGTAGAGTATCGGGTAATTTCCGCTAAACTGTTGGATCCGAACATAAGAGAGAGCGCTTCAATGGAAGGGTTCAGCTTATCGTAAAAGCTGTCCAGGGCCTCTTTCTTCTGTTTTGCCCCCGCAACTTTCATATCCTCCAGATTGAAGGTGAGGGCCAGCAGGTCGGCAATGGGAACATAGAGATAGTCGGCTATAGAGAGCCGATTCCCCTTCAGATTTCGGTATTTTTCATTAATATCCAGAAAGGCCTGATTCATAATATCATCAGCGATCCTTTGATAGCCCAGATCAAGGGTGGTGTGAACCACATATCCATCTTTATTGATATCCACCGCTCCGTAGAGCATGTCATTCAGCTGCAGACGAACATACTCACTGAAATAGGGCGCCTTGCTCTGGTTGTCAAAGTAGGCGCTTGCTATGTTGGATCTGGAGAAATCGTAGCTGCTCCAATATTGCTGGAAGGAGAGCTCAGCCTCTTCTTGTGTTACAAAGCCGATCTCCACCATCTGATCAAGCACATCGAGCTGCCTCCTTTTGGCTCGATCGGGGTGATTGATGGGACTGTAGAGGGCTGGACTTGCCAACTGGATCACCAAAATAGCTGATTCTGCCAGGGTAATATCCTCTGCCCCGTGGCCAAAGTAGAAACGGCTTGCCGCCTCCACCCCGTAGGCGTTATGGCCAAAGTACATGTCGTTAAGATAGAGCTCCAGAATCTCGTACTTTGTCAGATCCCGTTCAAACTGGAAGGCGTACCACAATTCCCTTAGTTTTCTAACTACGGAAATGATGGTCCGGTCGGCGAAATAACGTCCTGCAACCTGCTGGGTAAGGGAGGAACCTCCCGAAAAGTAACTACCCGTAAGGACGTTCCAGGCGGCCCGGGTGGTACCCCGGATGCTGAAGCCGTGGTGACTGAAAAAGGTTAAATCTTCCCGGCTGATCAAGGCAAGGATGAGGTGCTTGGGAAGCTTGGTAATGGGCACAATATCCCGTTTCTCGTCTGAAAAGAGCTCGGTAATGAGTTCTCCCTTGCGATCCACTATCTGGGTTGGTAGTGCCGGATCGTAATCTGTCAGGAACGTGCGGATGTCGGTATCAACGCTTGATGAGAGGGCGAAGCCGGTAGCAAAGCCAATACCAAGGGAACATATGACAGTAAAGACCATAAGGATCCAGATCTTGATGCGATGTTTTCCAGAAAGCTGCATACGCTACAGTAGGAAGGAATCGGGGAGTTGTCAAGCAGCATCACTCAGCTATTCTGGCTGGCACGGGTGGCATTCCGGCACTGGTGGCTTTCTGGCAAAAAAAAAGGCCGATTCGGGGAGAATCGGCCAGGTGGTGTGCCGCATGCAATGGGTAGTAAACTGGGAGGGGAACTAAACCACTGCACCCGACAATATTATTATCGACCTGGAATGGAATAACTTAATGCTCCTGTACAAGTATATCGAAGAAAAGTTCAATAGTATACTCTTTTCCACCCTCAATGTCGATTTTACGGCTTAGCTGGTAATCGCCAAAGCGAAAAAACAGCATATGTTCTCCAGGGCTAAGCTCTCCTTTCAGGGACTCCGAATCATCCGAGGGAATTTGCTCCCCATCAATGTATAGAAGGGTTCCCTTTGGTGCCTGGATTCGATATTTGCCCAGCAGGGGCTGAAGGGTAATCTTTTTTCGACTCCTCTCTCCCCGGGTGATGGAAAAGGTGCTGTTTTCTGCAGCAAACCCTGGAACTTCTATCTGAAGGGTATGAACTCCAGTGGATAGTTTCAAGGGCTGCATTAAGCGCTTTGGATCGATCTTTTCTCCATCGATTTGATAGATTCCACTTTGGGGATCGGCTATGGGTGATTCTCTAGGGTCCAGGATACTTAGATCCAGAAAGCCTGCATCCTCGAGAAGGAGTTCTGCGCTTATTGGAATAGCAGAATGTACCAATTCTGCAGGGAGGCCCTTCATGATCGGCACAATCTGCAGTACCAGGGGGAAGATTGACCGGTCAAGAGGCTTTTTCACATTAATAACTCCCGCCCCCCCAGATTGCTCTCTCTTTGTCAAAGGGATATTGATTGAGACTCTGCTGAAACTGGGCAGCATATCCTGATAGAGGAGGGTCCCGGAATAGTTCTGGATCCCTTCTCCCGCAGGAGGAGAATAGCTGCTGTAAAGAGAAAGGGAAAAACTGTCCCGGTAACGGAGAAAGCTTCTGGGGATGTCCAGAATGAGCCGGATCGACTCGCTAAGGGGGTTTTCAGGGCAAACAATCTCGGCAAGTTCAAAAAGTGAAAAATCACCATTTGAAACAATTTCCTCACCAGCTACAGCGGGGGTCAATGAGAGGGTTAACTCTCCCCGGAAGGATTCAGCATGCAATTGGATCAATGGCAGCGATAGAGAGAGTATAAAGAAGAGAGAGAGGGTTCTCGCAGGTAACGATGTACTACTTTTCACTCATGTATCTCCGGTAATAAGCTTTCAGGATTCCGGCTTTCTCCGCCTTGCCGTATCTCAAAGTGAAGGTGTGGGCCAGTTGAAAGGCCGGTACTTCCCACTACACCAATAATAGTATCTGATCCTACCGCCATTTTCAATTCCACGGTAGAAAAATCGAGGTGTCCATACAAGGTTTCGTAGCTTCCTTCGTGACTGATCACAAGATAGTTCCCCAAAATGGGGTCAAAGCCCTTTTCGGTGACCATTCCTGCTCTTGCGGGCCTTACCTCGCTTCCTTTTGGTGCGGCAAGGTCAATCCCATGGTGAAAGGTGTGGCCTCCGGTGAAGGGATGTTTTCGCATCCCGTAAGAGCTGCTGACTAAGCCCTTTTCCAGGGGGAGACGAAAAAGGATACCGAGAAAAAAGGCCCGCTGCAGGGGAGAGTATCGTCTTCCAGGATAGAAATAATAGTTCTTCTTTTCTCCCCCCAGAAAAAGTTGAATCTGCACACTCTCTTTTGGCGGTTCCAGAATTTGCCTGGACTGCTCAAGAATGTCCAGATCGGAGGAGGCCTTTTCGGGCAGAAACAGGCCCGGTCTGTTTGGAATGAGCAACATCTCGCTGTCCCGGATATCTGCACTTGTCAATTGGTTCAGGCTGGTGATGCTTTCGTAGGGAAGGGAACAGCGGGAACTGATGCTGAAGATGGTATCTTTCTCCTCAGGATAGTAGCGGAAGAGCTGCAGGGGAGGGGGAGACCCGTTTCCCGCCTGGCTGCGATATGCCCGGGAGACATCAGCTGTTAGCTGTCGGAAGAGATAGGAGTTGAAACTAAGCTCCTCTATTTCGGGATAAGGCGACCCGGCACTCAACAAAGGGGCTGCAAAGGGGTTGAGAAAAAACAGGAGGAGCAGGATGGGTACAAGAAGCGTGGTTCTGTTCATCTGCTCTGTGAAAAGATGAGGGCTCCACACAGTGAAAGGGGGAGGAAGGTGAGTACACCGGCGAAAAGCTTTGAAGTGGAGAGAAAGATGACAAAGAGAAGCAGTAACAGGAGGAAGAGAACGAAGAGCCCCCCTTTTTTAGCTATACCAAGCAGCTCTTCTTTCTCCATATCTTTTCCCTTCCTGATAAAGAAGAGGAAAAGTGCTGTCAGAGCAATCAGAACTGTGACCAGGGAATAGATCCCGGGAGAGTGGCTGGAAAAGTACCACAAAGGCCAGGCGATGAGAAATGCCAGTACGCCCACCAAAAGAGAACTTGCTAAAAGGCCGAAAACCCCACCCAATAGTTTCAGGTAGAGGGATCCAACCCAGCGAAAAAATCTTGCAATCCCTCTCATTGACTCTCTCCTTTCAATGTTTCCAAAGCTTTACGGTACTTTTTCTCTTTTTCCGTATCTCCCATTGTTCCGCTTACCCCGGCAAGTCTCTCCAGAGTAGAGATTGCGGCCCCACTCATCCCCAGGGTCTGGTAGATCATAAAGGATTGGCCAAAGGAAGTATAGGCACCGTCAAGCTCTCCCATCACCTCAAGGATACTTCCCTTTGCAAAGAGATCCTCGGCTATGGACAAGCTTCTTTCCAGTGACCTGTCGATCGATAGAGCTTCTTCTATCTGCTCTAAGGCTTCCCCATGCCTTCCCCGGGCAAAATGGAGAGAAGAGAGCATATAGTGGTTATTTGCTTCTTCTTCTAAAGCTTCAAGCTTTCGGTTAATCTCGAGGCTGAGAATAAACGCCTCTTCAGCCCCTTCCATATTCCGAAGCTGTTTTCTTGCTACCCCCAGATCATGAAGGGCCACTGCCTTCTGTCTAAGAAGGGTATCATCCCCTTTCTCTACCCCTTCCAGGAGCCTCAGAGCCTTGAGAAAAGCCCTCTCCCCCTCTTCAAAGGATCCCTTTTTTAGAGACAACTCCCCCAAAAGGATGATTCCTTTCGCCAATTCGGGAATGATCGTATCCTCTTCTGCAAGACGAAGCCCTTCAAGAAAAGCGTCTTCCGCCTCATCAAGAGATCCCATTTCCAGATGAGAACGACCAATATTGTAGTAGCTGCCAATAATCCCCTCCCGGTTGTCCGCCAGGACCTGCTGAGCCAGGGCATTGGAGAAAAGGAGGAGCGCTTCCTGGTAATTTCCTTCGGAAAAGTATTTTTCCCCCCTGGCTGAGTAGTCAACAGCCTTGGATCTCTTTTCAGGAAGAGCTTTCTGCTCCTTTGGAATTGATGAACAGCCGAGAACCAGGATAGCCATAATAAGTGTTAAGAGAATGATCATGAAAGGCCACAGCTTTACCCTTGCTCTCATCAGAATCCACCATCCCGGTAGCCGCCAAAGGTGGTGGGCTGGGGGCCTGTTTCAGGGATCCCCCCCCGGAGGAGAGGATTGTTCTTTACTCCGGTAAGCACATCCTGTCCCTCATTAATGGCGGAAATGGTTTCATCCAGAAGGGTGGTGATCCTTGGTTGCTGCCGGTTTGTAAAGAGGAGTAGCTTTTCTATCTCTTCTGCTGATGCAGATAGAGAGCTTAAAATGGTTTCTATGCTCTGGTAGATCTCCTCATTATCGTCAAGAAGCTTGGGAATGGAGCCCTGGGCTCCCAGAATCCTGGTTACAAGACCGGTGGTATCTTTTAAACTCTCTGTCAGGGTCGCCACATCGTCAATGATCTGTTCAATTTCCCTGTTGGTGCTCCCGGTAATCCCCTCAATATTACGGGCGATTGCATCGGTTTGTACCAGCAGGGAGCCCAGGGGTGCATCGTTTTTCCCCTGAACAAGGTCATCCATGGTAAGCACCAGTTTCTCCAGGGCATTCAGGGTATCCTGTACTGACTCTATCGTCGGACCCACCTTCACCAGAATATCGGAAACTGCGTCGCTCCGGTTTGGGATATCAACCAGACCTTCCGCAACAAGCAGTAAGCCCTCAGGAGAGGAGAGGGAAGGAATGAGACTTCCTTCTGGAACGGTTCCCCCCTCTCCCTTGCCGGGGTGGAAGAGGAGCCCCCCTCCCCCTATTCCGATTGGACTGATAGCCAATTCCAGAACTGAGTTGGGAGTAAGCTTATCATAATAGGTGTCATAGATATGGAAATTGATCTCCACCTTGTTGTTATCAAGCAAGAGAATCGAATCCACCGAACCGATCTTGAAACCCTTGAATTTGACGGCCATCCCGGTAGAGAGATTCTCCCCCGAATTAAAATGGCTTACAAAGCGGTAATCTCTGGCAAACCATCTCTGGTTTATCCCCATCATCATCAGCAAGGCTGCCAGGGCCAGGAGGGCAAGCAAGACAAAGAGGCCAACTATCTGTTCTGCGAAACGAATTCGGAACTTCATACCACCTTAACTATTACCGCTTTCATCCAAAAGATCAAGAATTGAGTCGTCATAGCTGGAGGCGTGTTCCAGGACGGAGTTGAAAATTTCCCGGGTAATTGGTTTACTCGAAGTTCTGATCTCCTCAAAGGGACCAGCTTCTACCAGCTTACCCTCGTGAAGCACCAGAAGCTCATCAGCCACGAGACTGGTCAATCTGGAAGAGCTGGTGTTCATGATAATGGTTTTCCCCTTTCGTTTTTCCTCCCGGAGCAGTTGGATGATCCTGTTTTCAGAGATAGAGTCGAGGTTTAGGAGGGGGGCATCAATAAAAAGGAGCTGAGGTTCTATAATAAGGGCTCTCGCAATGCCAACCATCTTCTCTTCGCCTCCGGAAATCTGACTCGGCCTTCTCTCAAGTTTGTCCCGATAACCCACTTTTATGAGCATCTCCTTGACCATCCCCTCCATCTCCTCTCGTTTCATCTTTGGATAGTGTATCTCCAGGGGGAAGATTACATTTTGCATCACCGTTCTGTTGGCCCAAAGTGCTGCATCTTCAAACATGAAACTGCTCTCTTTTCTGAAAGACTCTTCCTCATTCCGGCTTAAGGACGCCAGATCTTTATCATCTAAAAAGACCCTCCCCTCTGTGGGAAAGAGGAGGCCCGCTGCCAGTTTTAAAAGTGAACTCTTCCCTGAACCTGAGTGACCAAGAATGATCGAAACCACTCCTTTTCGAAAAATGTGAGATATCCGGTCAATGATATTAGTATCGCCCCGATACATGGTTACCGAATCCAGAGTTATGCTTCTCATGGCCCTACAAATAATAGATCAATGTGATAATTGCGTCAGCAAAAATAATCAGGATAAAGCTGCTTGCTACCGCTTTTATTACCACCTGGGGAACTTCAGTAGAGGCTTGCTCCACCCTGAAACCGTTATAAGTTGCTACCAGGGGAATAATGGCACCAAAAACAAAACTTTTCATCACACTGGAGAAAATGTCGGTGGTTCTTATCCCTGATAGAAGGTTATAAAAATAGTCTCTGGCAGGAATAGCCTCGATAAACTGGGTTACAAAGAACGAGCCGACCAAACCGAAGATGTTAAAATAGATGTTCAGCAGGACCATACTGAGTACAACTCCAATGAACCTGGGAACCACCAGATATGATATGGGGTCTACTCCCACGGAGGTGTAAGCTTCGATCTGGTGGCTTACCACCATATGTCCCAATTCGGTAGTGATGGCGGTACCGCTTCTGGCTATAATGATGAAGGCACAGAGAAGAGGGCCCAGCTCCCGGGTAATAACGGTGATGAGAATAGAATATATGAGTGCTCCCTGGCCAAACTGGGGCAAGAGGCTCACTCCATACACAATGATAACCGCTCCAAGGCTCAGGGCTATGACCGCTATCACAGGCAGTGCTTCAACCCCGGTAAAAAGAAGCTGCATCACCAGAACTTTAAAACCCACCTGCTTTTTACGAAAAAAGGGGAGGGAGGCCTTCAGGGTTCTAAGGGTAAATCCGCATGCATAGAGAAATTGTGCCCCCGAACGGAGGGTATTAGAGCCTATATGCCGCAACAGATTCATGATAAAAGTGTAGTTCAGAGAAAGAAACAAGGCAAGAGTCAAGATATCTTAAGCAATCTAATAGAATTTACCGATATAATAACTGTTGACACAAGCCGCAAGCACTCTCTACAATTAATAAAGGGATTGAGGAGTTATAATGCCGAGGGCAGTACAGTACAAACAGAACTCAATAGTCTACTTTCTTGGGGATGTAGCGGAAAGAGTCTATATTCTTAAAGCGGGAAAGGTAAGTCTTAACTACAATGATATTGAAACAGGCCAGGAGCTGCATGAACTGATACAAACCGGTGAGTTTTTCGGTGTAAAGTCGGCTCTGGGCCATTATACCCGGGAAGAGACAGCTGTAGTTCTCTCGGATGCCCAGATGGTGGTCTTTACCGTCCCGGAGTTTGAGCAGCTTATTCTGCAAAATACCAGAATCATCATGAAGATGCTGAAGGTCTTTTCAAATCAGCTCCGGAGAATCCATAAGCAGGTGCGTAATCTGATCAGTTCCGGGAATGAATCGACTGATCCTGAGCAGGGGCTCTACCGGATAGGAGGCTATTACCACGGGGCGAAGAAGTTTCCCCAGGCTCTCTATGCCTACCGCCGTTATCTCACCTATTATCCCTCCGGGAAGTACGCCTCAGAGGCCACCGAAAACATCAAACTGGCCGAAAAGGGTGTTCAGGGAGCCAATAAACCGATGAAAGCTCCTACGGCGGAACCAAAGAAGGAGGAGCTGACCGATTGTGCCAAGGAGTATTACAACGCTGTAAGCCTCTACAGTCAGGAGAAGTATCGGGATGCACTCAAGGCTTTTCTTAATATTGTCAAGAACGATACTGATCAGGAATATAGTGCCAAAGCGAGTTACGAGATAGGGCGGTGCCATTTTGCCCTGGCCGAGTATGATGAGTGTATCAAACATATGGGTAGTTTAATAAAGACCTATCCAAAACACCCTGACTTAACCGATGCCCTCTTCTATGTAGGTAATAGTTATGAAAAGAAGTCGGACACCGCCAAGGCCCAGGGCTTTTACAAGAAGATATTGGGAATGGTCCGGGAGGAGATACCCATCCATCGCAAAGTGAAGAAAGCCTTGAAGGCCCTGGGAGGGGATTAATGAGTTTCGACCTATCCATGTTTGGCCGGTTTGCCAAGACCTGGCAGCCCGGAGATATCATCTTTTGCGAATATGAACCAGGGGATACCTTCTACCTTATCCAGTCCGGGCAGGTGCAGATTGTAAAGATTATGGATGACATCGAAAAAAATATCGATATCCTCCATCCCGGTGAGATATTCGGCGAGATGGCGATCCTGGAGGAAGCACCCCGCTCAGCATCTGCGGTGGCCATCGACAAGGTTGTTGCCCTGGAGTTTAACCGGGCCAATTTTGAAGTGCTTATGAAAGGGAATCCCCAGATTGCGCTGAAACTGCTAAAACTCTTCACGAAGAGAATCTATGACCAGAAGCGCCGTTTTATGATCCTTACCCTGGACGATATCCAGGCCCGGGTAGCCGATGTCTTTCTCATGCTTTCGGAAACCCAGCCGGTAAACAACCCGGAGCTGGATGAGCGCAGTTTCCAGACCTCCATCGATGACATTGCCCACTGGGCAGGGATGGGCCCTGAAAAGTGCAAACAGGTGCTCCACCATTTTGCCAACCAGCGGCGGATAGAGCTCTTCAAGGATCGGATTGTTGTAAAGAATATTAACGATTTTCTCCGCTTTGTGCAGAGCCGTCGGCGGAACCAGCAGACTGAGTAAAACCTGCTTCATTGTAGGCGTTTATTCCCAAGCGAACGAGAGGAGCAGAACCGACTGGTCGCTTCTATTCCCGAGTGA
>CAYMWV010000092.1:0-7027 GCA_964394395.1 uncultured Sediminispirochaeta sp.
GCGGTTTAGACAGCCTCGATTCAGTGGGATTAATGTTGCGGGACGGCCTGAATTAGCACTACACTTAGCATAAATTTGACTTGACAGTCGGCAAATTTGCGGTAAAAATGACAACTATGTATGCAAGATTACTGAAAAAACCGGACAATTCTATATTTCTGTTCGGACCCAGGGGAACCGGGAAATCGACATGGATAAAGGAAACCTTCGGCAGCGCAATTACCTATGATTTCCTGGATACCCGGGAAGCGATGCGTCTGGAACGCAATCCTGGTGCCCTTTTTTCTGAAACCGAATCGTTGCCTCCCGGCAGCTGGGTTGTTCTCGATGAGGTTCAAAAAGTCCCCGCTGTCCTGGATGAAGTACACCGACTAATTGAGTCGAAAAAACTACGGTTTGTTCTGTGCGGTTCCAGTGCACGCAAGTTGAAACGGGGCGGAGCGAACCTTTTAGCTGGCCGAGCTGCTGTCAGGGACATGTATCCTCTTACTTCGGCAGAGCTCGGAAATGAGTTTAACACTGCGAACACCCTTTTATATGGCTCGTTACCTTTATCGGTGGAAGGTTCGGACCGGGAGGGGTATTTAACCACGTATACAGCAACCTACCTGAATGAAGAAATCAGGATGGAGGCGCTGACAAGAAACGTGGGGGCATTTTCACGGTTTTTAGAGATAGCTGCACGACAGAACGGACAGGTAACGAATATATCAAATATTGCCCGGGACTCCGGAGTCGCCAGAACAACGGTACAGAATTATTTTGACATTCTCATTGACACACTGATCGGATACTGGTTGCCTGCATGGAAACTGAAACGAGGGACGAAGCAAATTTCCCATCCGAAGTTTTATCTTTTTGACACCGGGGTGGTCCGGGCACTGTCCGGACGTCTCCCCTATCCTCCATCACAGGAAGAATCAGGTCCGTTGTTCGAAACCTTACTATTGAATGAAATACGAGCATACCTTTCCTATGAACGATTACTCTATCAGCCCTATTTTTGGAGAAATTATCATGGCACAGAAGTTGATTTTTTCTGCGAGACAAAGGACGGCTTCGTGGGAATAGAAATGAAGGCTGCAGAAAGCTGGAAGAAAAAATTCAGCAGCGGGCTTCATCGATTACGACAAGAAATGGCTCCCGGGAAAGTAAAATGCTACGGAATTTATCGGGGAAAACGCCCGGCAAAAATAGATGACATAGAGGTTCTCCCTGTAGAACTCTTCTTACATCAGCTCTGGAAGGGGGAAATTATCCACTAACTCCTTTCCAGGTTCCTCAAGGCCTCCGGTCCGGCTTCCGGCCGGTCGCCGGGGGGCCGCCCGGGGCTGCGGGGTACCACTTCGCCCCCTGGCGCTTTCCTCCCTTTGCTCAGGAAAAGTTGCGGGACAATTAATTGAGGCTGTCCCGCAACCTCTCTTGAGCTTTATGCACGCTACATATAGTGGTTACAAAACGCTAACACCACTATATATAGCGGTTTAGACAGCCTCGATTCAGTGGGATTAATGTTGCGGGACAGCCTGAATTCAGAGAAGCCGTATCAGCTGCACTCCCTTGGGAGGGATATGCTGTGTAAGCTCTGCCAGGAAGTCGCAGGCATTGAACATATGTACGTTTTCTTTGAAATACTCGTTGTAAGGAAACATTCAAGCTCCCCAGCATCGAAAGTCAGCACTATCAATCTTCCCGCCGAACCGGGAAAGGGTGAGTGAACTCCCTCGGGCCGCCGCCTGAGCGGCCTCTTCAAAAGAGCTTCCCCGAAGCAGCCGGGATAGAAAGAAAGCGGCGTAGGCGTCCCCCGCCCCCAGGCTGTCAACAAGCGCTTCTCCTCCGGGAACAGGAGCGGCTGGCACATCAATGAGCTCTCCCCCGAAAAGAAGCTGCGAGCCCAGGGGGCCCCTCTTTACTACCCCACAGCAGCCCGCTCCCCCTGCTTTAGCTTCCCCTCCTCTATCTCCCCCTCCTCCATCTGCGGGTTCTCTACCAGCTGTGGCTTCTCCACCAACTGCAGCTCCCAGGGTGGAAGAACCCAAGAGCGCCGCTGTCTCCCGGGGATCAGCACCCAAAGCGGAAAACTCCTCCTGGGTACCGAAAAGAAAAGCAGTACGGGGCAGTAGCTCCTGTAAAATAAAATCCCGATTAGCGGCCACAAGCGGTGCAGCCCCAAGATCTACCGCCAAAGTGGCTCGACTGGAATCCTGGAGGGAGAAGATCTGCCTCATCAAGCTCTGCCGGGGAAGGATGAACCCCTCAAGATAGATCAACTCTGGAGAGAGGGTGGATAGGGAAGAAGGCAGTCCTTTGCGGCCAGCGCAATGTGCGTCGCAGCCATAACCTTGCTCTTTGCGACCAGCGCCATGCTCTTCCAAGCCGGCACCATGCTCTTCCAAGTCGGTAGGCTCTTCCGCAATGCTGATTAGTTCCCCTGCCGCACCGGGGCTGAATAGCAACAGATCCCCACCCTCCCCCTTGATCACCAGGCTCCTGCCGCAAGAGGCGTGGGGAAAAGAGCGGGTATAATCGGCTATACCGAATTCAGCCAGTTCCTTACGAAATGCTTCAGCCGAAAGATCCTCTCCCGGCCAGCTGAGCTCTCCCGGCTTGCTCAGCTTTCCCGAGCTGCTCAGCCCGCCACACCTACCAAGCCCGCCTGACCCGCCAAGCCCTCCAATAAAACCGGTACAATGGCCCAGTTGGGAGAGGATGCGCACCGTGTTCATCGCCCCGCCTCCAGGGACCAGCGTCCCGGGGACCAGCACCCCTCCCCCCGGAACGACCGATCCGAAAGGGGGCTCTTTGCAAGCAGCCGCTTTGCAAGGAGTCCCTTCACAGGAAGCTTCCCAGAGGGAAGCGCCCCACTGAGAAGCTCCCGGGGGTAAAAGCTCCCCGTAAAGATCCTTAACCAAGTCAAGCAGTCGATCAAAGAGAGCTGGCTCCACGTGGAAGGTGCGATTCCAATCTACCCCGGGAAGCAAAGGGCGAAGCCTCTCCATCAAAGCGGCCCCGGAGTGGCGGAACTGGAAACAGATATCAAAAATAGGATTGCCGATACCGAGGATTTGCAGGATTAGATCCCCCGGTGTTGAAAACCGTGGCGGGTGAAGACATCCTGAAACGCCTCTTCCACCATGCGCTGGTCCAGCCCCAGGTCGGAAAGGAGAAGCTTCCTGCTGCTCTTGTGGGCCCGGGCGATTATCACCTCTTCATCCAGCTGACGCAAAAAATTCTCCCCCGCCTCATATCCCAGCTTATTGTAGATACCCAGGACCGTCTCTTTGGGGTTCGCCACCAGATCGTCAAAACGAACAATGATGTACCGATCCTCAGGCAGTTTGGCGAGAGCCTTCAGGGGATAGTCGTAGAAGGTTTTTATCATCTCCAGGAGAAAATCGCTGTTGGGACAAGATTCATCTACCTCGTCCACCTGGCTCCAGGCGTAACGGAAAAAATCGAAGTTGGAGGCGATGGTGTCGTAGGGATTTCGAACAATGTAGACAAACCGTGCCTGGGGCATCGCTTCCAGAATACTGGCAATTTTGGTCGTTGAGGCGGGATTCTTTGAGAGATAATGCCTTCCCTTTCGCAAGTAAAGATGGCGACGGATGATTCTGGTATAAAAGTTCATCAGTCGCTTTCTGTACCACCGGGGAACTGCGGAATCGAAAAAAAGGAATTTCTCGCTATTAACTCGCCGAGGATAGAAGGTCCATCGGACCAGCCCCGCCCACAGGAAGAGGAATACCCCTTCATCCTCCTCATACTCCTTGATCCCCGCAGAATGTTTCTTCAAGCTGCGGATCACCCTCCGTTCCCATCCAAAAAGAAACCGCTTCAGGGGCTTGCCTATCAGATTATCCACCGCCGAAAGACCATGAAAAAATCGTCGCAGACTGATGGAAGGAACCACAAAGATCTCCCAGCTCTGCATGGCCGAGAAGTTCACCTCATCCTTTGCGATAATCCGCTGCAGCAGGGTTGTCCCGCTTCTGAAGTTCCCAATCAGGAAAAGAGGCTTATTGATCTTCTGCCGTAAATAACTCCGGTAGAAGAGATTATCCAGAAGAAACCCAAACCATCCCCAAAAAAGCACCAGGGGAAAGAGAAAAAGAAACCAGACCATGAATTTAAAACGCCGGGGGCCCATCCTTTTCGTGGAAAAGAGGTGAAACAGATCCCTTGAAAAAAGACGGTAAAAAAAGGGCATGGAAGAACTATATAGCAATATATAGCATAA
Organism: uncultured Sediminispirochaeta sp.; assembly: GCA_964394395.1. Classification (GTDB taxonomy): domain Bacteria; phylum Spirochaetota; class Spirochaetia; order DSM-16054; family Sediminispirochaetaceae; genus Sediminispirochaeta. Next base: position 4,241 of record CAYMWV010000092.1, read on the forward strand.
ATAAAGTGTTCCACCGGGAAAAAATATCATTTTCACCAAATTCTCACAGTTCTGGGCGGCTCCCGCCGGGGGCGGGACCGGGCTTTCCGCTGCAAGGGCTGCTTCCCGGCTTCTTTTCCGGCTTGCTCCGCGCCGCCGGAAGCCAGGTCCAGCGATTCGCATAGCGATATCGCAAACGCAAAAAGCTATATCCCTGCGCAATGAACGCTGGGGCCCTTTCCGCTGCAATCCCTGCCGCTTGCCCAGGCCCCTTCCTTGACCCGTCCCGGGATTTACATTAGCATTTCAAGCAACAAGTTTACTCCGAGCCCCTCTGCCGCAAGGATTCCCCGGTAGATGGGCCGACGGGTTGGAGGGGAAACGCTCCAGCCTCCCGTGTTTGGAAAGGAGAACAAATGAAAACACAAAACCTATTTCTGGTCCTGTTTCTACTAATCGGTATGATCGCCGCCCCCCTCGTCTTTGGTGCGGGGTTCTGGGAAGATAAGACAGCACCACAAAAGCGGCAGATTAGACTGGCCACCACCACCAGCACCGACAACAGCGGATTACTGGACTACCTTCTGCCTCGGTTTACCGAAGCCACCGGCTATGAGGTGCAGGTAATTGCAGTGGGTACCGGAGCAGCCCTTCAGCTGGGTATGAGTGGCGATGTAGATGTGGTTCTGGTCCACGCCCGGGCCCGGGAAGATGATTTTGTCACCCAGGGATACGGGCCAAAGCGGTACGATGTGATGTATAACGATTTTGTCGTTATCGGCCCCAAGGCGGACCCCGCCGGTATCAGCGGGGCAGAAAGCGCCACCGAAGCCTTTAGCCGTATTGCCGGAGCGGGTGCTGCTTTCATCTCCCGGGGGGATGATTCGGGAACCCACATCAAGGAGCGCTCGGTCTGGGAAGCCGCCGGAATCGATCCGGGAATGGTAAAAGGCAACTGGTACAAGGAGGTGGGCCAGGGGATGGGCACGGTTATCACCATGACCAACGAAAGCGAAGGCTACACCATCACCGACCGGGGAACCTTCATCGCCATGAAGGATTCAATTGATCTGGTGCTTCTCCATGAAGGGGACCGGCGGCTCTTTAACCCCTATGGTATTATTGCGGTCAGTGTGAAGCGGCATCCCCATGTAAACGCCCCCGGTGCAGAGGCACTGATCCAGTGGATAACCGGGGAGGAGGGGCAGAGGCTGATCGGATCCTTCAAGATGGGACAAGAGCAGCTCTTCTACCCGGAGAATAAACCGGAGAGCAAACCGGACAGCAGAGAGGAATAGTATGAGCAGGGAGGAGGACAGGTGAATTCCGTTTTTACCCAGGCTATGGAGCTGATTCTCTCCGGAGACCAGGAGCTCCTGGTGATCGCCCTTACCTCCCTAAGCTTCTCAGTGAGCTCCACCGTCATTGCAGCGGCTCTGGGAATCCCTCTGGCGGTGGGCCTCCATTTCTTTCGCTTTTCCGGGAAGCGGGTGATCATCTCCTTCCTGCACACCCTGATGGCTCTGCCCACAGTGGTCATAGGGCTCTTTGTGTTCAGTCTCATCTCCCGCTCCGGCCCCCTGGGCTCCCTGGGACTCCTCTTTACCCCGCCGGCGGTAATCATCGGCCAGGTGGTGCTCTCCCTCCCCCTCATCGTCACCCTGCTCCACTCCGGCCTCTCCGGTCTGGATGAGCGCTTCCGGGAGACCCTGATCACCCTGGGGGCAGGCAAGGCGGCAATCCTCACCTCAACCCTGGCCCATGCCCGGTTCATGATTCTCTCCGCCCTCTTAAGCGGCTTTGGCCGGGTGATCGGCGAAGTGGGGATATCGATGATGCTTGGGGGCAACATCAGATTCTACACCCGCACCATGACCACCGCCATCGCCCTGGAGACCAGCAAGGGGGACTTCTCCCTGGGCCTTGCCCTGGGACTCCTGTTGATGATGATCGCCCTGCTGGTAAACGGACTGGGCCATCTATTGGTCCGGGAACAGAAGGGGGATGACTGACATGGAGGAAACGGTGAATCGGGCAGCAGGGCAAGAGCACATTTCAGGCGCAGCATCAGAGCTGCCCCCTCGGCCGATCCTGGAGAGCCAGCCGATCCTGGAAACCCGGCGCCTCCGGTTCAGCTATTCAAAAAAGAGGGAAAAGCCGGCCCTGGATATGGCGGGCTTACAGGTGAACCCGGGGGAAAGGATCATCTTCCTCGGCCCCAATGGATCCGGGAAAAGCACCCTTCTGAAGCTGGTAAACCGCCTCCTCCAGCCGGAAGCCGGGACCATTTACTTCCTCGGCCGGGATATCACCCTGGACAACAACTTCCGGCGCAGCTCTGTCTATGTTCACCAGAACCCGATGCTCATCACCGGAACCGTTTTTTCCAATGTGGCCTACGGACTACGGCTGCGGAAGCTCCCCCCCGGGGAGATTGAACAGCGGGTGGCCGAAACGCTGTCGATCCTTGGCCTGGCGGGAATGGGAAAGCGGAGAGCTTCCACCCTCTCTGGAGGAGAGGCGCAGCGGGTGGCCATCGCCCGGGCGCTGGTGCTGAAACCGAAGCTGCTGCTGCTGGACGAACCCACCGCCAATGTGGACAGCCGGACGGTGAGGCGGATAGAAGAAGCCCTGCAGGAGTTCTCAAAAAGCGGCTCGGCGGTGATGATCAGCAGCCACGACATCGCCTTCGCCTACCGCACCGGGACAAGGGTCTTCACCCTCTCGGATGGTGAAGCCTTCCTGCCGGCACAGAATCTCCTCTCCGGTATTTACTGCAAGCCCGGCGGAGAAGGTCACGGGGAAGGT
>CAYMWV010000092.1:7127-9676 GCA_964394395.1 uncultured Sediminispirochaeta sp.
ACGGGGAAGGTTACGGGGAAAAGCAGACTCAGGAGCATAGGAAAGGGCAGCCGGAGCTGGCCATCTTCCGCTCCGGAGGCCTGGAAATCTCCTGCCCCGACCTGGAGGGGGATCACATCCGGGCGGTGATCGATTACGACCGGATCATCCTCTCAAAAGAGGAGCTCGACTCCTCCGCCCGGAACCGTTTTTCGGGAATCGTCGTCTCCATCAACCCGGTACCGGGAAAGGACGGTCTGGCTGATGTTGCCACCAGGGTAAATAAGGTGCATTTAACTACCCGGGTAAGCCAAGAGTCGGTCCGCTCCCTGGAGCTTGAACCGGGAAGCGGGGTGTGGCTCAGTTTCAAGGCTTCTGCGGTTCGGCTTTTTTAGACTATAGTTTTTACAAGACCCAAGGCGGGATAAGCCAGAATGCACCACCTCCAATGGCTGCGTATTCGATACCACACGGGCTACCTGCTCAAGCGGGGTGTTACCTTGATAACGCTCAAAAACAGTAAATTTACTATGCCCTTTGTCTTGTACTACTATTGATGATATATACTATTTTTTCATCTTCTGATATTTCGTAAAAGAACCTAAAATTGCCAATTCTATATCTCCATGTTTCAGGACGGTAATGTTTTAATTTTTTAATATTATTACCAAAATAGGGTTGATCAGAAAGTTGTTGATATATTTTCGAATGTAATCTGTATGCTAATATATCTTTTTGTTTTCTATTAAGTTTGCTCATTCTTTTTATGAAATAATCAGTTTCAAAAATACGGAAATCCATTAAATAAATTTACCATTTTTGTTTACCACTATATACGGGGGTATTTTGCGGCTGAATAGGTTTCGGGACAGCCTCAATCGGAGAGTTCCTGAAAGGGGTTTACAACCGGGGAAAAGAGATGGATTTTCATTTCTGGAGGGACAAATCGGGTCATGAAATTGATCTCCTTATTAACCGGGGCCCGGAGCGGAGGATCGCTCTGGAGATAAAAGCCGGGGCAACCATAAACGGATCCTTCTTTTCAAATCTTGATTACTAGGGAAGCACGGTTGCTGCCTTGCGTGATAACGGGAAAGCCGCCAATGAGGTGGAACTGTATGAAAAGGGCGAGAAGAGAGTGATCAGAAATCTAAGGATTACCAAAGAGCCCCAGGATGAACACTTCACAGAAGCGCAGCGGGAGCTCAATACCCGGGCTTATTATCTTGCTCAAGATGGAGATACAGAAAAAGCGATTGTTTTGTGGGAACAGTATCTACAGGAACATGAAGACGAACCGTCGGTGCTCAACAATCTTGCAAGGACGTACGGACAGGCAGGCCGGATCACCGAACGTGATGCATTGATAAAAAAGCTCGGCGAACAGTTTCCCGACTATTTCTTCTACAAGATAATCCAGGCAAGTGAATGCATTACCGCCGCAGATTTCAAACAGGCCCGGACGATTCTTGATAGCATTGGCGGAAAGGATGAATATCACGTAAGCAAAATGAAGGCCCTATGTGATCTGAATATCAACTACTATCTCAAAAAGAAAGATTACCTGGGAGTTGTAGAATGGTATAAAAAGGCATCAATATGCTTACCTGATGATCCCGACTTCAGTGATCCGGAAACAATTGGGAGCATCGAATTAATGGAACGATTAAAAAGCTGTATGGGCGAGTGGAGCTGATGACTGGCTATTACCGGCTTCTTTGCGGATAGCTATCCGTGCTTATACCCGCAGTTTAGAGCTTCCTCAGCTGGTGGAGGAACAGATCAGCACTCCATATCTTGAGGGATGTTAGTGAAAGAATCTATTATTGTGAAAGAAATATCTGAAATTCGTGATGCATCCGTGCCTTTTTGTGCCTATAGAGGGTAAAGGAGGAAGATGAAATGGGTGTAAAGAATCAGGGTGCTCCCCTTGCGGAGAGGAAAAAAGGGGCCTATAGTGAAGATGCTATGGCTATGCGGATCAGGGCGGTTTCAGACATTGTCTTCAAGTATATTTTCGGCACCGAAGGGAGTACCGAGCTTCTGAAGGGTTTTGTGAATGCTGTTTTACTTGATGCCGGCTACCCACCGGTCAAAGAACTGCAGGTGGTGAACCCCTTCAACGCAAAGAGCTATCTGGATGACAAGGTATCGATAATTGATACCCGGGCGAAGGACAGCAAAGGGAACATTTACAACGTGGAGGTGCAGATCCGTAGCCAGGGGGACTTCCAGGAGCGGAGCCTCTACTACTGGGCCAGTGCCTATTCTGGACAGCTGCCGGAGGGGCATAAGTACCGGATGCTTCACAAGGTGATAAGCATCAGTATTCTTGATTTTGTACTCTTCCCGGAGCACATTCCCTTTCACAGCTGCTTCATGCTCCGGGAGAACAGCCATCGGGATCAAGTACTGAGCGACGATTGTGTGATGCATTATCTGGAATGTCCTAAACTGAAAGCAGAACCGGTATCAGAGGTGGAGCAGTGGCTCTATCTGCTCTTGCACGCCGGAGAGGAGGATGAGAAGATGCAGGTGTTAATTGATCAGAAGGAGTACTTCAAGAAGGT
>CAYMWV010000092.1:9776-13674 GCA_964394395.1 uncultured Sediminispirochaeta sp.
GGGAAGAAGGTAGAGAAGAAGGTAGAGAAGAAGGAAAGCATGAGGGGAAACTGGAGGTTGGCAGGACCATGATTGCTCTTGGCTTATCTACTGAGCAGATTGTTCAGGCAACCGGTCTTTCTACAGAAGAGGTAGAGGGGTTGGGCGGCTCTGATTAATTCAAGGTGTAAAAGAGTTTAGGGACTGGTGCAGGCTTGTCGGGCCAGGTCCCGGACTTTTTCTCAGCCGTGGAGGCGAGGGCCGGAGCAGGGTCATGGAAACGACACAATCCTGGCATAATAAGATAGCTATTCTATTGCATTATATAGACACATATGTCATATTAGTGCAATGATTTTTGAGAAACTTGTGGAAATGCAGGTTCCAGGAGGGCTCTTTCGCAGCGGCCAGCTGATGGCGGGAAGCAGATCTCCCGCCGGGCTTAGACGACAACTGGATCGATGGGTGAAAAGTGGGCGAATTACCCCCTTACGGCGGGGAGTCTATTTGCTGAACAGTCCCTATCGTCAGGAGAAACCCCATCCCTTTTTTGCGGCAAACCTCTTGCAACCCCATTCCTATATAAGCCTTCACTCTGCTCTGGCATATTATGATATGATTCCGGAGTATGTTCCTGTTACAACCAGTGTCGGCACCGGACGGCCTGAGACGATAGAAACGCCCCTGGGAAGTTTCAAATTCCATCACCTGGCAGAGCGGCTTTTCTTCGGATTTGAAGAGAGGGAAGTCTCCCGGAACCAGCAGGTTCTTATTGCAAGCCCGGAAAAAGCACTGGTGGATCTGCTCTATCTCACCCCTAAAAGTGACAACCGAGATTACCTGGGAGAGTTGCGGCTAAACCTGTCGGGAACTGTATCATGGGATAAGCTTGAAACCACCGCCGCTGAGAGTGGATCGAAAAAAACAGCCAGGGCAGTTAAACTGATTGTGGAAATGTTCCGGGAGGAAGAGGAATGAAACACCTTCTAAAGCAACTGATCCATGATGAGGCTGATGCGTCCCGGCAACGAAATATTTCAAGGGAATACCTCCAGGGAAGAATCCTTCGCTCCCTGCAGGATCAGGGAATCTTCTCAAGCTGGGCATTTTTGGGCGGAACAGCTCTACGTTTTCTCTACGCTCTTCCCCGGTATTCAGAAGATCTTGACTTCTCCCTCACCACCCCTCTTCCCTCAGATCCTTTCACTTCCAGCTTCGAGAAAACCGTTTATCGCATCCAAAGAGATCTGAGAAAGGAAACCTATCTGGTTGATGCAAGTATCAAAATGGGGAGCGCTGTTTTCAGCGCCGCAATCAAATTCCGGGGCTTATTGTATGAACTCGACATATCACCCCATCAGGATGAAGTACTTTCCATCAAGGTTGAGGTGGACACCAATCCTCCCTTCGGTACAGTCACAGAAACCACCATTCTCCGACGATTTTTCCTCCTCAACATTCTGCATCACGACAAATCATCCCTCTTCGCCGGAAAACTGAATGCTCTGCTGACCCGAGGATATACAAAAGGGAGGGATATCTTTGATCTTGTCTGGTATCTTTCTGACCCTCACTGGCCGCCGCCTAACCTGACACAATTAAATAATGCCCTGAAGCAGTTCGGCTGGACCGACCCGGAACTAACCAACAAAAACTGGCCCCGGCTGTTATCAGAAAAACTCGACACTCTGGACTGGCAACAGGCCCAGGCTGATGTCTCCCCCTTACTCGAACGCCCCGAAGATCGATCCTTCATTGATAAAGATGTTATCATGAATTTGCTGCAGTCACGGATGTAAGAAAGAAATAGCAAGCGATGAAAACGTGATAAGCCTGCATATATCCCATGCAATCTGGCATCCATCCTGGTACTCAAACGCATCAAAGAGGAAGCTCTATTCAGTGCTTCCCCAGATCCGATAATCATTGTTAACAACAGCTTTCATCATTTCCCGGTTCACTAAGCAGCGGAATAATAAACACAATAGAAGAGACTAAAAAGAGGACACTTCCAATAAAAGTCAAGATATCTCGATTCTTTATACTTGATGCGATAAAAAACAAGGCACATAAAACAAAAAGGATCCAGCCCACTAACTGTAGTTTCCTCTCTTGTTCCCTTTGCTTATTCTCAATTTCTTTCATTTGATTCGTATTATCTCCCTTTTGTTGGTGTATCAATGCAGTACAGAACAAAAGAAAATAGTGCCACCACTGCCATACCAGCTGCAAGAGCTACCCGGCGTCTCTTGGATTGATATCAACCCATCGGAGATATGAAAGATGCTCCCTTTCTTACAGTATTGTAGGCATCCGATACTACTATTTTACAGGGTACTCACGTCGATGTAGTGTGTTCTTAACCCAGCGATTGCGGGGAAAGCATGCGGTATCGATGGTAGTTCTCTCTGCTTTGCCTATACCCAGTTATCAAGCCTAAGTTCTTTTATTCTCTTAAATTCCTTTATATTGTTAGTGACTAATATCAAGTCATTTGTAATTGCTTGAGATGCAATCTGCATGTCATACGATCCAATAACTTCCCCTCGAAGTTCTAAATCCGCTCTCAATAAACCAAATACTTCTGCATCATTATCACCAAATGATAGAATATCAAATGCAGAAATAAAATCAATTAATGCTATTCTATTTTTCTCCCTGTTTTTACTTTTTGATACCCCATATTCCAATTCGCCAATTGATATTGCAGATAGTTTTATCTGTGAAGGTTTAAAAGTTTTGATCTTTTCTACTACTTTTCTTGGTCGGTTATTTATTATATAAATGCAAATATTGGTATCCAATACATACATCACAACCCTTCCCTATTTTGAGCTAATGGCTGATTCCTTCCTTCTTCCATGAAATCATCTGTAAACTCTGTTAAACTTCGTTCAAACGCCTCCCATGGATTTTCTTTAGAGAAAAGTAAAATAGTGCTTCCAACCTTCTTTATGTAAAGCTCTTTATCCTTAACCTGATATTCTTTTGGCAATCGAATTGCCTGACTATTCCCGCTTTTAAATACCTTAGATGTTTTCATAACTCACCTCTATATCTAGTATACACAACTGTATATACTTGTCAAGAGAAATTGTATTTCTCTTAGACCGTCAGGCAAGGATTACTGGAATCTTGCCTGGCTTTCTCCCGGGTACCAGACCAGCTCCTGCCCACCTCTTTTTCTCCTCCTCCAGCCAGGAATTTATTGTGGTCTTGAGCGGGTCGAGTTTCGACGGGTTTTCCATTCTCTCGGGTGACTTTGGTGAGAAATCTTCCCGGGCAAGGTACTTGCGAGTCGTTTTCTCATCAATTTTCAATTCTCTTGAATTATTCGCCACAGATTCTCCCTCCTGGAACAGATTCCTGATACGATTGATTGTAAAAGCAAACCTCCGCCTCTTCTGGCGGTGGGATTAACTATGGGGGCAACTGAATTCAGGATCGGCCTGAATCTTGCTTTCTCAACACACAACCACCGTAAAACCACCGGTTTTACCGGTGGTCGTTTATTTGGGACATGTTAAGCACTTCTCATTTCTCGCTATTAGTGATGCGATTAAGGATATGATTTTGAGGGGACAGTGTCTTAACTGTCCCTGATTTTTTCCGGGAATTTCCCGTGATAAAATCAGGACTTTCTTCTGGTGTTTTCAGGACTTAAGAAACACCACCGCGTCTGCGGGGAAAACTATAAAACTATGGCACGGCCTCGATTCGGGATGGAAACACCCCCGCGCCTGCGGGGAAAACTCAGGGTCAAATCGAAAAGTATAATTTTTCTTAGAAACACCCCCGCGCCTGCGGGGAAAACCCATTGCTTCTGATTCTACAAACACCTTTTTTGGAAACACCCCCGCGCCTGCGGGGAAAACCACCTACCGATCCACCTGCCTTAGTCCGTGCGTGAAACACCCCC
>CAYMWV010000093.1:0-13651 GCA_964394395.1 uncultured Sediminispirochaeta sp.
AGGCCATTACTCTGGAACCGATACCCCAGGGAGATTATTTTCATATTGTAATGCCTATGCAACTTGATTAAGCGAGAAACGGGGTTATGTAATCATGGGGTTTAACAGCCTCAAACCGTATCAATTCAGGAATTTGGTCAATGCGGAGGTGCGCTTTTCTGCACCCCGCATTTTTCTTGTAGGCGAAAATGGTCAAGGGAAGAGCAATCTTCTTGAGGCTGTTTATCTGTTGTCATTTGGATCTTCCTTTCGAACCCGCCGGGATCAGGAACTTATTTTGCGGGGAGAGCAGGAGATGGCACTCCATGGAACTACAACTGATCGCTCTATCGCTCTTGCTATCACATCAAAAAGTGGTACAGGAAAGCAGATTCGACTGGACGGCAATCCCGTAAAGGACCGCAAAGAGCTGGTGTCCCTGTTTCCTGCTATCATATTCTGTCATGATGATATTACCTTTGCTAAGGGATCACCGGATCGGAAGCGGTGGTTTTTTGACCAAACCATGAGTTTGCATGACCCGTTGTTTATTGATTCCCTGCGCTCCTATCGTAAACTGCTTAGAATGCGAAATATTGCTCTCCGAGAAGGAGCTAGTGACCTTTTGGATGTTTATGACCGGCAGATGGCCTCTTCAGGCTTGTTTATCCAAAAGAAACGCAAAGAAGCTGTCTTTGATATGAACAAGCTTTTTACAACAATATTTGGCTATGTGTCGGCTATGGATGGAGAAATGTTGATTGACTATCGTCCTGCTTGGCGGGCTCTTGAGGATGAAGAAGAGGTGTGCCGCTTCCTTAAAAAGCGACGTGAAAGTGATATTGAGATGGGTACCAGCACTTCCGGACCACATCGGGACCGATTTGTTTTTTTACACCAGGGTAAGGATTTTTCCACCATCGCCTCCACCGGACAGTTACGTCTGCTTTCGCTTCTCCTACGGGTGGGACAGGCCAGGTTTTATCATGAGAAAAGCGGTAAAAAGCCGATACTTCTTCTGGATGATGTGCTCCTTGAGCTGGATCCTGCCAGAAGGGAACGCTTTCTGGAAACATTACCCGAGGCTGATCAATCCTTCTTTACTTTTCTTCCTGATCGGCAGTATCTTTCCCTTATGGATGGGGAAACTGAACTGTTTAAGGTGAAAAATGGGGAGTTTTTTCTAGAATCATGATAAAAAAAGCTTCAGAAATTTTGGCCGGATTTCTTGATAATGCCCAGCTTGAGAAGGCTGAAAACTATAACTCTTTCTTTCGAAGCTGGAAGACAATAGTTGGACTTGATATAGCCAGCCATACCAGGGTCCATGAGATTGAAGGATGGAAACTGATCGTTCAAGCTGATCATCCTGGGTGGGCTCAGAAAATTGAATGGAAAAAGCGATCTATCCTGAAGGAAATAGGAAAACGGTATCCGGAACTGGGTATTAGGGATATTCGCATCTGGATTGTAGAGAAGCTTACGGACCAGCCGGTACAACATGGGCCGCCAGCTTCCGAAATTTCCGATAATTCCGATAAAGAGGAGATGCGGCAGGTTCATCCGCCAACTTCTTCTGTCGGTGCACCTGAATCTGAAGAGTCGGGTCAAAAGCTGGAAAGCTCTGCAGAAGGCAGTGAAAAGGAAGCGAAGGAAGCGTTAGATATGCATTTAAAAACGTTGGGGAAGCTGATTAAGGAGGCCGATAAAAAGCGGCGCCATTGACATTTATTGCTTATACAACGTATACTTTGCCACCCGTTGATATAGATTATCACGCCTTAGGCGATGCAATAAGGAGTTACTTCAATGAAGAGGACTTATCAACCCAGCAGGGTGAAAAGGAACAGGAAATTTGGCTTTCGTGCCCGTATGAAGACCCGGGGCGGTCGTTCCATCCTTGCCAGAAGAAGAAAAAAGGGCAGAAAGAAACTTTCTGTCGCAGATGAGAAGAAGCCTTACTAAGAGGGATAGATTGAAGCGCTCGGTTGATATCAGCCGAGTGTTCTCTTCTAAAACCAGGGTGTCCTGCCTTGGCGCGAAATTGGTGTATCGAAAGAATGATATAGGAAGAAATCGTTTTACAGTAACCCTGGTTAGAAAATATGGGAATGCTGTTCAGCGAAACAGGGCAAAACGGGTTGCCCGGGAGGCGTATCGACTTCTTCTGCCCGATCTTGAAGATGGTTACGACCTGATTCTTCTTCTTTTTCCTTCTGAAGATACCTTTGATAATCGAAGTAAGCAGCTTCTTACTCTGTTAGGCCGCGCACATCTGTTTAAGGGGCGACACCCATCCCCTCCGGTATTACAACCATAGGAGACGGTATGGACAAACGAACCTTGCTGGCGGTTATTCTTTCAACCATTGTTATTTCTGTCGGCTTTATTATTCAAAATGCATTTTTTGCACCCCCTCCGGTTACTGAACAAGCGGTAGAAAACCGGGTATCTGAAAACAGCGGCACCAGTGCAGGGATCGAAAGCGAAGGCACCGATTCCAGTTCTGCTTCTGGGTCCATTGAACAGGGGTCGGATACGGCAAGCTCAGAGGCTGCTGCCGAACCGGTGCTGCCTGCTGAAGGAATCACCCCTTATGGTGATAGCCCTTCGGATAAACTGGTGAGCCTTGAGACAAACGTATTTGATGCCACCTTTTCTACCCGGGGTGCTGTTCTGGTCAGTATGAAACTGAAAGAGCACATGGACGGTGATAATCCTCTGGAGATGATCTGGCAGGGCGAAGAAGAGAAGGGAGCTTTCGGGCTCACTTTTGGCGGACCGGAAGGTGATTATACGGATGTTACCTTCAAGAGCCGAAAAATTGATGGTAACACCCTGGAGTTCTCCCGGGTTTTTGCGGTAAAAACCTCTCAGGGCGAGGTACCTTTTACCCTCAAAAAACGTTTTACCTTCAAACCTGATGACTACCTCTTTGAGCTTTCTGTTGTTGTTGAGAACAGTGTAAACGCCTATCCTGCCCTGGATGAGGAGGGCTACGCCTACACCCTCTCTTTTGGGCCCCAGATTGGGCCGGAGGTTGAGAAAATGGATGGGCGGTACGAATACCGCCGCTATTTCACCTACGAGAATGGAAAGCAGAAAAATTACAAGGTAAAAAACGGATTTGCCCGGGTTGATGCCAGGGTTAGCTGGGCGGCTGTCCTGGGGAAATACTTTACGGTAATCGGTATTCCTGATGCGACTAACTACGATATTTCGTTTACTGAAGGTTCTGATCCTGGGCTGCAAACCACATCGGGTCTTCATTTTTCCAGACCTCTTATAAAAAGCAGCATGAATGAGGATGTATTCCGCTTCTATATGGGGCCGAAACAGGGCAGTGTGCTTACCAGTTATAATGATCCTGAAAAAAACGGTTTTGGAACCAGGGATTTGCAGCTGGAAGAGGTGATGGACCAGGGACGAATACTCGGCTGGCTCGAGTCAATTCTGAAGAGTCTTTTGGTCTTTTTCCACTCCATTGTTCCCAACTGGGGAATCGCTATTGTTCTACTCACCATCTTTGTTAAGCTTCTGTTGTTTCCAATAACCCATAAGAGCTACGAATCAACCAGTAAAATGCAGCAGCTGCAGCCGAAGATGACTGAGATTCGGGAAAAATATAAAGATAATAGTACCAAAATGAACCAGGAGATGGCGGAGCTCTACAAGAAGGAGAAGGTAAACCCTATGGGCGGTTGTCTCCCCCTCCTGCTGCAGATGCCCATTTTCATCGCCCTTTACGGCTTATTTAACAAACATTTTGACCTTCGGGGTGCTGTTTTCATTCCCGGCTGGATCAACGACCTTTCAAGTCCCGAGTCTATCTGGAACTTTGCTCCCTTTCAGATCCCGATACTCGGTTGGAGTGATATCAGGTTGCTTCCCATTCTTTTCGTAGGAACCATGATGCTTTCCAGTAAACTGATGCAAAGCGGAGGTGCGGCGGCTTCACAGAACAGCAGCATGAAGATGATGACATACCTTATGCCGGTCATGTTCTTCTTTATCCTCTACACTGCTCCGTCAGGACTTCTCGTTTACTGGATTGTTACCAACTTTCTCACCATTGTTCAGCAGAAGGTAATCGGTCTGGTTCAGAAAAAGAAGGAAGCGTAAGGAGATACGATATATGGTGAAAGAATTCGAAGGAAAGTCTGAGAAGGAGGCGATCGATAATGCAATAGATGCGCTGCATATTGATCGCGAAGAGTTTGATGTTGAAATTGTGGAATCGGTGAAAGGTGGGCTGTTTCGCAAAGGTAATGTAAAGATCAGGGTCTTTCTTGATGATGATGACGTGGAGCAAGGCTTGGAGAATCCCGAACCGAGTTCCGACTTTGAGAAGAAAGTATCTGAGTATCTTACCGGCCTTATTGAAAAGATGGGTTTCCCCGGCAGTGTGGGTGTATCTTTTCGGGAAGCGAGAAAGCTTGGCCTGAGCATTGAGTCGGCCCATTCGGGCATCCTGATAGGTAAAAAGGGTAAAAACCTGGATGCACTGCAGTTGATTGTCAATGTGTTCAGTGGACGGATCAATGACAGTATCAGAGTTATTGTGGATGCCGAAAATTACCGGAGCCGTCACGAAGAGAGTATTATTCGTCTTGCGGACAAAACAGCTGCTCAGGTAAGGAAAACAAAGCGCTCCCGGCTTTTGGAGCCGATGAACCCTTTTGAAAGACGGCTTGTCCACACTACTCTGAACGATATGAACGATGTAGAAACCAGAAGTGAAGGGGAAGGCCTCTTTAAACAGGTTCGTATCATTTACAAGGGGTCTGCTAATTACTGATTTCTGGTGATGTAATCCCTGTACTGTTTCAATGCTGGATGCTTATTCCCAAGCGAACGAGAGGAGCAGAAGCGACTGGTATCAATATCCCCACCATTGGCTCGGAGAGGGGCGCTATGCGTCCTGGGTCCAGGGCTTGTCCCAGGGTTTGATACCTCTCATTCTTGCTCCTCTTGCTCAATCTGTTCCAGCCGCCTTCGATTTTTCCTGTCCAGAATGATAAAAAGCAGAATGGTGGTTATCCAGAAAAAGAAGAGGATGATGAGGGAGAGCCTGGTTCTGGTTTTGATCCACAGGTAAGCAGAAATCGAGAGGATGAAGGTTTTTCCGTAAACAATATGGAGAATATTGATATTGGAAAAGCCAAAATCAAGTAGTTTATGGTGAAGATGTTCCTTATCCGGAGTATGAAAGGGGAGACCTTTCCGTTTCCTTCGGAGAATAGCCGCAATGGTATCCAGAATTGGAATGAGCAGGAAGGTAATGGCTAAAGGCAATGCCATTTCGCTGGCCGGTTCGGTGAATACAAAAATGGGTAGACACGCCAGGATGTATCCTAGAAAAAGACTCCCCGAATCACCCATAAACAGTTTAGCGGGTGGAAAATTGAAAACCAGAAAACCGAGGATTGATCCGGCCAGGATAAAGCTTAACACTGCTCCGAAGGGGTTATTAAGGGCAACTGCAGATAAGCCCATAAAAAAAACGGCGATTCCAGAGGTTCCGCTTGAAAGGCCGTCTAAGCCATCTAAGAGGTTGATTGCATTTGTTACCCCAACAATCCAGAGTAGGGTGATAATCGGGCCAAAAAAGGAGAGAGGAAGGATGAAGTTCACAAAGGGAAATGTTATCTCCTGGAAGTAATGGCCTGAAGCGACCACAGCCAGAGAAACCACTATCTGCACAATGAGCTTAACCTTTGCAGAGAGATCGGTAAAATCATCCAGAATCCCTATCACATGGATAAAGATAAGACCAGTAAAAAAGGGAATGAACTGTATCAGTTTTTCGTACTCTATCCGGAAAATATCCCGGAAAAAAAGATAAGTGATGGCTAAAATGATGAAAAAGGAGAGCCCGATTCCTATTCCGCCGATTCTCGGGATATTTCCAGTGTGGATTTTTCGATGATCTGCTTCATCATACCACGATTTTCTGTGGGCAATATGTAAGAGCAGAGGTATCAGGACCATGTTGAGAAGAAATGATGCACCGGCCAGGGTAAGAAACAACATTTAGCAACCTTATGGTAAAATCTTTTCTGTTGAAAATAATATGTCACTATTGCTCATTTTGTCAATGTTCTTATACTATGGTAATGTTGTAGTAGCTTTAGAGAGGAGGATTAATTATGGCCAAAGGCAAACGATATCAATTTACTTCCGAATCGGTAAGCGAGGGACATCCCGACAAGATGTGTGATCAGGTTTCCGATGCGGTTCTGGATGCCTGTCTCAGGGATGATCCTGCATCGAGAGTGGCATGTGAAACCTTTACTACCACTGGGATGGTTTTAGTGGGAGGAGAGATAACTACCTCCACCTTTGTAAATCTACAGGAGGTGGTTCGGGGGGTTGTGAAGCGGATCGGTTATGATCGTCCTGAATATGGCCTTGATTGGGAATCCATGGCGGTGATAGATACGATTCACAGTCAGAGCAGCGATATTTCCATTGGAGTAACTGCGGAAGAGAACCAATATAAAGCGCAAGGTGCAGGAGACCAGGGAATGATGTTTGGTTACGCCTGCAGAGAGACGGAAGAGTTAATGCCTGCACCGGTGATCTTTGCCCACAGGCTGCTTCAGAAAGCGGCGGATATTAGAAAGAACGGAACGTGCTCCTGGATGCGGCCGGATGCAAAAAGCCAGGTAACTGTTGAGTATGAAGAGGGACGGCCGGTGAGGATTGATACGGTTGTCATGAGTCAGCAGCATGACCCTTCGGTTGGTTTAAAGGAGATTGAAGCGAGACTGAAGGAGAAGGTGATAGAGCCGGTGCTTGGACAGAGCGGTTTACTCGATAACAACACCCGTTACTTTATAAATCCCACCGGTCGCTTTGTGATTGGTGGACCTCACGGAGATTCTGGATTAACGGGAAGAAAAATCATTGTTGATACGTATGGTGGTATGGGCCGTCACGGAGGCGGAGCTTTCAGCGGAAAGGATCCGAGTAAGGTGGATAGGTCTGCAGCATACATGGCCCGCTATGTGGCAAAAAATATCGTGGCTGCCGAGCTGTGTGACCGTTGTGAGATTGAACTTTCCTATGCCATCGGTGTCCCTTTTCCCATCTCAATCGCGGTGGAAACCTTCGGGACAGCTAAAGTTCCTCAGGAAAGGATAGAAGAGGCGGTAGAGAAGGTCTTTGACCTGAGTCCGGGAGGGATCATTCGTGAACTTGATCTCTTAAAGCCGATATATGAAAAAACGTCGGCTTACGGCCATTTCGGCAGACCGGGGTTTGCCTGGGAGAGAATCGATCGTACAGAAGCGTTGTTGAAAGCTGTGGGCTGATAGTTTTTGGAGGCTCTGGTACCATTACTCACACTCTTTTTTTTCTTGTAGAGAGGCTTGATCTATTCCTCTTCCTGGCCCTTCGGGTTCTTCTTTTTCTCATGGGCCTTCGCATTGGTCAGGTGAGCAGGCGGATTCTGGTAAAGATATAATCAAGGGTATCCTTTTTTAATACACTCCTATAGAAGCCGCTTTCGCCAAGCTGACGAGTGTTGTTTTCGGTATCTCTACGGTACCGTTTATCAATATCTTTGTGAAACCAGTGGACCAGGTAGATTTTACCGTTCTTGATTTCAATGGCGGTAATTCCCCGTTTACCGATGACACAACCGGAATTGAATACCGAGGGAACAATTGTGTGGCTGCTGTATTGGCTGCTGATGGTGTGCTCGTTTCCTTTACTTGCTAAATGGGTGTCGATTTCTGCTTTAATCTGGTTGATCCGCCCTTCTAGAGCAATTCTTTTTTCATTATCCTCGGTTCTTGCATGTTTGCGCAGAAGGGTCTCAATTTTGTAGTTCAGGCTGTCCATCTTTGACATAGTTTCAAAAAGGGGGCGATGAGTGTGTCCAATTATGGAGACTATCTGCTTTTCCCGGGAGAAGTCATAGGCTCTTTTCTCGATCTTGAAACTCCGTTCTTTGCTGTGGGAGACAGAATAGTTCCGTATTCGCAGGGGTTTGGCTAAAAAGCGCAAAAGGAGACCGGAAAGTTCATTGAATTTTTCATAGAAAAAACTTGGCTGATGGCCGTGAAAGAGAAAGAGTGAGTTTTCCCGGTAGAGTAAGCGCAGTGATTCATAGAGCTTGTATCGCAGCCTTTCCCCAGGCAGCTTAAAGAGTTTTGAATCGTGGTTTCCCATGAGTTTTATTAGCCTATCTTCCCGGTATAGCTGATCAAAGAGATCGTAGAGATTGCTCCACGCTTTTCTCACCTCCCGGAGGGTGTAGCGATGAAGCTCTTCTATGTCGCCGTTGAGGATGAGGGTATACCCCTTTGGAATATAGTAATCTGCCAGGGCAGCAGTAAAAAGATCGGCATTGGGTTTAAAGTCATCAAGGTTTTTCCCATTACCCATATGAAGATCACTGAAGATTACCATTCTGCTGCTTGTATCAATGGGAATGTCTTTTGCTTTTTGATACAGCTCGTTAAGCTTCTGTCGGTACGTTCTCGCCATATATAATCAGTATAAGAAATGTGTTAGTACATTGTGAAGTATGTATGAGAAAACTGTTATGCCGGGAGGGGAATAATACATCTTTCCCGTTCCAGCAGGGAGTACACTTCACGGCTATTGCTGCATTGCAGGATCTTTTGCCTGAACTGTTCATCCCGAAGGATTCGTACCAGGGTGGATAGGGCACTCAAATATTCGGGTTGTGTTTCCGGTGGATTGGCAATAAGAAAGAGGATATGTACGGGATGATTATCCAGTGCATCGAACTCTATCCCGGAGCTGCTGATACCCAGGGCGAGGGTTAATGTTTCGATTTGCGGGCATGTCCCGTGGGCTACGGCGATACCTTTTCCAAATCCAGTACTCTGGATCGCCTCTTTACGCAGGACTTCTCTAGTAAAATCTGATGCCCAGGCTTTGTTGGAAAAGCCGGGAATGGAAGCCACCAACTCCCAGATAGCTGCTTCCTTCTCCGTTTCCTGAAGCCAGGTTATTCCTTTTTTCCCTAAAAGGCTGCATAAGGTACTCATAGGCTACCACCTACCTTATAATATCGGCATATTATTAATAATACAAACAAAAAAAAGTGTGATACCCTCTTTTTATGGCAAAAATTTATGTAGAGGGATATAGCGAGCCGGTTGAGGCAAGTGTTGCGGTATCTCTGCTCAATAACCTGCTCCGTTCGGGAGTGAGAATTTCCCATATCTGCGGCGGTAAGGCGGGTTGCGGGACCTGCAGGGTTAAGGTTTTAGCGGGGAGTGAGTTTTTTAGTCCCATGAGAGAGCGGGAAACAGCTCGGCTGCGCCGTCCGGACGGAACAGTTCCGGAAGGGGTGCGGCTGGCGTGTCAAAGCTATGTTCGAGGAGAAGTAAAGATAGCGATTCTTTCCTCCGGGAAAAAGGGTTGACTTAGTCCGGTTTGTGGACTAACATAATAGTATGTTAGTAGTCAATATGCACGATGCCAAGACCAATTTCTCAAAGCTGGTAGATCAGGCTCATAGTGGGAACGAGGTGATTGTTGCCAAGGCTGGCAAACCTTGGGCCCGCCTGGTTCCCCTCGAAAAAAAAGCGGAACGAGTTCCAGGGCGTTATCATGATGCCCCCGGAGCCGACTTTTTCGAAGCATTGCCGGAAGATGAACTGAAGTCTTGGGAAGTATGACCTATTTGCTTGATACCTGTGCTTTGCTCTGGTGGTGGTCGGAGCCAGAACGCCTTTCCTCTCGAGCCTTGTTCCTGATCAAGGATCCGGAAAACCGTTGTTTGGTCAGTGCGGCATCAGCCTGGGAAGTAGCCACAAAAATTCGTATTGGCAAATACCCCAAAGGATCCCAGGTCGTTGCGGACTGGGAAAAACGGATAGCGGAAGATGGCTTCAACGAAATTTCCATCGGGTTCAAGCATGCCCTAAAGGCCGGCACCCTACCCGGAGACCACCGCGACCCTTTTGATCGGATGATAGCCGCCCAGGCAATATTATCCAACCTGTCTGTCCTAACCTGCGATCCCGAAATAGCCGGGCTGGGAGCAATAACAGCTTGGTGAACCTGAAACGTCTCGGCCAATTTGCCCTCCTATTAGTTTTCCTCGCTCCCTTAGACTGATACTACTCTTCACCTACCCGCCAGGTAAGGGAGAGGGCAGTATGAGACTGCGCCAGTGTACTGGCGGGAGACAGTTCTGTGGCGGCGTTAAGGAACTGGCGACAATCAGTTTTTTTTGATGGGTCAACGCGAGGAATGGACAAGGAGAGGAAAAGCAGTTACTATAGATGGAACCGGTTTCAACCATGAAAAAGCATACAATCAATGATGTAGCCAGAATTTCGGGAGTCGGCAAAGCGACGGTATCCCGGGTCTTTTCCAACTCTCCTCTTGTATCCGATGATACTCGGGAAAAGGTGAAAACTGTAGCGAAGCAGCTGGGCTATCGTCCCAATCCCATTGCTCGTGCCTTAACCACCGCTAAAACCAGAAGGCTAACCATTGTGGTGCCCAATATCCGCTCCTTTGTGATGGCCCAGATTGTCCGAGGAGCCATGCATGGGGCTATCAGGAAGGGCTACAGCCTCTTTGTTCTTGATTCCGGAGAGGACACCGAAAATAAAGACGCCCTTCCCGATTATGCCTCCCTGCTTCATGATCATGCCAGCGAAGGGGTTATCTTTTGCCATGAAAGTGCTGGAGCGGGGACGGAGCAGGTTATCGAAAATCAACCCACGCTTTTCCTGGAAAGCAGCCCAGGTACGTATCCGGTAGATGCTATCTGCACTGATAACCGGCTGGGAATGGAGCTGTTGGTTCGTCGTTTGTTCGAGCTTGGCCATCGGAAGATAGGTGGAGTCTTTGGTAGACGGGGTGAGTATGCTCTGAGCAGGTATGAGAACCTCCTGCAAGCTCTTGGTCATCTGGATCTGCCCTTTGAAGAGAGGCGGATGATTTTCAGCAATTGGGGGATTGATGACGGATATCAGGCCTTTAATGAATTAATGAGCTTAACATCTGATGATAAGCCTACTGCTATTCTCTATGTTTCCGACTTTATGGCCATGGGAGGACTCAGGGCTGCAGCGGATAGAGGGGTTTCAGTGCCCGGTGAGGTGAGTATTGCGGGAACCGATGATGCGGCTACCAGCTCCTATCTGGTGCCCCGGCTTACCACTTTGAGTTATGACCCATATAACCTGGGGATACGAGCTGCAGATATGATGATATTACGTATCGAAGATGGGGAGCGTGAGCTTCAGCAGGTGGTGGTTCCAGTCTCCTTGAAGGAGCGGGAATCGACCGGGCAGGTTTTTCGTTTGATGTAAGCATCATCGATAGCATATAGATCAATGAACAGGAGGCTTTGATGGATACACAATTACCCCTTTTTCCGTTTCCTACGGAGAAGATAAAGATCGACTCTGTTATGAAACAGGAAAAGCATTTACAGAAGATCAAGTCGGAAAGTCCAGACCCGGAGACACCGGGGAAGGTAAAGGATGTCTACGGGGAACTCTATTTCCCCCCAGCTCCGGTGGATCGTCCCTACACCTTTGGTTCCCTGGTGGAGTCCTCAGACGGGAAGATTGCGTTTCCGAACAAGCCAGAGGGGCCTCTGGTGGCAGGGAAGAATTTTCTTGATCCCTGGGGAGGAAAGGCCGATTTCTGGGTGCTTAACATGCTCCGAGCGTATGCGGACTGTGCTATCATCGGGGCAAAAACCCTGCAGGCAGAACCAAAGGGAACCAGTCATGTGTTTTGTGAAGAGTTGGCTGAAGCGAGGGTGAAGGAGCTGGGAAAGAAGGGAATTAGTCCCTGGAACTGTATTGTAAGTTTCGACGGAACTGATATTCCTTTACAGCACGCCATTTTTGGTTACGAAGAGATTACTGTCCTGATTGGGACAGGTCCAGCGGGGGCCGAATATCTTAAAAAAGAGATGGGTGATCGGGTTACAGTGATTGGACCCTTTGCAGATGCGGATGCTGTTTCTGATGATGATGCCATACAGGCCCAGTGGGATGCTGCAGCCGGAAAGGTGGTGGTCTTTGCCACCGGAAAAGGAACCAATCCCGATGCAGCGGCCCTCCTAAAGTGTCTGCGCTTCCTTGGTGTGGAACGGGCGATTATCGAGAGTCCCTCCTACCTCTGGCATCTGATTGGTTTTGGAGGGATGGATGAGATCTTCCTGAACTACTCTTCTGTTTTTGTGGGGGGAAAGATTGTACTTGGAGGCTTTTCCGATTTTACCACCGAAGCGCATCCTCATGGGAGGTTTTTGCAGCTTGGTACCCATGGAGAGGGCTTCCTCTTTACCAGGCAGCAGTTTGTCTACGGTTTAACCGGTTCGAATACCGGTTCTGCAAGCTGATAAGCGGATTGAGGCTCTCCCGAGGTGGGGCAAGGGATAAAGCGTAAGGATAACAATAACGATAAGGAGTGAGCAAATGAAAGCAATATTGAATCTACCAACCGCCCTTTATAGCGGCAGGGGCTGCAGGTCTGTTTTGACTGATCTGATCCCTGATGGGGGGCAAACGATCATTGTTACCGACAAGGGGCTTTTGGAAGCACCCCCGATGGCTATGGTGAAGGAGCTCCTGGACGGGGCTGGAATCAAGTACAGCATCTATTCCGATGTGGATCCCAATCCGGATGAAGATACAGTGATGAAGGTTACCGACGCAGTAAAGGCGAGCGGAGCTATCTCTATAATTGCTGTTGGCGGCGGAAGTCCCCTGGATGCAGCCAAGGCTGCGGCCTGCATGGCCACTAACAGTAAACCTCTCTCGGCATATCAGTGGGACCGGGTACCCTTCGAGAACCCTCCACTGCCCCTCTACGCCCTTCCCACCACTGCGGGTACGGGGAGCGAGGTTACCGGTGTTGCGGTAATCACCAGCCGGAATATGAAAAAAGGAATCAACGCCCGGGAGATCTTCCCTGCAGCGGCTATTGTTGACCCGGAACTGATGACCGGCCTTCCCCCCTTCCTGACCGCTATTACTGGTATGGATGCCCTGACCCACGCTATAGAGGCTTATGTGGGCTTGGGAGCCAATTCCTTCTCCGATGCCCTCTGTGAAGAGGCGATCAGTCTGATAGGAGAGAATCTGGTGAGGGCTTTCGCCTGCCCAGGAGATATCGAAGCGAGGGAAGCGATGGGAATGGCCAGCGCCCTGGCGGGAATTGCCATGGATCAGGCGGGGCTGGGGATTGTCCACAGCCTCTCCGGTCCGGTCTGTGCTAATTTGCATGTCTCCCATGGCCTGGCAAACTCCATGCTCCTGCCCTACGGGATGCGCTACAACATCCCTGCCCGGCATGAGAAGTTTGCCGTCATCGCCGAGCTTCTCGGCTACGATACCTCCGGGATGGCCCCCCGGGATGCGGCGGAGACTGCCATTTTTGCTGTGGAGGAGCTCTTGGAGGAGCTGGAACTGGGAGAAGCGATCGCCGAGATTATCGACAACAAGGTAGATCTGGCAGAGTATGGAGAGAACGCTTCCAAGATGTTCCTTATCAAAAACAACCCCCGTCCGGCTAATGCCAAGGCGTGCAGTCAGATCTTTGCGGGGATTTTTCAGGAATAGGGTGGTAATGAAAACTCACACATCACCTTCATAGGAGGGAAAATTTAGACAGTGACACGGGCTGTATTTAAATGAAAGGTATCAAACCCCAG
>CAYMWV010000094.1:0-13568 GCA_964394395.1 uncultured Sediminispirochaeta sp.
CGGTATCGGGACCCTCGACATTACCTACCTGGAGTTTGTCTTCGAATATGAAGACGGGGTATTCAACAAGGACTACAGTGAAATACGGCTGGGAGTGGACTTCTACCTGGCCCTGCAGAATGAAGGGGGCGGAGAGCCAGATGACGATCAGCGGCGGGTCTCCTTCGGGGAACTGAATACCAACGGCGATTTCGAAGGTGGTGTCCGGCTTAATATGGAGGGTGAGTTCGACTGGTATCCTCCCACCAATGCGGAGGTGCTTAGTAACAAGCAGCTGGTGCTTCCTGGGTTTAACCTGGCTATGGAGACAATAGCCATTCAGACCAATCCCGAGTTCGGCATAGCCATGACTGGATCGATCGTAATGGGCATGGACGGGGTTTCCGGCGGGGTGGAGTTCGAGAACCTGGTACTCACCGTTGACGGCACCATCTCCAACCTTTCCGATGCAATAACCGGCGGACAGTTTGAGGTGGCCGACTCCCTCAAGGTTGAGGTATCGGAGATTGACTGGAGCACCACCCAGACCACTCTGACCTTTGATGCCAACGAGAGCACCGGAGAAGGGACGGATTCAAACCTGAGGAAGGGTGAGAAATCCATTCTTGTAAAGAGCTACCTGCGTCTTGAAGGGGCAACGGTCAGTGTGGGGGATTCCGAAAATCCCGCCATGACCGGAGGCTTTGAAGAGTTTACCTTCTACAACCCGGTGGACGGCGGCCGCAGTTTTGTTCTCCGCCAGGCCGAGCTCGAGACCTCGGGCGTAGCGATCAGGGCGGATGTTGAATACAGCGATGATCTGCTCAGGCTTGCAGGGGGAATGACTATCCCCGGAAATAGCTTTGAAGCGGTAGTTGTAGGAAAATTCGGCCAGCAGGAGGGCGAATTCACCTTCGGGGTCTTTGTGGCTGCCTCGGGACTGAATATGGCTGTTGCCCCCGGACTGTTTCTCGACGGAATCGGCGGTGGGATGTTTATCAATCCTGTGGAGGATGATATCCGGCTGGTCCGCTCCATTGCGGGCTTTAAGCGGCCGGAACTGGACGGCGAGATCACGGACAAGCGTCCCAAAGGTGCCGGAAATCCCGGCTCCTTTGCGCTGATGCTCCTGGGCGATTTCTATATCGGACAGAAGGACATGCTCAGTGGACGCTCCCTCCTTACCATGACCGGAAATTACTTCACTCTTGATCTGGAAGCCTCTTACGCCGCCAAAACCGTTGAAGGGGTCGGATATCTGGCTGTCGGATGGGACCCTGCGTATGCGGAAGGAAATATTGAGTTCGAGCTAAACTATTTTGACATATATAAAGGAGAGGGTAGTCTCGGGTTTTACGTCTACGGCAAGGAGACCTGGGCGGTCAACGGCGAGTTCAATTCCTATATGTACAGCAAAAAAAGTGGTTCGGGCACCTCGGGCAGCCTGTTTATCGGACCTCCGGGAATGGTGGTGGAACTGTCGGTAAAACAGGGGATGGACCTCAAAGTGGTATCCGGATCAATCACCTATGAGGGGATGCTCTGGTACTGGAGACAGGAGGCCTCATCCAGTTTCGGCCTCTACGCGGCGGTAAAGGCGGAGGGCGAGATCCTCAAAATAGCCTCCGGTACAGCGAATCTGCAGGCGGCCCTCATTTCGATGCCCGAGCTGGTTGTCTATGCCGTAGGCTCGGTGAAGCTCAAAGTAGCAAAAGTAACTCTTTTCGAGGGGAGCATGTGGGTCGAAGCGGGAATGAACGGCCTTGATGGAGGCCGCGGAACCAAAAGTGGCTATGATCAGATGATCGAAGATGCCCGTAATATGGCCGGAGAGATGGAAACGGCCAAAGACGAACTGATGGAGGACCTCCATGCCGCCCAGCTCCAGCTGCTGCAGCTCACCCCTGAGCAGCTACAGGCTGCCGGTCTTGCCCTGGTCGAACCGGACAGTGATCAGTTCATCGGCATACAGCAGTTGTACCAGAACCTTGAGATCGACAAATGGCCGGGGGGACTGCCGCCGGCATTGGAGCTTATCCGTGGTAATCTCTTCGGCAGTGAAGCAGGACAGATGGCGGCCGTTCGCTCCCAGCTCAAAGAGCAGCAGTCCCTGATTTCTGCTGCCCATGCACAGCTCGAATCACTGCAGGAGCAGGTGATTGGGAACTTTCAGGGGTATGAACATCTCATTCTGGAGGACCTTCCTTCAGTTCAGGAGCTTGGACAGACAGGATCGCCCTTTGGTGGATACAAGACCGAAACGGTAAGCGTTAACGGTGAGAGCAAGACGGTAAAAGTCGGTTTTGATCTTGATATGGACAAGGCGGAGCAGCAGGTTCGGGACATGTACGCCATACGGGAAGATTTTGCCGAGTATCAGGATGCATTTATCAGACAGAGCGGCAGTATCGATGGCAAACTGAAAAAGCTTGACCGGATTCTCTACCGTGATCAGTACAACCTTACGGAGCTGAACGAGGCATACACAGGTCAGTACCAGCAGATCAACATGCATCTCCGGGATTACATCGGTCATCAGATAGAACAGAAGGATTACGCCCAGACCCGGCTTGATAGCATCATTTCGGG
This sequence comes from uncultured Sediminispirochaeta sp., assembly GCA_964394395.1. Taxonomy (GTDB): domain Bacteria; phylum Spirochaetota; class Spirochaetia; order DSM-16054; family Sediminispirochaetaceae; genus Sediminispirochaeta. The sequence continues at coordinate 2,569 of CAYMWV010000094.1, forward strand.
AGTCGGGAGCCTGAAGGGCAGCAAGAACTTTGTTAATTATATTGAAGGACTGAATGCCCAGCTTTTTGAAAGCATCTCCGCTTCCGAGGCCGATTCCTGGACGGATATCAGGGACAATCTCAAAGACCAGCTCCTGGTTGCCGGAGGCGAAACACCCGAGGGGGTAGAGCAGGACCTCAGTCAGATCACTGCGAAAGAACACTTCGCTGAGCGTGGGCTGGACCTCTGGTGGCGGATCCCCATCCATGGTTTCAGCGCCCTCAGGGATGGCAGTGAAGAACGGCTGGTTAAACTGGACAGTGTCTTCGGCGAAAGCATGCGGGCTTTTCGGCAAACCTGGTCCCAGGCAACACTTTTGGTCGACCGGATATATGCGCGAAAGGCCGATCTCTATGCGCTGCTGCATGAGATGTACGACCAGCTGGCGCTGTACGGCAGCGGCGATATTGCGGTCTTCGATGACGGGAACGCCGCCGGATTCGGAACAGGTCTCGGTTTTCGCACTCCCGATACTGCAGCGGAGATCAGATCGCAAGCCTACGTTCTGCCGGGCTCCGAGAAAGCTACCGGGGCAACTATCGGTCCCCTGAGGCCGACGGTCGGCTCAACAGAAACCGGTATAAGCCAGGTAAGCCCTTCCAGTACGGTAGACAGCGGTATGATGCAGGCAGAGTCGGTAGCTATGCAGACCCCGGTCATGACATCTTCTGTTGGTTTTGCCGGTGGAAGCGGATTTGCCCCGGCCACCGGCCCCGGCATTGAAGCCGTAGAGGTGGGCAGCGACCTTCTCTCTATCCTTCCGGATTGCAGATGGGTGCCTGTTCAGACCTACTTCAGGGCCAAACAGACCGAGATCGGCCCCTATATCGAGAATCCCGTATTTGCAAGCTATTCGGGTACCATTACCAGCAGCAATCAATACGCAGCTCTGGTGCAGACCAATTTCTCGGCCACCCATCCTGTTGAAGTAGTCGAATACAGCTGGAGCCTTACTCCCTATACGGGACAGGATGAGCAGGAGGAAGGAGAAAGCGCTTCTTCGTCTCAGAATCCTATCCAGAGCCAGTTCATTGTGCAAGCTGGCGATGTTGAGAAGAATGCAAAACTCCTCTCCACTGATTTCGGGGAATCTGAGACCAGAGGTTCTGGAAGCTCCGGAGACTCCGGAAGTTCCGGCGGCGGTTTTCTTGGCGGGCTTTTCGGCGGAGGAATGATTCAGACCCAGATTGTTCCCTTTTTCTACATCCCCTGGTTCTCCCTCGGCACTATTACCGCCCTGGAAGATACCCTTCTGTCGGAAGAATTCGAACCGGGTATGTACGCTCTGACGGTCCGTGCCAGGGGTGCAGGCGGTACGAGCATTATCAGACAGGGACGGCTGCAGCTGGATTACGGGCAGGAGGGCTCGCCCTACCAGGCCTCCCTTGATACCAGCGACTCCAGTCCGCCTTCCCAGCCAATTGTCAGCCTTCCCTCTCCCTATACCGCCCGCTCCGATGCGGTGTATGCCTCGTGGAGTGCAGGCGATCCCGAATCGGGTATCCAGCGGTACGAGTATGTGCTTGTTCCCGCTAACACTGCCGCTACCAATATCGCCGATTATGGCCTGGTGGCAACAGGCGGATCTACGGTTCTGGCCGGCGGGATAGGTCTCAATCCGGCCGGACCGCTCCTGGAAAGCGGCCCTTCAGAGCCCTATCCGGACCTCGACTGGACAAATGCCGGATCTTTGACAGAGATGAATATCCGGGAACTTCAGCTGGAACAGGGACAGGAGTATGAAGTAATGATACGGGCGACCAACGGTGTCGGCAGGATGAGCGCCGGCAGGTCGGAACCCTTCCTGGTGGATCTGACACCACCTGAACCGGCTGTAGTTGAAGAGTTCCTTCAAACAACTGTGGACGGCCATCCCAACTCTGTAACTGTTGAGTTTCTGCCCCCCATTGATCAGGAATCTGGGATAGCTGAATGCCTGTTTGCCCTGGGAAGCGGAGAGGGGAAGAGTGATATTTTCTCCTGGACAGAGGTAGCCTTTGATTCAGCCTCTCAGGAACCGATACGCTTCAAGGCTGCTCAAATTCCTGCAGCCGGAGGAGAAAAGGTATACCTGACCGTCCGCGGGGTAAACAATGCCGGAATAGCCGGTGATGCTTCGGCCGAGATTGTGATGACCTATGATGATTCCTCGCCCCCCGAGGCTGCGGTTCCTGCCATTCTGCCGGAGCGGTATACCATGGAAATAAGCTATCTGCAGATAGGGTGGTCATCGGCACAGGATGCAGAATCGGGAATCGTCGCTTACGAATATGCCATAGGCACATCTCCTTCTAATCAAAATGTGCAGTGGTGGACCAGCGTCCCTCTTGAAGAAGAGCCGTACCTTGTTGGTTTCGGAGAAGAGATACCAGACAGATTAAACGGCGACTCTAAACAGGAGAAAGGAAGATCAGGACCGGAAGTTCTCTTTACCCGCCTGATGGAACAGGGCGAGCTGCGCTCCCCCTATGTAATCGAACCTTCGAACCTCCAGCTGGAACAAGGCGAGACCTGCTACGTCTTTGTCAGGTCCGAAAATGGGGCAGGCCTTAAAACAGTGTCCGTCGCAGGGCCGCTGACAGTAGATGCAACACCGCCAAAGATACAGGGCAGCAAGGTGAAGGAGGCGAGCGGTAGAGAGACGACACCCGTAATTGAGGTAACTGCAATAGATAATGAGTCGGGAATCAAAGCCTATCGTATCGGTCCCAAGTGGATCGATTTGCCCGGTGGCACAAGTGAGCTAATCAGCACCCCCGTTGAATCTCCACTCTTTCTGCAGACAATACGGATATGGGTTAAGAACGGGGCCGGCCTCACCAGCTCGAAAAGGGTGGAGGTCTCACAGTGAAACATCAGCTTTTTGTCTCTATATTCCTTCTGTCAATGGTTCCGCTCTCCCTTTTCTCACAGGATCCTGTGGATGTTGATCTGCTTACCGACGGGAAAGTAGTCCATATTATTCTTCAGAACACACCTGCGGGGACTGCAGGTTTTAACGCCTACCGTCGAGGCCCAGGCGACAGGAACTATCTGCCCCTTACCTCTTCCACGGTCAAACCCCTGCAGGACCCCTATCAGGCCTATGATCTTTTTCGCCGGGATGCAGCCTGGCTGGAAAGGAAATTTGATACCACCGATCCCGTCCGGCTCTGGCGGAAGATCGGTATAAACCGCAGTTATGCACAGGCATACAGTCTGATAAGCCCTGGACTGCGCATGGCTCTCGGCCGGACCCTGATCGACCGGAGCGTAAGCCCCGGAGCGACATACCGGTACCGAATAGTACTGGTAGACCGCCTGGGAGAGGAAATCGACAGGGTAGACAGGCGGATCAAAGTTAATCCTCCCGGTCCGGTTGAGGCCCCCGGGCAAGTCGAGGCTGTCCCGGATAAAGATCAATTCACCATTCGCTGGGAGTATGATGAATACAAGGGCCGCAAAGGGGACCACACCGTAGGGTTTCATATCTACCGCCGCAAAGAGGGCGGGGATCCGCAGCGTATTAATACCGAGCCGGTGCTTCGCATAGAGGATTTTCTGAACTATTTCGACTCCGGTGCCCGGCAGGGGGTATCTTACCGCTTCGGCGTTCAGGCGGTGGATATCATCGGTCGGGTAAGTGAAATAGTCTATTCCGATTCTGTGCGGATGGTTGATACAAGCCCGCCCCTTGTCCCGATGGGATTAACCGCGGTGGACCAGGAGGAGGGAGTCCTCCTTTTATGGAACCTCTCTCCCGAGAGGGATGTCCGCTCCTACAATGTGTACCGAAGCGCAAGTGTCGAAGGGCAGTACACAAGGATCAACAGCGATCCGGTCCCCTTTGATGATCCGCGCCTTGTTGATGAGAACATAGTCCGGGGAGAGCCCTGGTTTTATCAGGTAACAGCCGTGGATGCTGCAGGGAATGAGAGTCCTCCCTCCGGGGCGGTAACCATTATTCCCCGGGACACCGAAGCTCCCTCGGCTGTTCAGGGGCTGGCCTGGTCGGTAAATGCGGATGACAGGATCGTCCTGCTACGGTGGAATGCAAACTCAGAAAGCGATATCAAGGGTTATTTTGTCTATCGGGCTGAAGGCGGCAAGAGCATGACAAGGATTACCCCCTCGCCGGTTGAAACAGGAAATAATCCCCGCTTTGAAGACAGCGGTTTCAGAAAGCAGGGGCTTTTGCCGGGGAGGGAGTACCGCTACGCAGTCAGTGCCGTAGACAACTCCTACAATGAAGGTGAACGGAGCGAGATCGTTTTACTGGTTCCGGACCTTGAACCGCCGGCCCCGGTATTCTCTTTCAGTGCCCGGACTAACCGTGAAGGGAATGTTGAACTGCTCTGGCAACCAGGCCTTTCCAGAGATCTGGATCTTCACCGTATCTACCGGAAGGCGGATATCGGCACTCTGAAGGTGATAGCCGAGCTCCCGGCGGATGAGACCCGCTATCTTGATACTGAAACCGAGCGTGGAAAAAAATACAGCTACCATCTAGTGGAGGTCGATACCTCCGGCAACGCAAGCGAACCATCCAGGGTCAGAGAGGTGGTTCCCGTTGACAGTGTAAAGCCTGGCCCCCCCCGGGAGCTTTTGGTGGTAAAAGAGGGATCTCGGGTCCGCATCAGCTGGAAGCCTCCGGAGGATCTTGATATAGCCGGCTACCAGCTTTATCGTGCCGCTTACCCCGGTTCCGAGCTGGAGCAGCTTACCGGAACTAGTATCTCCAGTACCGAATACCGTGTACGTTACACCTCAGGCTCCGCGGTGTATACCGTCAGAGCTGTTGACACCTCCGGCAATAAAGGCCCCGGCGAAACAGTTCGGCTGGAGGAGGCAGATAGATGAATAGCAGGCAGTGGAAAGTATCTTTCATCATTCCAGTGCTGATGCTTGCTTGTATCTCCAGAGCTCTTCCTCAGGTAACCATAATACGCACCCTCCCCGAAACTGGAGAGAACCGGGCTGAAGCAGAGTGGAAGTCTCCTGCCATCATGGAGCGCGACCCGATAATTGACGAGGAGACTTTCGCCGATCGCTTTTCAGGAAGGATCATCCTTGGCGCTTACGGGACTGGAAGTCAGGATGCTGTGACCATCAATGAATGGACAACCGACTCCCTCATGCGGTATCAGGATTTTGTCGGTAGAACCGGGCTTATGGACGTGCAGCTCCAGGCCCTCCGGGACACGGGAATTGGCAGCTTTGAGCAGCGTTACAAAGGCACTATTGCCTATTCAAACCCCTCTTTCTCGGTAACAATGAATGGAGACTATGATCAGAGTGAAATCCGCACTGCTGAGGGGGATAACGCTGAAACTGCAGGAAAGGTCGGGCTGGATATAAAGAGCTCTGAAGATGTACAACTTCCCTTTCATCTCACCTATAGCTCGTCCTGGGATCAGAGCGACTACAAAAAGAGTGATGAAGATCCGGAAGAGAAGCAGGAGGAAAGCCACTCAATTCAGGCTGCCTCAGAACTCTCCTTTGACCGGTTGGTTTTCAGCCTTGACGGAGCCCTTGATATCCATCATGACCGCTTAGCTGATGTCTCTACAACCGGATATGGGGGGACTCTCGGCGGTACCTATGCACTCTCCGGACTGGTTGGGCTCTATGCCGGTGTAGCTCCCGCCTATTCTGAGACGGAGTACCAGCGTGCAGAGAAAAATATCCGGGAACAGTCGATTGAAAGTGACCTGGGCCTCCTTTTTACCTTTTCAGAAGGCTTTGAAGGTGAGATCCACGGAAGACGGGTGGATGCCTGGCGAAGCGATCCTGATTTTATCACCGATGATCTGAGCCACACTTCAATCTGGAAAGGTGCAACAGCGTGGAGTCTGGTAGCCCCACAAAATCTGGCCAGCACAGCTTCCTATGAAATAGCGCGTAATCAAGATGGCAGTCTCAGACATGACTTCAGCGGCAGCAGCACCTGGGAGCAGGAAGAGGGCGTTCTGAAAAAATCGGGAGTACACTTCTCATACGCTCTAGTTGATTCAGAGCAAGGTACTACCACCTCGGAAAGTACCAGCTGGGGCGCTAACCTGTCTCTTGAGCCGGCGGAAATGATGAAACTTCAGGCGGATTATAATGGTTCCCGGACGGAGCAGAATTCAGCTACCCTTCAGCACCTTGGGGCGATCAATTACTCTCACGCTCCGGCGGAAAGTTTCGCTTATGCTTTTGGTACCGGTTACACCTATAAAGAAGAGGCTGGCACTTTTTCATCCCTTTACAAAGGGACGGGAAAAGTACAGGTGCTCCCGGTTATCGGGTACAGGCAGTTAAGTTTTGAGCTGTCCGAACTCTTTGAGCTGGAAGAGTTCTCCGGGGGCGTGAACATCCTTTCAAATACCGGCTTTTCTACCAGCCTTCCTCTTACCCGGCAGGTAAAGGTTCGCTACAGCTTCGGCTGGGAGTGGGTAGACCTTGGAGCCTCCGGGGAAGATGGAGGGTCAGCTTTCCTCCATACCGCCGGACTGAACCTCTCTGGTCCAGGAGTCCCCTTTGCTCTCAATACAAGCTACCTTGTCGGACATGGATTCAGAGGTGTACAGCATCAGGTCGATGCCCGCCTTGAGGTTCCGCTGGTTGCATCCTTCCACATCATCTCAAAGTTCAGCTACCGCTATGCAGAAACCGTCACCTATGAAACCCCTTATATATTTTCACTATTGGGCCGCTATGAGTTCTGATCCGGCCCGGCCTGCCAGGACCGGGCGGCCTGCCCGGCCTGCGAAAAGGTCCTTAGCTATCTTGTTTCTGCTCTTTTGCACCGTGTCGTTTTTATCTGCCACCACTATTTACGAGGCGTACCGTCACTACTCTTCAGGACGGTTCGGCGAGGCTGCGGCAATTTTCCGGAGCCTTCACGACCAGGGAGAATTGGAGAGCTCAGATCTGGGGCTTCTGGGTATCTGTTACCTGCATCTGGATGATATTCATGCCGCCCAAAAAATTATTGATTCAGCGGTGCAATTGAGTCCCCGCAGTTACTCAACCCTGATTGCCAGGGGCAATCTTCTGCTGTACCGAAAAGCATATGAAGAAGCGGAAGAGATGTTCCGGAAGGCCTCTGAAACCTATCCCAACCGGCAGGAATCCAGAAATGGTGTGGCTGCAGCTGCCGCAGGTAAGGCTTTCAGCCTTATGCAGAAAGGTGAATACGAAGTTGCTGCTGAAGAGGCAGAGAGGGCATGGACCCTTCAGCCCCGGAACGCCCAGCTTCTGGCCCTCAGAATAGCCGCCCTGAAGCAGATGGGTCGGAGCACTGAACTCAAGGAAGCGTATCGTTCTTATCTGAACCTGGAGCCTGAAAGTGCGGAAGCACACACAGAGCTGGGGCTGCTTCTGTATGCTGAGAAGCAGACAGAGGCAGCACTTCCCCACCTGCAGCAGGCGGCAGATCTGGACAGCGCTGATCCCGAACCCTATCTGATCCTTGCACGACTTGCCGCCCGGAACAATAAGAGCGATCAGGCACGAAAAATTGTTAAAGAGTCGGTCAGCAAGGCTGTGCAGCTCTACAACCAGTATCGGCTCCAGGCAGCCGGAGAATTTGATAAGGGGGCTTCACAGGATTCTGAAGGACTTGAACGCATCAAGGAACTTTCCCGGCAGGCAGAAAGGCCGGAAAGTATCCTGAAAGAGTCTCTGGATCTCCTGATTGCCCTGTATGATGAAAAAGAACCCCTTCTGGCTGAATTGCGCCGGCTCTCACAGTGGTATCCTTCCTCCGTCGATCTGAGAACTGTACTGGCGGAGCAGTTGACGGCTGCCGGTCGTCTGGAAGAGGCTTTCGGAGTGTGGACCTCTCTGGCTAAAAATTTCCCCTTGTATTACCGTCCTCATCTCGGTCTTGGCCGCTATTATATTGGGGAAAAGAAGCTCTCCCAAGCTGCTCTCTCTTATCGGAGGGCCCTTGATCTGGATTCCCGCAGGCCCGAAGTATACCGCGGTCTGCAGGAAGTCTACGAAAAGATGGGAAAACCGGAGGCTTACCTTCAGGTCCTGCAGATGCAGCTCCTCAAAGATGCATATAATCCGCTTCTCTGCTCGGAAGCTGCAAAAGCCGCCGAAGCTCTTAATCTCAAGGAGCTTGCTGTAACCTACCGTAACCGGGCGGAAGAAATCCGATCGTCCTGGAATTGAGGAGGCAAACTACATGTACAATTTCCCGAAAAATCTTTATTGTGATGTGCGTATAGAAAAACGCTATGAAACGGCTATTCAGATTACCCAGAATAATCTGGATGAGATGAAAGAAAAAGAATATAAGGCGGCCTTTATCCGGTTGTATGACGGGAAACGATGGTACTATACCTCTACTACAGAGCTGAAAGGAATACAGCGCGAAATTGATGCCCTTGCACAATTGGCACACCCGAACCCCTCCATTGAAAACGACCCCGTGGTGAAGAAACTCCAGGGAAACAGGGAGAAAAGAGTGCAGTATACCGGCGATAAATCTGTACAGAGTATTCCTTTGAAAGAAAAAAAAGATCTTCTGGATCTCTATATTCCGGAAATTGCAGATAAGCCCCATGTGGCAATGTGGAGAGCAGTATATATTGATGGAAGAACAGAGAAACAGTTCTATAACTCAAAAAATGCCGATATTCATTTTGATTATCAAAGATTGGGGTTTCGAATTCTTTTTGAACTTACAGAGGATAAACATAAATTCGGGGATCATTTTGACCAATCAGTTAATGTTTTTGAAGAATTAAAAGATTTGCGGGAAGATTTACAGAAGCTTTATCGTGTGGCAGTATCTTTTCTTCAGAAGGCAAAACCAATCGAAGAGGGATATTATCCTGTTGTGCTCTCCCCGGAAGCTGCTGGGGTGTTTGCGCATGAAAGCTTTGGACATAAGAGTGAAGCTGACTTTATGCTGGGCGATGAAACTATGCGCAGGGAATGGGCCCTCGGTAAAAAGGTTGCCTCAGATGCTGTTACCATTATAGACGATGGTGAGGTGCAAGGGGTAGGGTATGTTCCCTATGATGACGAGGGATCAAAAAGTGAAAAAACCTATCTCATAAAAAAGGGTATACTATCTGGACGCCTTCATTCTTCCGTCACAGCAGCTGAATTAGAAGAAGAGGTGACAGGTAACGCCAGGGCGAAGGATTTTGAATATGAACCTATTGTACGCATGACCACAACCTATTTTGAAGCAGGTAATAAGACATTTGATGAGTTGATTCAGGGAATTAAAAAAGGAATCTATATTGAAAGCATAAATCATGGTTCCGGAATGTCAACATTTACTATTGCACCCAACCGGGCCTATATGATTCGGGAAGGCTGCCTTGCAGAACCGATTAAAGTCTCTGTAGTTTCCGGATCTGTATTTAAGGCCTTGAGTGAGGTGGAGGGAGTATCAAACGAAGTTGAACTGCTGTCGTTTGTTACAGGGGGGTGCGGTAAAATGGAACAGTTCCCCCTGCCGGTAGGATTTGGCGGTCCCTATGTACATATTAAGCAGCTCTACGCACAATAAGGTATGTTTAAATCTAAGGAGTATTAGATGATAGAAGAAGTCTTTGGTCACAGAACGGAAGAAATGAGCCTTTCCATTGTGCAGTCTCAAATACAATCCATACGCAATAAAAATATCCAAAAAAACGCTCTTCGGTTGTACGATAATGAAACCATTGGTATCAGTGCTAATCTAGGAGAGTTCGATAAAGAGCAACTAAAGAAGACGGCAATGGAAAAACTGAAGTATTCCATTCCGTATAAAGGAACGCCTGCAGGTTCGCTCACAGAGCAGCGTGAAGACACAGTAGAACTTTCAGATCCTGACGATTTCTGCACTGAAATGGAAGCCATGCTAAAAGAACTTGCAAAGAATCAACCCAATTTCTCTTTTTCTCATAAATGTAACCTTACCCGCAATGATGTTTCTTTACGTAACAGCGAAGGGCTTGATATTGCACACACCTATCAGTATATCGCTATTGAATTGGCAATCAAAGAGAAAAAGTCAGCTAATATCATGGATGCTTTTAGCGGTTATCGCGGTTTTCATTATGAAAGAAAAGAATTTTTACGTCTTACTAACTCTATATGCAATGCCTTTCAGCAGGAAGTTGCCATCGAAGAAGGGCGGTACAGGATCTTTTTCTTACGTGAGGATTATGCGTATCAGTTAAAGTTACTTGAAGCTTTAAATGGCCTCTTGTATGGAAGCGGAGCATCCATATATTCGGGGAAGCTAAATCAGCGCATTTTTAATTCGGATCTTACCCTGTATCAGTCACGCAATATGAAAGACGGAGTTATTGAGCCATTCTTTGACATGGAAGGTACTGTCAACACAGACGATCGTTTCGCTCTAATAAAGAACGGGGAGCTGGTTGCTCCCTATACACATAAAAAATATGCACTCCAATATAATTTACCCCTTACCGGAGCTGCCGGCGGAGAATACGATGAGGTTCCGGATTTATCAAGGCCGGATTTAATTATCGAGTCAAAAGGAAAAACCATGGCTGAACTAGCTGATGGGAAAAAATCGATCTTTGTCTTGATTGCCAGCGGCGGTGATTTTACTCCGGAAGGAAAATTTGCAAGTCCGGTACAGCTTGCATTTCTTTTTGACGGAGAAAAATTTCTCGGGAAAATACCTGAGGTGTACATCTCAAGCCATATTGATAAGATGCTGGGATCTGATTTTGCAGGTGTCTCTGCGGATAGCTTAACCTCTTTAGCGCCGATGCCGCTGATTGCAATGGATATGAACGTGAAAAAAGGATAAAAGAGACGGATTAGTTAGCGGAACACCGTATTCACTTCGCACACGATCTATATACAAACAACACCAAACAGAGAAGACCAAGAAAAAATCTGCCAGATAGCAATGGTTGCGCCTCCAGCTCCAGCCTGCATCGCGGCACCGATCTGTTATACAGAAAGGTCAATATGTTATTTTGTCCAATCTTCAATTTTTAGGTTCTTTA
>CAYMWV010000095.1:0-13531 GCA_964394395.1 uncultured Sediminispirochaeta sp.
CGTCCCCGATGCAAGCGGCAGGGGTAAACCGGATATCTGGATGTGGAAACGGCTGGGGTCAGACAGCACTTAGTGACAGAAAAAACCATCCACGATATACTCATCCCAAGAGGTACTACTTGGACAATTTTAGAATCCTTTCAGATACTATTCTCGAAGCTGGAGATTACGCCTCCGCAGAGCAATCCAAAGTGGGTCGGCGATTTAAGGCCGATGGCTCGGTGCTGACAGAGACAGATTTAACTATTGATAAGCTGCTGAGTAGGAAAATCGAAGAGCTTTTCCCGGAGAGTAATGTCATCAGTGAGGAGTATTCGGCAAACTTTACTCCGGGCAAAGAGTATACCTTTGCTATCGATCCCATAGATGGTACCGACTCCTACAGTCAGGGGATGCCCGGCTGGTGTGTTGCTGTGGGCATCCTGGACCAGGAGCTAAAGCCTGTTGGCGGAATTGTATACGCTCCCAGGTGGGGAGCGGACAAAGAGAGGGGGATCCATCTCTGCGCCCTTCCCGGAGAAGAGGTGCTCCTCAACGGCCAGGCCCTTCCTGCCCCCATCGAGGAGGAAAGCGGTTCCCTTCAAATTATGATCTCCAGTAAACTGCATCGGGTGTTCGAAATCTCCTCTTTTCCTGGAAAGGTTCGAAGCATCGGCTCCTCCATCCTCCACCTGATCGCTCCCCTGGTTCATACCGGAATAGATGGGGCAGTTTTGGCTCCCTGTTACATCTGGGATATTGCAGCTGCCCATGGCATCCTTGGCAGAACCCACATTAAGGTTGAGGAACTACCGGGAAACGAGATCGACTACTCTGTATTGGTTCACCGTCAGAAAATGAAAAACCATATCGTTGCAGGCTCACTGGAAACCATTGCCAGAATTCGGCAATATTTAACAGCCTAAACACAGCCCATCCCACAACATTAATCCCACTGAATCGAGGCTGTCCAAACCACCATATATTACGGGCCGGGGAAAAGAGCCGTTTTTGCTTCTCCCCCGGATTCACCAGCCAGCTATCTTCCTCCTCCTCACATGGAAGCAGGAATCTTACTTTTATCGTTCCAGTTAGATGCCAAATAGAGAAAGGGAGTATCCAGGATCGCCACTATCCATTTGAAGAGATAGGTGGTTATTACTATCTCCAGCAGGACTGCAGTGGGGAAAACTCCGTAGAAGGCCACCAGGGTAAATACCACCGAATCGATCAGCTGACTCACCATGGTGCTCAAATTGTTCCGCACCCAGATATACTTTTTCGCCGGCCACCGGAGCTTCCAGAAATTGTAAGACCAGATATCGTGGAGCTGGCTCAATCCGTAGGCGATAAGGCTGGCCATCACAATTCTTGGCATAGGTGCGAAAAGGGTAACGAGGCTCTCATGAGCAAAGTCGGAGCTGTGGGGTTGAAAGAGCAGTGCCAGGCTCATGAGAAAGGTCATGGCAATAAGGGAGAAAAACCCTATCCCTACCGCCCGCTTTGCCTCTTTCTTTCCGTGATTTTCGCTCAAGATATCAGTTACAAGAAAACTGCCGGCATAGACAATGTTCCCCAGGGTAGCGGTAAAGCCAAACAGATCCACCGTTTTGGTCACCTGAATGTTGGCAACGATTGCGGCAATGGGAATCCAGATATAGAGACCGGTTTTGCCCCATAAGCGATAGGCAATCACTATTGCAATAAAATTGATAAGCAGCATCAGAGCCCAAAGGAGTTCATTCATCATTTATCAGTCCTATACCCGTCCTTACTTCTTTTACCGCACTTCTTTTACCGCGCAAAGAGGGCAGATTCAATCCCCTGAAAGAGTGTTTCCTCTCCCTTAAGCGCCCCAAGGAGAGAACGGATAGCCCGCTCATGGGCCTGGGTCTTCGTTAGGCCTCCCTCCTTCTCTGAATTGCTTTCATAAGAGAAGAGCCGCTTCCCCTCCCGCAGAAGAGAGAATTGCATATATGCGGATGCCATCTCCGGCGCATCTTCAATGTATTTGGGGAAATCCCGAACCCGCACTTCCACCTGAATGGCCAGGGGGTTTTCCCCTCCCCTGATTGGATCGATAAAGGTCATGGGAAGATTTTTCTCGGTAAAAAGTGAGCGCAGGGCAGATTCCAGCCCCATCCCCGCCAGCTCCCCGGGGTAATCTACGAGAAAAGCTAGTTCCGGCGCCTTTATGAGCAGCGATACAGGCATGCTAATCTCGGGATAGAGAGTGGTAGAATCTGGGGAAAAACCGAGCTTCTCAAGGTCGATGGATACAGATAGCTGCCCCTCCCCGGGGGAGAGTTCCCTGGTGTCCAGGGCAAAGCTCACCTTTCCCGCCTGATCAGTCATCTCCCTTCGCTCTCCACCTCCAGGCAGCATCACCAGAAAGGGAACACTTCCGGGGGAATCGGCAAGGAAAGAGCGCACCTCTAGAGTCAGCTCTGCCCTGTCTCCATAAAACGCTTCGACCGATCCCGGCTCAGAGCTTATCATAAGGGTATCGAGCCGCTCGGTTACCAATTGATCTATCAGATCGATAAGCAGTCCGCTTCTGCCGTCAATTTCGCCGGAAACAAGTAAGCCCCATACCGAATCAGAGAGGAGCTTTCGAGCCTTCGCCATCTGCCGCAGTTCTGAGAAGGGGGGAACGTCCCCGGAGGCTATCATAGGCGAGAGCATCTGCTCCACCCGGCGGCGCAGATTGATCATCTCTTCTTTTTGCTGCTCTTCCCACCTCTCTTTTGAGAGTCTGGCGTATACCCAGTAACCCCGCTCCTGGTTGTACCAGGTATCGACAATCTCCACCCCTTTCAATCCAGCCTTCACCGATTCCCGGAGCTGCTGCCGAACCTCTTTATTGAGGTATGAGCGAGAGCCACTTTGCCGCTCCTCTTCAACTATCTCTATCTCCCGCTCCACTGTCACCGATATGGCAGCTGCAAGTTCAGCTCTGGCAGCGGCTATGGCAGCGGCTCGATCATCACTCTCGTTACCAGTCCAGGAGACTCCGGCAATACCCACATACCAGGCATCGCTGGCGGGATAGGTTTCCATCCACTCCGGAGCTGGAGTGGAAGGGGCCTTCGATGTTGCAGCCTTCTCTGCAGTAGCCGCAACATCCCCCCCCGCAGCGCCTCCGGAAGAGGCTGCCGGTGCGGTGGAGAGACAGGAAGTGAGAACCATGACCGCAGCAGCCCCAAGAAGGAAGCTTCGTACGCAGAGGACCGCTTTACCTATAATTGACATTCCCTTCATAAACATCCTTTACCTCCCCCGGGGGTAGACCGCCAAGGAGTAATAGTTTTCCCCATCCAGACTTCTCCACCGTGCAACAATATAAGCTCCCTTGAGCACCGTATCGGTTACCTCAAGCTGTATCTCTTTCCCACTTGCGCTGCCATCACTTCCCGCATAGTTGTCCTGTTTTGATTTTACCTCTATCTGACGAGCCCTGGCAATATTGGCCAGAGCCATTTTGTCTGCCTGAAAGATGGATTCAGCCACATAACGAAACCGTTTCACCGTTCCCATGCCGGTGATATAACCAGGGATTTCCGGAGGATTGGTTATCCATACAGGAAGTCCCTCTTTGAGGGAGTTATCAATCACTATTTCTCCCAGATTGGGGCCGTCAAACTCTGCAATCATGTAACTCGCTTCCCTGTCCTGGTAAAAGGATAGAGGAGTGATCCGCTCCTTCAGTTGTACCGCCGCTTCTTTATCGTAGGTCACCTCCACCTCTTCAAGGGAACCGAAGTTTCTACCGCTGGTTTTTGTGGCGAACCGGGCAAACACCTTGCTCGTCAGAAACCTGGATGCCTGCATTGCAGCCATGTTGAGACAGTGATCATACTCTTTTTCCCTGTCCGCCATCCTCGGGACGGTAGCAAAAAAGCGGGGCACCCCATCTACCGGGGTGCTGTAATAGATATTGGCGTATTCGGGCAGGGAGAAGTCGATAACTCCTTCGACCTTGATTGTATCAATCCGGGCATCCTCTCCTTCATCCACAGCAGTGGTGGTAAGTTGCTCAGAGGAGGAAGTTCCTGCCGCTTCATCAACACTATCGGGAGCAGTAAGACAAGCACCTAAAAAGAGCACAAAAGTGGACAGGGTTAAACCTATGATCGATCGCATTACTATCTCCCGCATTACTATCTCCTTCGCCATCTCTCTACTCCTTTCATTCTAATTAAAAGATCCCCTTTTGTCGATTCCTGATCAAACTTTCATTTTGAGAGATTTGGATGTATACCGAATCAGCAGAGGCTGAAGCGCTGAAAGAGGAGATGGGCCAGTTTTTTTATGGAGAGTGGGAGCCCTATGTGCAGGGAAAAGAGAAGATCACGGTGCAGGCTGGCTCATGGGAGTGTGAAAGAGTGATGGTGGAAGAGAGGGATGATCAAACCAAAGAACCAATGGTGATGACCGGGGAATTGGTAAGCCACTCCACCGGATACAGCACGGAGCTCTCTTCATACTAAAAGTGCAGGCTGCGAAGAGGGTAGTTATCTCTTCGCAGCCCTCATCTGACACGTCGCTCCAGCATTCCTAGGTGGTGATCTTTTCACCCTTACCATCCATAAAATCCTTGTTCTTATCCCCTACCCAGTACCGCTCACCGGCGATACACCAGATAAAGGCAAGGGGCTCTTCGTGGCTGAATACGGGGTGATAGTTCAACATGGGAATGGTAATATGGTCTCCCACCTCTACTGAGGTGACAAAGGTTTTATGCTCATCATCCTCATACACCTCCATGGCACCCCTTCCCTCGATAAAGGTGTACACCTCCTCCTGGTCGGTGTGGTTATGGGGTGGCCAGGCTCGGGTATAATCCTGATAAAAGGTGTAACCGGCGATAAACTTGTTTGCCTGCTCTCCCACATCAAGCATGATGAAAACCTCTTTCCGGTTCAAATGCCGGATCCGGCTTGCATCTTTTCGCATCTTCTCCCACTGACCGTGGAACACCGGATGGACCTCCTCCCCTTCAGCCCGATAGGCGTAGATGAGTACCTCGTCGGCCAGGGCGCTGCACCTGAAAGAGGCACCGACAGGAATGTAGAGCACATCGTAGTGTTCAAGTGTATACGCTTTTCCATCAACCTTCACCTCACAGGGCTCCCGGAGGTTGAAAAGGAGAACCTCTTCGTGGTTGAAGGCCAGATTGGGGCTCATCCCCCCCTCACCCATGGATAGCTCCATCACACTGAGAAATTGAAGATGTGCACTTTCCGGTGAAAAAACCTCCCGAATTTCACAAAGAGGCTTATCCGATCTATTCCGTTGTCCCGGGTATACTTGCATATCACGCTCCTTACCTTATATTAAGATGTTCCTATTTTAATTAGTTTCTGTAAGTAAGTAAAGGGGATGTCTGGTTCCTCTTTTCCTCTTTTTCCACTTCTGCTATAGTTTGCCCATTCGCTAAGGAGGATTGTGTGAAAGAGCACCAGGACAGATTGCTGCAAATACCCCTGGGAACGGAAAGTTTTTTTCTGGAGGAAGCTTATCGGCACCGGGAGATTACCTACAAACTCCATCGTCTCTTCACCTCCTGGGGATATCTTCCTGTAGAAACACCGGTCTTCGACTTTTTCGATACCTACAGAAACCTTTTAAGCGGCAACAAGAAGCAGATCTACCGGCTCATTGACCGGGAAGGGGATCTTTTGATGCTTCGATCGGATATAACGCTCTTTCTTGCCAAGCAGATGGGGCTCATCCTCCGGGACGAGGACCTGCCCGCCCGGGTATCCTACGGAGACACCATTCTCCGCCACCAGAATCGGGAAGATATCAGCAGTAACGAGTTCTTCCAGAGTGGGGCGGAACTTATTGGAGTGGAGGGTATCGAAGGGGACCTGGAAATTCTTATGCTAATGATAGAAACATTTGAAACCCTGGGCCTTTCACCGGCAATCCATTTCGGCAGCAGGAAGCTGGTAGATACTGTTTTCAGCCAGCTATCCGGGAGTGATCGGCAGTCAGCCATTGAAGAGGTGCGGAACAGGGAGCGGGGCAAGATTAAAAAGCGTTTAGGCGCCCTCTATCCAGAAAGGGAAGCCGAAAGGCTCGATCAGATCCTCCACTTTATCGGGAACCGGGAGCATTTTGAGGAATTGAAGAGCTCCCTGAAGGCAAGCCCCGGCAGCATCACCGGTAGCATCAACAGTGACGTTATTGGAATACTCATGGATGAAACCTTCAACTGGACCTCCGCTGTTCTGGATAACCTGCGGGAACTGGGAAAGGATGAGCTCTTTCAGGTAGACTTTTCCGAGGTGGGAGAGCAGCCATATTACACCGGCCTGGTGTTTCAGGCCTATCTCCCCCAACTGGACAGTGCAATCGCCTCGGGAGGAAGGTATGACAAGCTCTTAAGCAGCTTCGGCCTCGATGCTCCATCGGTAGGCTTTTCCATGATGCAGCGAAAAGTGGAACCCCTGGCGGTGGAGAGCTTCTCCCCCCCCAAGGAAAGCGGATCGGAAAAGAGAGGGAAATTTGTGGAAAATTTCAAAGAGGCGCAAAGAAAACGCGCCTCAGGAAAGATCGTCACCCTTTAAAGATCATCACCCCTTAAGGAAAGCAAACAAGAAGGCAGATAAGCGTATGAAAGATAAGAACGAAAACAGCGAACCCCTCACCCTGGCTCTTCCAAAGGGACGGCTCTTCGACGAGATAGGAAGCCGGTTTGCCCGTTATGGTATTGGATTTACCTTTGAAAAGCGGAAACTGGTGGCCCGGGATGAAGCGGGTATCCTGGAAATATTTCTGGTAAAGAACAGCGACCTGCCCACCTATGTCCGGCACGGCATCGCCGGGCTCGGCGTCTGCGGGACCGATGTACTCTACGAATCTGGATACCGCTTTTTTCGACTGAAAAGCTTCGATTTTGGCGGAACCACCATGTGCATCGCCGGGAAAAAGGGAGTACCCTTCAGCCTTGATAAACGAGGTCTTTCGGTGGCCACCAAGTTCACCCGTTTTACCCAGGACTACTTCCACAAGCGGGGTATCCCGGTGGAGATTATCAAGCTTAACGGATCGGTAGAACTTGCTCCAGTTCTTGGCCTGGCCCCCTACATCGTTGATCTGGTGGAAACAGGAAACACCTTGAAGGCTAACAACCTGGAGGTTAAGCAAAAACTGGAGGATATTGAGGTGCAACTGATAGCAAATCCATCCTATTACAAACTTCATCATCAAAAAATTGAAGCATTCCTCAATATCATCAATGAAAAAATCTAACCCCCATTATCCTTGCCCTTTAAACACTTTTTTAGTATAGTATCTGATCAGGTGCAATAGGTATAGTTGAATGAAAAAAGAGGAGTTGGCCAAGTTGCTTCCTCAGGAAGGTTTCCTGAAGATTGGGGTTTCCGGAAAGAGGGACCTCGCCCCCGGCGACCGGGCTGCCCTTATACGAAAGGGAAACCAGTTTTTCAACTCCGGCAATGTGGAACTTGCCAAACGTATCTTCATAAGTACCGGTTATTCTGACGGTTTAATTCGGGTAGGAGATCGCTGCATGGAGCAGGGTAAGCCCATGGAGGCACTGCGGCTCTATTGGCTGGCCCCGGCACCGGACAAAGTAGACAATTTCATAGAAAAGACGGCCGGGATCCTGCGGAAGTGGCTGCAAGAAGGGGAGTAGGGATGATAGATGATGATGTAAACAGCGTGCCGATGGAATCAGAAAACATGGATGAGGAAACCCTCAACAAGATATCCGATCTCTCAAAACGGGGCTACCAGCTATTAAAAGAGAATATGCTCAACGAGGCTGAGCAGTGCTTTGATGAGATTCTTGAGCTTGATGAGACGAACAACTACGCCCTGGTAGGAATGGGCGATGCTGCAAGAAAGCGGGGCAGGTTCCGGGACGCCATCACCTTTTATCAGCGCTGTCTCCAGTTCTACGAAGGAAACAACTACGCACTTTTCGGCCTGGCGGATTGTTATAAAGCCCTCAATAAATACGAGGACGCCATCAAGATATGGGAGCGGTACCTGCAGCATGATGAAAAGAACGTCACAGTACTCACCAGGGTTGCCGATGCCTACAGAAAGGTAAAGGACTTTCGCCGCTCAAAAGAGGTCTATCTGCAGGTTCTTGATATCGAACCGGATAATCCTTACGCCCTGATCGGCCTGGGGCACCTGCATTATGATTTTCGGGAGTATGAGCAGGCGCTCTCCTACTGGGAACGGATGCTGGAGGTAAAGCAGGAGAGTGTTGATATCCGGGTTCTCACCAGCCTGGGAAATTGTCACCGCAAACTGAAAACCTATGAGCGGGGCCTTAAATATTTCCAGAGAGCTCTGGATCTGGAACCGAAAAACTTCTACGCCCTCTTCGGAATGGCAGACTGCTACCGGGGGATGGACCACCACGAAGAGTCCCTGGAGTATTGGCACCGAATTCTTAAGCTGGACCCGAGGAACAAGGTAATTCTTACCCGGGCGGGTGACGCCTACCGGCTCATGAAAGATTATGACCATGCAGAAGAGTATTATCGCAAGGCTCTCAACATCGAATTTGATGTTTATGCGATCCTGGGGCTTGCTCTGATCAACAAGGCCCGGGGAAAATATGAAGAGGCTATTGAGAGCCTCTACGGCCTCTTGAAGGATGATCCGAAAAACCACCGTCTCTATACCGAGATTGCGGAGTGCTACCTTGCCCTGGGAAAGAGACATAAAGCCCTTGAGGTGCTTGGAGAGTTCCAGAAGATGGGGATTCGCAACAGCTATGTTTCCGCCCTCACCGAGCGGATCCGACAAGGCGGATGATTCCGCCGAAAACCGGTCCCGCAGGACTTTTCCCTGAAGAGCTGTGTGAAACCTTTGAGCTAAAACCCGCCTTCAGGGGAAGACAACTCTTTAAGGCCCTGCAGGAGGGAATCAGTGATTGGGAGTCAATCACTACCCTCCCCCGGTCTCTTAGAGAGCATCTGGCATCCCGTACTCCCCTTATCTCCGGAAAAATTGAATCTGAAGAGAGCTCTGCCGATGGAAGTGCCAAGGCCCTGGTGCGTTTTCCCGATGGACGGGGGGTGGAAGCTGTCATGCTGACGGATGAGCGGGAGAGAAAGACCCTCTGTCTCTCCAGTCAGGTGGGCTGCGCCATGGGGTGCAGCTTCTGCAGGACCGGAACAATGGGGCTCCTCCGAAATCTTACCGCATCAGAGATAATGGAACAGTACTACCTGATGAAACATCGTCACGGGATTATCAACAACATCGTTTTTATGGGGATGGGTGAGCCCCTGGCAAATATAGAGGCAGTGAAACGTTCAATATCCCTGCTGAACAATCCGGCAGGACCGGGGATCGGGATCAGAAAGATAACCGTCTCCACCTGCGGCCTGAAAGAAGGGATAGAATACCTCTCCGAAGGGCCCCTCTACCCCCGGATGGCTTTCTCCCTGGTAAGCGCCGACCAGGAGCTCAGGGAGCGTCTCATGCCGGTCACAAAAAAACATCCCCTCAAAGAGCTAAAAGCGGCACTTATCGATTATCACCAGAAATCGGGACGAAGAATCAGCCTGGAGTGTGTCCTTTTAGGGGGAATCAATGCAAACCGAAAGGAGGCGAAGAGAGTCATCGCCTTTGCTTCCGGGTACCCGGTGCTGGTAAATATCATCCCTTGGAACCCCGACCCATCCCTCGATTTTGTTACCCCCTCCGCAGAGGAGATCGACGAATACCGGAGAACCCTGGAGAACGCCGGCATCCCCGTCTCAAGGCGTTACCGCCGGGGGGCCGATATCCATGGGGCCTGCGGGCAATTGGCTACTGAGAGCCAATGAAAGACATCGGTGGTCGTGTGTTGCAGGAGCGTTTAGCCAAATCGGCTAAGCTTTCTCCAGAACCGCCCGAATCCGTCTTACCCCGGCGGAAGAGGATTGCTCCTTCGTGATCTTGAACCTGCCGAGCTGGCTCGTCCGCTCCACATGGGGGCCGCCGCACACCTCTTTGGAAAAATCACCAACTGAATAGACCTTCACCTGTTCCCCGTACTTACTCTCAAAAAAGGCAAGGGCGCCGGCGGATTGGGCATCCTCCAGAGTCATCATCTCCATGGTAATCGGAAGGTCCCTCTCTATCTGCTGGTTAACCATCTCCTCCACTGCCGAAATTTCCTCACTGCTCATCTTTTCGGGATGCTCAAAATCAAAGCGGAGCCGCTCAGGGGTAATATTGCTCCCCTTCTGCTTCACATGGTCCCCAAGAACAGTCCGCAGCGCCTTGTGAAGAAGATGGGTAGCGGTGTGAAGAGCGGTAGTCATCTCGGAGTGGTCGGCCAATCCACCCTTGAAGCTCTTGTCAGCTCCCTGCTTTGAGAGTTCCTGATGCTTCTCAAAGGCCTTGTTGAATCCCTCCCGGTCGATCCCCAGGCCGTGCTCCCGGGCAAGCTCTTCGGTAATCTCCAGGGGGAAGCCGTAGGTGTCGTAGAGACGAAAGGCGACCCGGCCGGGGATAACGGGATTCTTACTCTTCATCAGGTTGGGTAAAAGCTTCTGAAACTCATGTTCCCCCTTTCGCAGGGTTTCACTGAATTTCTCCTCTTCGGCGGTCAACTCAGCGGAAATGAAGGCTGCCTTCTTTTTCAGCTCCGGGTAGGTGGATGAGTAGCTATTTACCACTATCTCTCCCAGCTCTGCCAGGAAGTTTTTTTCAATCCCCATTTTTAGTCCATGCCGCACCGCCCGCCGGATAAGCCGGCGCAGGATGTATCCCTGTCCCAGGTTGGAGGGCTTCACTCCCCGCTCATCCCCCAGAATAAAGGTGGCGGTTCGACAGTGGTCGGCGATAATCCGGATGGAAGTATCAAGCTCTTCATCATCTCCCCACTTCTTTCCGGTAAGTGTTTCAATCGCTTTGATAAGGGGAGCAAACGCCTCAGTTTCATATACCGAACGTTTGCCCTGAAGCACCGCAACGGTGCGCTCAATCCCCATGCCGGTATCAACACACTTTCGTTCCAGGGGAGCAAAGGTGCCATCGGCCTGCTTATTGTACTGCATGAACACATCGTTCCAGATTTCAAAGTACTTACCGCAGGAACAGCCGGGCTTGCAATCGGCTCCACACGCCTTTCTGCCGGTGTCGATAAACATCTCCGTGTCGGGACCGCAGGGACCGGTACTCCCGGCGGGGCCCCACCAGTTATCCTCCCGTCCCAAAAAATAGATTCGCTCCTCCGGAATCCCCAACTCCTTCCAGATCCGGGCGGATTCCTCATCCCTGGGAACCTCTTCATCTCCGGCAAAACAGGTGACCGAGAGAGTAGCAGGATCAAGGCCAAGCCATCTGCTTCCGGTGAGAAACTCCCAACTCATCCTTATGGCCTCTTCCTTGAAATAATCGCCCAGGGACCAGTTGCCCAGCATCTCGAAAAACGTGAGGTGGTGGGGATCGCCCACCGCTTCGATATCTCCGGTACGGATACATTTCTGAGAATTGGTAAGCCTGGCACCTGCCGGGTGGGGCTCTCCCAGAATATAGGGGACCAGGGGATGCATTCCAGCGGTGGTAAAGAGCACCGTCGGATCGTTTTCAGGGATAAGGCTCTGCCCCGAAATGTGGGCATGTCCTTTCGAAACAAAGAAGTCAATGTATTTCGTTCGTAGTTGGTCTGGATTCATGGTTCATGATACTACGTTTGAGAATGATACTTGTCAATAGAGACTAAATATCCTCAAGATCCGGGTGGGGATCGGACCCTGCAAACTCCCCAAAAAAGTACACCAGGGTTCCTGACCTGGTCACTTTCAGATCGGCGTAGCCCTTCTCTACCAGAGTATCAAGGTTTTTCTTTACCTCATCCAGAGTCTTGCCGCTCTCAACTGCTATGGTGCTGGGGGTAACCACTCCCCGGTTATTCCTTGCGGTTTTCAGAATAATCTGTTCAAGGCTCTCCTTTTTCCCGGAGCCGACGCCCCCCCCGGAGCCGACAAAGCGGCTTGAACCCGTTCCAGTTCTGTCCAGGGGGCCCCGCCCACCGGCTGGACCACCCATCGAATTGATGAGTGCATTCCGATAATCAAGACGCAGATTTGCCTCCCTCACCTGAAGCGGCATGGTCACAAGGTCGTAGAGGGCACCAATGCCAAAGAGACCTCCTGTAAATAGATAGAGAAGCCCGGTCCCTATCTTGCCTAAATAGAAGCGGTGAAAACCTAAAACCCCAAATCCAGAAAAGATCCAGAGCAGATATGCTATAGCCGTGGAATACAAAGTATCCTCCTTTTTCTTAGAAACAATACTACGAAATGGTCAAAACGACAAGAAAGCAAAAAAAGCAAGAAAGCATCAAGCCCCCCCAGAGGAGGCCCTTGAAGATCCCTCAAACATAAGGATTATCGGGGTTGCTTAACCTGACATCCCCCCGATTGATCTCTTCCCGCAGGTAATGGAGAAAATCTCCCACAAACTGATCAACCTCACTCCGGCGCATGGGCCCCAGAAAGTCCCGCTCGCTTTTTACCAGCTCCCTTCTCCGGTCGCTGATATTGGAGAGCAGCTTATCTTCTATCTCTTCGCTGCAGCCTTTCAGAATCCGGGCTAACTCCCCCTCATCATAATCTCTGAGAACCCGCTGCAGATCCGTATCTTCAATCCTGACAATATCGGCGGTGGTAAAGAGCTTTTCCGAGACCTCTTTTCCGATCCCCCCTTCGGATGGATCAAGATCCTGCAGAAGCTCTTCTCCCTTTCGAATATCCATATGTTTCAGGATAGCTGCCAGGCGCTCCTTTCCATCCACATCTTCTGTAACCTGCACACCCTGCCGGTGGAGCCGTTCCCTCAGCTTTGTCTCAATCGAAGCAACTACCGAGGGGGAAACCTCTTTCATCCGTCCGATTCGGCGAAGTGTTTCCACCTGAAGATCTGCTGATAAGCTCTTGATGATCTCCCCGGATTTCTTTTTTGAGAGGTAGCTCATCACTATAGCGATAACCGCCGGTGACTCTTTCCTCAGGAGCATAAAGAGCTGGGAACCGTCGATCTCTTCCAGGAAAGAGAAGGGCTGCTCTCCCCCGAAGGGAATAACCTTCGAGACGATTTGGGTACCCCGCTCTTCCCCAAAGGCGCGGATGAGCATCTGTCGGGCCACATCGGCCCCGCCCTTTCCGGCGGAGATCTGCTTCTCCGCCCTGCCGAACTCCTGCAGAATCAGTTCTGCCTCCGGTTTCTCAATCCGTTTTATACCGGCGATCTGATGGGTGATCTTCTCTATCTCTTCCTGATCAAAGTGACGCAGGATTTCTGCCGCCTGCTCTTTCCCCAATAAAAGCAGCAGTTTTGCAGCCCGGCGGTAGGGGTCTCCACTCACTCCCTTTTTAAGAAAGCCCTTGAGAGAGGATTGATCCTCTCCGGCCCCACCATTGTTCACTGGAGGGTCCCCTTTTGCCGGGGAACTGCCTTTTACTGAGGAAGTGTCTTTTGTCGGGGTATTACCGTCCATCTGCTTATTCATCTTTTTCTGCACTTTTTTATAAGCCCCCGCAGCTCGTTTATAATCACTCATTGC
>CAYMWV010000096.1:0-13507 GCA_964394395.1 uncultured Sediminispirochaeta sp.
ACCGAATAGGGAGGATGAGCGGACAGGGATGTCCGCGGAAGGCGCCGTAGGCGGCCTGGTCGCCCGGTTGTTGCACAACCGGGCTGCTCGGCTGTGCATCCGGCGTGTAGGGAGTCAACAGGATGTTGACGACCGGAAGGCCAAGTCCTGCTGGGCCCAAAAAAAGTCGTTCCCGCCAGGGGGCGGCTTTTTTTGTGGTCGGGCCCCGGCTCTTTACTGAAAATCTCCTTTTAATCCCCTTACCAAAACCCCAGAGAGCTTCTTAAGCTCTCCTATCTGCGCTTTTTCAGCTGAGGAGCAGATCGCCCCACCAATTTCTTCCAGATCCGTCCACTCCTCAGCTTTTCCACAGCTTTCTATCTTTCTGCCGATATCGCTCCACCGGTCGAGGAACCAATGGCCCGAGAGGGAGATGATCTCATCTGATAGAGAGTCGCCCAGAACGGCTCGAAGCCGCTCCGGGGATAGAAGATCCCCGGGAGAGGGGGGAAGGTTTCTAGCTCCTGGCGCTTTGGGCTCTTGAGGGGCCTTTACAGAATCCACAGAGCTCCCGGCTTCTAAAGATAATGCTGTAGGAAGTTCTGAAGGGGAATCGGCGGGCGATCCAAAGGGGTGGCGAAGGATAAAACGGGCACCCCCTGTCGGATTATCTGTTACTTCCAGGCTCCCTCCCAGAGCTCTTACCAGGTTACGGCTTATGGAGAGGCCCAAACCGGTGCCGCCATAGCTGGAACCCTGACCGATGTGCTGTTCAAAGGGTTTGAATATTCTCTCCCGTTCCTTCTCGGGAATGCCGATACCGGTATCGGTCACTTTCCAGATGAGCTCTCCCCCCTCCCGGTCAACTGATACTTCGATCTTACCGGAGTCGGTAAACTTTACAGCGTTTCCGGTGAGGTTGAAAAGGATTTGCCGCACCTTTGCTGCATCGACAACAACCACTTCCGGCACCTGCTCTGTCACTTCCGAGAGAACAACAACTCTTTTCCGCTCCGCCAGAGGCTCTATCACCGCCACCGCCTCCCCCAGGAGGAGGGATGGATTAACCGGCTGGGGATTGATAACCAGTTTCCCCGCCTCAGAACGGGAGAGGTCAAGAATGTCGGTAACAAAATCGGTCAGCTGCTCTCCATTTTTATAGATGCTCTCCCCAAAGCGGCGGATCTCATCACTGTCACTTCGCTCTTTGATAAAGGAGGCGTAGCCGATAATTGCATTCAAGGGAGTCCTGAACTCATGGCTCATCCCGGCGATGAAGCTGCTTTTTGCCGCCACCGCCTCTTCAGCAGCCTCCTTGGCAATCCGCAGCTGATGCTCCACCTGCTCCCGTTCCAGCATCTCCCGTTCCAGAAGTTGTATCCGGTCCCGCTCAAGGCGTCGCTCCTCAAGAAGCAGCTTCTGCTTCTGCCTTCGGATTATTGTATAGACCACCAGAAAGATGGCAAAACCGAGAGCCAGAATATAGAGGAGAAAAGCGACCGGCCGCTTCCAGAAGGAGGGAATAACCGTAATCTTCAAACTCCTGCCGGACATGTTCCACACCCCGTCATTATTGGTCCCCCGTACCTGAAAGCGGTACTCCCCTCCAGGAAGATTGGTGTAAGAGACGTAGCGGCGGTTACCGGCATAGATCCACTCGCTGTCAAAGCCCTGGAGCTGATACATATACTCATTCTTCCTGGGATCGGTATAATCAAGGGCGGCGAATTCGAAGCTGATAAAATTTTGCCTGTGGGAGAGGGTCACATCTTCCAGTTCCGTTAGGGCACTCTCCCCCTGGTACTCCTTACCCAGAATGGTAAAGCTTGTCAGCTCTACCGGCGGAATGTGGTGGTTATCCTGAAACTCCGAAGGACTTACCTTGACAAGTCCCTCGATACTGCCAAAATAGAGATCCCCTGAATCATTTTTATAAGATCCAGTGTTAAACTCCTTCCCCCTGATTCCGTCGGTTCGGTCCAGAATCTTGAAGAAAGACTTTTCCGGGGAAAAGAGGCCCAGTCCACCGGGGCTTGCCAGCCAGAGTCGATTCTTCTGGTCTTCCAGGATCGATACAATGGTATTATCGGGGAAACCATCCTTTTTCCCCCAGTATTGAAATGTCTCGTTGCTTCTGTTTAGAAGGTTGATCCCCCCACCGGCAGTACCGATCCAGAAACGGCCAAGCGAATCAATAAACATGGTTCTCACCGTATCTGCGCTGATAGAACCCGGCTCATCGGGACGGTGAATAAATCGGGTAAAGCTCTCTTCCTCCCGGTTAAAGCGGTTAAGTCCCCTGTTTGTTCCAGCCCAGAGGGTCCCCTCCTCATCCAGGAGAAGCTTGAACACCATATCATCACTTATACTGGCTGGATCATGCTCCTGGTGGCGAAAAAAGCGGAATGAGCCTTTCCCCTCAGCCGCTGCGGGCTCCCCCGCTATGGGATCCCCCGCTGAGGGCTCCCACCTGACAACTCCGCCCCGGTAGGTGGCTATCCAGTAGCCGCCTTCATCTTCAAGGATATCATAAACGATATCATCCCCGGGCTCCCCTATCCCATCCAGATCAGGATGAAAAAGGGAAAAGGTGCCCTCTTTCCGGTCCATTCGGTTAAGCCCCTGGTTGGTACAGAGCCAGAAGGTTCCGTCCCGGGCTTCGTAAATAGCATTGACAATATTGTTACTAATGCTGCTAGCATCCTTCGGATCGTGGCGATAGGTAACCCAGGCCGCTTCATCCGGGAGATACCGATTCAGGCCGTTACCATAGACCCCAACCCAGAGCTCACCCCTCGGGTCCTCGAAAATGGAGGTAATCTTCCCTGGAGGGAGACTCTCCGGATCATCTTCCTCATGGCCCCAGAAGGGCAGATCCATCTCTACCGAAATCATCTTTCGTATTCCACCCCCATTGGTACCCACCCAAAGCACCCCGGCGGGATCGGTATAGAGGGAATAGACAATCCCGTTTCCCAGATCCTTTTCCCCATACTCCTCTCTTACCCCATCTTCGGGATGGAAACGAAAAAGGCCGCCCCCCCAGCTCCCAACCCATATCTCTCCACCCTCGGCAGCTTCAATAACATAACTCTCTTCTGCGGGAAGCTGGAAGGTCTCCACAGTTTCATCTTCGGAATGCATCCGGGCCAGACCTCCATCTCCCCAGGTCCCTATCCAGAGAGCTCCCCCTTCCCCCTCCTGGATGGTCATAACATAGGGGCTCTGCAGCGCTCCTTCCTCCCCAGGACGGGCAGGAATGTGGTGAAACCCATCATCAAGAAGATCCATCCGGTAGATCCCGTTATAAGTACCTACCCAAAGGAATCCTTCTCTGTCAGGGAAGATCGTTCGAACCGACTCCCCTTTTAAAAAGTGGGTAAAACTGCCCGCATCCTCATCAAGAAGGTTGAGCCCCTTTAGCGTGCCAATCCACAGCCGCCCCTTTTGGTCCCGGGCAAAGGAGGTTACTACCGCTCCGTAGAGCGATCCCGGGGTCTCTGTATCCGGCACAAACCGCAGCAGTTCTCCGCTTTTCAGATCCATCTTTGCCGCACCATAATAGGTGCCAATCCAGATCTCATAACCGCTGTCGCTATAGATGGTCTGTACCAGATCGTGGGGAAGACTCTCCCGATCAAAAGGCTCCTTGTTCCAGGTTTTGTAGGAATAGCCATCGTAGCGGCTTAAACCACCCTGGGTTCCAAACCAGAGGAAGCCATAGGCGTCCTGAACTATCCCGGATATGGCGGAGCTGTGCAGCTCCTCCGCATGATCAAGCTCAGTAATAAGATAGGATTCAGCATCAAGAGGAGAATAGCAAAGGAAAAGAAGAAGGAGAAAGAAGGGGGCTCTTATTACTGTTTGCCTTCTCCCTTCACTTCCCTTCATCACCTCTCTTCCTTATCATCGCCATCCTCATAGTCGGGATAGAATTTTTTTATACAGTCGGGACAGAGGCCGTGGGTAAACTCCACCTCACTTCTGGAGCTGATATACTCCTCCACCTGCTGCCAGTAGCCCTCATCGTTGCGGATTTTTTTACAGCTTGCGCAGATGGGGATAATTCCCCGAAGCTGCCGAACCTCCTCCAGGCTTGCGGTAAGCTGGCTAATCAGTTCTGCCTGTTCATCCCTCCGCTGTTTCAGCTCCAGGTGGGTTCTAACCCGGGCAAGGACCTCCTCCCCTTGAAAGGGTTTGGTGATGTAATCTACCCCCCCAAGACGGAACCCCTCCACCTTATCCTCCAAGCCGGTTCGGGCGGTGATAAAGATTACTGGAAATTGCGGGATCGATGAATCCTCATTGATCTGTCTGAGCACATCAAATCCCGATTTGTCCGGAAGCATCACATCCAGAAGAGACAGATCAGGGGCCTCCCGGGCGATCAAGGAAAGCGCCTCTTCTCCGTTACTTGCAACGGCAAACCGGTAGGGCTCTTTTGAGAGGATAGTGTGGAGAATGGAGATATTATCTTCAATGTCGTCAACGATCAGCAGGAGGGGCTTTTTCATGGAGCCGGATTCCCATCCGCCCCCTCTTCCGGCTCTTCCGGGGTGTCACTTTCAAGCTCTTCAAGCTCTTCAAGCTCCTGGAAGGGCTGCTCGCCATCGACATCTGCAAGATCAGCAGTCTCCGCAGCCTCATCGGTGCGGAAGTACTGCACCGCCTCATCCAGAGCGTTGGAGATACCGCTTACCTTATCGGTAAGATCGTTTACGGTGAGCATCGCCTTGTTTATCTCCTCCAGACCGGCGGTAATCTCGCTGATGCTTCCCATAACTTCGGTGGAAATACGATCCACCTGTTCCATGGCTCCAAGAACGGAGCGGTTCGATTCAGACATCTCATTGCCCCCATCCCGAACCTGTATTGAAACGTCATTAAGAGTAGTCATCGCTTCCAGGATCTGTTTGCCTCCAGTCTGCAACTCCGCCATGCTTGCGTTAATCTCCTGAAAGCTTCCTGCAACCTCTTGAACCTCGCTATCGATCTCATTAAATGCTTTTTTAGTGGTAACTCCAGATTCAGCAGCCTCCTGGATCCGGCTAATCATCTCCTTGATCACCTTGGCAATCTGCTTGGAACTTTTGGAGGATGCTTCGGCAAGTTTGCGAATCTCTTCTGCCACAACAGCAAATCCCCTGCCGTACTCCCCGGCATGGGCCGCCTCAATGGCTGCATTCATCGCCAAAAGGTTAGTCTGGGCCGCCACATTTTGAATAATATCGGTGGTGCCCCGTATTTCCCCGATCCTGCCGTTAATCTCCTGGATGATGGAAGCGGTTGTTTCCAGCTGTTTCCCCCCGCTTCGAGCGGTCTGCACCAGCTTATCCGTAGCAGAGCGCCGTTTTTCCGTAATCTCCGCTACATTCCCGATCGAGGCGATCATCTCCGTCACCGAGCTGGTGGACTCTTCAACCATGGCCATCTGCTCATTCAGGGAATCCATAAGGCCGTTAATACGGCCAGAAACAGTTTCCATCTCCCGTCCCGATTTTTTAAGCTCCTGATCAAGTTTAGAGATCTGTTCCTTGATCGAAGCGGCTCCGGCCCCCATCTCCTGGACCGAGGCGGTTGTCTGGTTGGTGGTAACCACCAGCTCCTCTTTCACCGTGATGTTCTGACTCGAGGTGATTTTAATATTCTCCACCGATCCGGAGAGTACTCCAATGAAGCGATTGAGGTTATCTGCCAGGCGGCCAATATCATCCTTTGAAGAGGCGGTGATTCGAACAGTCAAATCCCCGCCGGTTAGCTGGTCAATGGAAGCCTCTATCGAGGCGATATTTTTACCTATTCCATTGGCGATAAAGAGAGCAATAAGTAAAACAGCTCCCACTAACACTATTAACAGCACAGTGATGGTAAGGAGGTTTTGTCTCTCGATAGTAGCTATCTGCCTGTCGATTACTGCATACTGCTCGCCAATAACATCAACCGAAGATTCAAGGTTCATATCAGCTACATAGATTGCAGATAAGAAATTTTGCACCAAAAGACGATATTTTGCAATATCCGGATGATCATCCGCCCGGTAGTTGGTGTAAAAATCCATTGGCTTAATCCCCCCGGAAAAGATAAAAACATCCTCCGCCGCAAAGATCAGGTCCTCTATCATACTCTCCATCTCCACATACTTTGCTTGAAACAGTTCCTGGAGACGAATGATGATGCCCACCGCCTTATCAATTTTGGGATTGAGTCCTGGGAGCATTGTTAGATTGGCCATCTCATCAAAGGTGCTGTTCAGACGATCCTTTGCATCCAGAACAGTTTTCCACTGCTCTTCAATATGGCCCGAATCAAGTTTATTGATTTCGGTCCGGATGTTGAGGATCTCCAGCCGCAGGTGATCCAGGCGCTCCTTTTCTTCGTTAATCTTCTGCAGAGGTACCCGGGAAATAATAAAGATTCCCATCGCCAACAGAAAAATGAGAACCATTCCAACGATCAATGCGATCAGTTTTCCTCTTATCGACATAAGTTACCTCTCTTTTATAGAAAATTGACGGATTTTACCCAGTATACCGGTTTCTTCCAGGACGCTCAACAGATAGCGGGGGGACACGAGTAAGAATTTCATCCCCCAAACCGGATAAGCTCTACCAAAGCCCGGGGAGCTCCACTGGATCGAAGGGCGGTTAGGGTTTTCTTATAGGGGTATTCAAGCCGGTAATAGACCATTTTCCCGGTGGCAGTGTCAAAGAGCAGATAAGAGGCGCGGTTATCTCCGTCCCTGGGGACCCCACAGCTGCCGGGATTGGCAAGCCACTTCCTCCCCTTCGGCTTGATCATCTTTCCAGGCCGGGGACGGCAGGCGGTAACACCTCTCCAGCTGATAGAAAAGAGGGCGGAGAGATGGGTGTGACCGTTGAATCCGCCGACCGTTTCCATGGCAGAAAAGGCTGCGGCCGCGCTCCTGCCATCCAGAACGTAGTCCCACACCGGCCCTGTGGGAGAGCCGTGAAGCAGGGTATAGCCCATCTCAAGATGCTGTTTGGGAAGGGAAGAGAGCCAGGAGTGAGTCTCTTCACTGATATGGCGCTGAGTCCATTGCAGCCTTTCGGCGGCGGTGGAGGAGAAAAAACCTATATCGATCCCGCCAACCGCACCCGCATCGTGGTTTCCCGCAACCACCAGGGCTGATTCTTCTCTCAAGCGGCTGACACAGTAATCGGGGTTGGGGCCGTAACCAACCACATCCCCCAGGCACCAGATAGTATCCCGGTCCCCCTTCGTTTCCAGGAGCACCGAATCGAGGGCTTCTTTATTGGCATGAACGTCAGATAGTACAAGAACTCGCATAATTCGTTCATCCTACCGGTAATCGGGACTTGAAAAAAGAGGGCCCCCGGCCCCATAGTGAAGTTATGGCAGAAAGAGGATTGTTACAACGAATTGGAAATGATCTGGCAGAAAAGTTTTCCACAACCTGGAGGCTCCTGTCGGAAACTACCCTCTTTCTCAGCCGGACAAAAGATTTTCATCGCTACGAACGAATGCTCAGAACATGGCGCCACACATTGGAGCGGAACAGGGGCAACAGCAATGAGGTTCAGGAGATTCGGGACAATATCATTACACTTCGGAAGGAGCTGCGGCGCAGGGGCTATGACCTTACCCTGGGAAGCCGGGATATCAAGGTTGAGGGGTACCGCAACGACGCCGCAATGCAGGAGGGATTCACCCGGCTGGTCCTGACCATAACAGATAGCGCAATCTATTATCTTACGGGACAGGAAAACCATGTGCAGCTCATGACCTGGCTGGACCAGCAGCTGCGCAAGGGCAGGGTGGGTAACATCATACAAAAGCACTACCTCTGGTACCGGTGGAGAAGCAATCTGCTGGTACTCTCCGGATCAGACACGGAGATGAAAGATGATTTCGAAGAGCTGAGGCAGTATGTGGAGGAGAACAAGCTCTTCATGCTGAAGCAGTTAAAAAAGTTGTAAGCTGCCCCTGAACAGCTTGTTGACTACGGCTTGGAACATACCGCCTGCGTTTACCGCCCGGAGTCTGGAGCTTGCAGATTAGCGTCTGGAGCTTGGCCAAGTGAAACATCGGCGCCGTTGCCGGTTCCAGCTCTCCATCAAGAACGCTGCTCATCTTCCAGAAAGTCCAGCAGATTCTCGTCAATTCGCATGGATGCTCCCTTCCCCTTCTGGCTATACATATCCCGATCCGAATTCTCGATTAAGCTCTCCACATCATCTACTTCTTCATCATCCAGGGTGCTGATACCGATGCTGGCCTTAAAGGGAAACTGTGTATCGTCCCGCCGGTTCCGCTCCTCTATATAGGTCAAAATACGCTGGCGGACCATGGCTGCTGATTCCCGCCCCGTTTCGGGCATGATTACTGCAAACTCATCTCCCCCGTATCGGGCTACATAGTCCACCTGCCGTACATGCTCCTGTAGAATCTGAGCGCAACACTGCAGTACTTCATCCCCATATTGGTGTCCCTTGGAATCGTTGATCTGTTTAAATCCATTGATATCCAGCAAGAGAACAGAAAACGGGGTCCCCGACCGACGATGGCGCTCCATCTCTCGCTGAAGCACCAGATCCATGCTGCGCCGGTTCAGACACCCGGTAAGATGATCCTGCCGGGAGATCCGTTTTATTGCCTGCACATAGTAGGCCTTTTCTATAGCGATGGCGGCAAAATCGGCAATGGTAGAAAGGACGGTCAACTCAAAGGGCGTGAAAGCATCACCGTTAAGCTTGTTGATCAGCTCAATCACCCCCAGGACCCGGTCGCCACTCTTCAAAGGAACCCCGATAATTGACTTCGTGGTAAAGCCCGTCATGCGATCAATATCTTTGTTAAACCGCTTATCTTTCTCCACATCTTCAATGATAACCGCCTGTCCCGTACTGGCAATCCAGCCAGTAATCCCCTCCTTGCCGGAAATCCGCATACCCTTTAACTTCTCAGAAGCCTCTCCTACCACAACCTTGAAAACAAGCTCGCCGGTTTTATGATCTTTAAGAAAAAGGGACCAATTGAGTGGGAAAAAAATCTTTCCAATCTGTTCCATGATCCTGTTGAGGATCTCCGTAAGGCTGTGAGATGAGACAATGGCCTTTCCTATTTCCACAAAGAAAGAGAGATGGACCAGATCCTCCATATCTCCCTTTGACAGCTTCTTCATTATGTTAATCCTTTACCCCTTTTGAAGCTTTCGATTCCTTCCTGCCAGGCCGGAGACGGCCAAAAAACCGCCGAACTAATCCAATTCGCCCGAAAGCGAGAAGGTAAAAAAGGCCGATAACCAGAACTACGGGGATACCGAATGCTATTATTCCGAGAATGATAAAGAAAATCCCATAGAGTACCCGTACCACCATCCTGCCGAAGTTTCTCAGCCCCGCCCGCAGGGAAGGGAGAGGATCCTCTTCGCTTTCCCAGGAGGGAAGGTAAACCGACAGATGCAGGGTGGCAAAAGAGACCAGATGACCCAGGTTCTTGTAAGACCCCTTCAGTCGCTCCAGCTCGGTAATAGTCTCGTTGAGCTGCCGCTCCACCGTGAGAAGCTCCTCCACATTCTTCGCCTCTTCCAGATAGCTCTGATAGCGCTCTACCAGAATTTCCAGATTCTTGATGCGATGCTCCAGATCGTAGTAGCGATCGCTCACATCCTCCACGTTGATGTTCTTCGATCGGACCTGCCCAAGGGCGCCTGTTTCATCCAGAAAGGAATCAAACCGCTCAGCGGGAACCTTGATGGTCATGGAGAAGCTGTCCCCGTAGCGGCTGGAGGATTGAATATAGCCCCCAATCTTTTCCACCCCCTCTTGCAGGGACTTCTCCGCCTCTTCGAGATCCTCCACTTCAATTTCCATCCCGGCGGTGCTGACCAATTTCCGCTCCACCGCAGTGGTGGGAGATGCACTTCGAGAAGGAAGCGCCTCCTTCGCCAGATCCATCATGGCCGCTCCGGATTGCTCCGCTACCATGAGCGGTGCCGCTTTGGCATAGGCCGCTTCGTTCTGGCCGGAGCCGCAGGAAACCAGGAGGAAAGAGAAAAAAAGAAACGCTGTCAATGTCAGGACTATCAGTTTTCGCATGCTATCCTCTCCCATGTGATTGTAACCCAAACCCTTCAAGCTTCCAACGTAAATAGGTATAATGAGGGGGATGAAGTATATATTTTTAAGTATAACAGCAGCTTTATTCATCACATTAGCGCTCTCTTCGGGATGTTCTCCCCAAGAACCGATCAAAATCGGCTATATTGGAGAACTTTCGGGAAGCAGGGTGAGTCCAAATCTGCCTGTTTTTCGTGGGGCTGAACTGGCTATTGCATTATGGAATGAGCGGGGCGGAATCGATGGAAGAAGGATTGAACTGATCAAGGCAGACGACAAAGGAGAGCCTGCAATTGCATATACCAAGGTTCAGGAATTAATAGACCAAGGGATTATTGCAATGATAGGTCCTACCCTGAGCTCCACCGCATCTGAGGTGCTTGATCTGGTTAACAGGGAAAAAGTTGTTACCATCACTCCCTCGGCAACAGCAAACAGCCTCCATAAGGATGATGACTATTTTTTTACCATCTATGGAAGCAACAGCCAACGGGCTGCAGCTCTTGCCCGGTTTGCCCTGGATGAATTACAGGTTGAATCAATTGGGGTTATTTTGGACGAAACAAACGCCGCTTATACAGAAAATTATCTGGAATCCTTTGCTAAAGCTGTCCCGGGAGAGATTCAGGTAATTGATGTTCTGCGCTTCAGCTCCTCTTCAGGCTACAGCAGCTACCGCTTTGAACCGATGATGAAACAGATGGTCAGGAACGACCCCGATTCAGTTCTTATCTTAGGCAGCTCCCTCGATACAGCCCGGGTTGTGCAGCAGCTGTATAAACTCTCATTAGAGGTGCCGATTCTGATCAGCGAATGGGCGGTAAACAGGGAACTAATTGAGCAGGGAGGGCCATTTACCGAGTACTGCTATTTCTCTGAGATAGATAGGACAGGAAGTACCATCGAATCTGGGGATAAGATTGGAATAGAATTTTACGATCGCTACGGTATAGAAATTAGTAGCGGGGCGGTTATCGGTTATGAGAGCGCAGATATTCTGTGCCGGGCCATCGAACGCTCCATGCAGGAAAAGATCCCCCTGGAGAGGGTCATTCCTGAAGCATCATTTCAAACCGAAAAAGGTAAGCTCTCTTTTTCCAAAGAGGGAAACGCCCAACGCTCTTTCACGATTCGAACCATTAACGATGGAACCTTTGTAGATGTTCAATAAAGATCGAAAAGATAGAGACCGGGGGAAAAAACCTGCGAGGCTGCGATCGATTCTCATCCGGTATCTCATACCGGGACTTTTCCTCTTTACCCTATTACAGATTGTGGTCATTTATCAAACATCCAGCCACTTTCTCAAGCGCCATCTTATTAACGACAGCAGGATCTTGGCAAAGTCGATTGCCGGGGAGGTTGAGAGTTTTCTGGGATCAACCCAGGTGCTTAGCCGCATTATTGCTGAACATATATCAGCCTTTTCAGAAGAACAGGAAAACCGGGAAAAAATTATCCGGGCAGTTGTTATCCACAATCCCTACATAGAACGATTGACCCTCTATGACAAGAGGGGCAGTGTATTGTTCACCTACCCCTATAACAGCGACCTGGTGGGAAGCAATTTCTCTGGTTCCAGCTTCTTTCTCGCTATTCAGCAGGGGGATTTGGAGTTCTGGAGCAACTCATTTATTTCACCCGCTTCCTTAAGGCCCACAGTTACCCGGTCTCACTCTATTCCGATCGACGGCAGTATCCTTTCTTTCAATCTTGATTTATCTGCCCTCTCTGAGACCTTGAAACAGCTTGAATCGGAAGGGGAGTACCGCCTCCTGCTTTTAGACCGGGATGGAATAACCATCGCAGCGGGGGATACAACACTGGTGGAACAGCGGTGGAGACCAGGCAAGCTGTTTCAAGCAGAGAGGGAAAGGATCAACCTGGAGGGAAACTCCTTCCTATCTAAGCCCTTCACTATCGAGAGCACAGGGTGGAGACTTCAAGTGCTTACACCTTTTGACACCCTCACCCAGACTACCAGGAACATCGCTTTATCAATGATCCTTCCAACCCTGTTTATCCTTCCTCTCCTCATTCTTCTGGTTTTCAGGATGAGCAGCTATATAGAAAAACCCTTTATAGAGTTGGCAAAAGAAGCAGAAGCGATAGGGGAAGGGAATTACCACATAAGCTGGGGAGAAACCTTCTGGGAAGCTCAAGTGCTAATCGACACCATGCACTCCATGAGTCTCCGCATTGAGAAACGGGAGGAAGCTCTCCAAAAGAGCGAACAGAAATACCGCTTGCTGGTTGAAAATGCAGCAACTGCCATCTTTCGATGGGATAAACGGGGAAGAATACGCTTTTACAATGAGTATGCGGCAAATATCTTTGAACTTCCGAAGCAGGAGATGCTTAGAGACCTTTTGGTAGAACAACTGAGTCCTGCCGATGACCCTATCTCCTTTCAGGAAATTTGGGATAATCCCGAAACGTTTTCCACCTATCTGAATAAAAACCGGCGAACTGACGGAAAGGAAATCTGGATTCAATGGTCCACCAAACCGATACGGGATAAGGAAGGAAACTTGCAGGAAATTCTCTCAGTAGGTTCTGATGTAAGCCTCCTTCAAGAAACAGTCAAAGAGAAGGAGACTCTGCTGATGGAGGTTCATCACCGGGTCAAGAACAACCTCCAGCTCATTATCAGTTTACTAAACTTGAAGAAACAGGAATTGCAGGGCGAGGATGATCAGATTGCCTTTCAGGAGAGTATTAACCACATCTACTCAATCAGCCTGGCCCATGAACATCTATACAGGGAGAGTTCTTTCACCTCCATTGATCCGGACTCGTATATACAGAGCCTGGTTAGTCATTTGCTCGAGAATATTCCCTCCGGCCCGCTGCCGGTCCATTTCTCCATCTCCTCGGAGGATATCTCTTTCTCCCTGGAGGAGGCTATTTCCTGCGGGCTTATCATCAGTGAATTGGTAAGCAACTCCCTGCGCCACGGCTTTTCTGCCAGCCCATCCTCTGCTGGAGACCTACCTTCCTCTGCCGGAGAAGAGAAAAGG
Source organism: uncultured Sediminispirochaeta sp. (assembly GCA_964394395.1). Lineage (GTDB taxonomy): Bacteria > Spirochaetota > Spirochaetia > DSM-16054 > Sediminispirochaetaceae > Sediminispirochaeta. Next base: position 13,100 of record CAYMWV010000096.1, read on the forward strand.
AAAGAGCTTGGCATCATTATTCGAAGGGGGGAAGAGAGAGAAGATGTTTTCATTGAAATTTCAGATAACGGTACCGGATTCGATCCGGCGCTTTTCGAAAAAGCCGATACCCTGGGCTTTCAACTTATCAAGATCCTTGCAGCTCAGTTAAAGGGCGAGATCAGCTATTACCGGGACGGGGGAAGCCATTTTATCCTGCGGCTGCCTGTTACTCCTGGAACTCCTGAAAGGCCCCTAAAACGGAACCCCTAAGGGGAAGCATTAAAACCGGGGAATGGAAGTGGAAAGTGGTACGATGTTTCATGTATCCTTCGTATACCAAGGGAGCGGGAATCTCAAGGTTAAGCTCCAACTTATTCCCAAGCGAACGAGAGGAGCAGAAGCGACTGGTCGGTTCTATTCCCGAGT